>CAYLSO010000059.1:0-14626 GCA_964386525.1 uncultured bacterium
CGGCGTCCAGGAGCCGGTGGCCTCGTGGGGCAACATGCTCACCGCCGCGCAGAGCGTGCGCGTGCTCACGTCGTACCCTTGGGTGCTGACGCCGGGCTTCCTCATCTTCGTCACGGTCATGGCCTTCAACTTCCTCGGCGACGGACTCTCCGACGCCCTCAATCCGCGCACCTCCCGCGCGGGGAGGAGCGCGTGAGCGGCCGGGCGCCGCACCCCGCCCCCGGGAGCGGTCCCGGGAGCCTGCCCGCCGCGCCCGCCACCCAGCCCGTCCTCGAGGTGCGCGACCTCAAGACGCAGTTCTTCACCGACGACGGCGTGGTCAAGGCGGTCAACGGCGTCTCCTTCCAGGTCTTCCCGGGCGAGACCCTGGGCCTGGTGGGGGAGTCGGGCTGCGGCAAGTCGGTCACCGCGCTCTCCATCCTGCGGCTCATCCCCAGCCCGCCGGGGCGCATCGTGAGCGGCGAGATCCGCTACCGCGGCGAGGACCTGCTGCGGCTGCCCGCCGGCGACATGCGCCGCATCCGGGGCAACGAGATCTCCATGGTCTTCCAGGAACCCATGACCTCGCTGAACCCGGTCTACACCTGCGGCGACCAGATCGTGGAGGCCATCCGCCTGCACCAGGGGCTGGGCAAGCGCGCCGCGCGCGACCGCGCCATCGAGATGCTGCGCCTGGTGGGCATCCCGGCCCCCGAGCAGCGCGTCGACGAATACCCGCACCAGCTCTCGGGCGGCATGCGCCAGCGGGTGATGATCGCCATGGCCCTGGCGTGCAGCCCGAGCGTGCTCATCGCCGACGAGCCGACGACCGCCCTCGACGTCACCATCCAGGCGCAGATCCTCGAGCTGCTGCGGCGCCTGCAGACCGAGCTGGGCATGGCCCTGGTGCTCATCACGCACGACCTCGGCGTGGTGGCGGAGGTGGCCGACCACGTCGCCGTGATGTACGGCGGGCGCATCCAGGAGTACACCGACGCGGAGACGCTCTTCCGGCGCACCCTGCACCCGTACACCGGCGGGCTGCTGGCCTCGCTGCCCAAGCTCGGGCAGGCCGCCGAGCGCCTGCGGCCGATCCCCGGGGCGGTCCCGAGCCCCGCCGAGTTCCCGCACGGCTGCACCTTCCACCCGCGCTGCCACCTGGCGGCCGAGGAGTGCGCCTTCCGCGAGCCGGCGCTCGAGCGGATCGAGGAAGGACACCTCCTGCGCTGCCTGCACGGGGAGGGCATCCGGAGCGGCAAGCTCTCGCCGTTCCCCGGGGGGGATCACGCGTGAGCCGCCGCCGCAAGCCCGGCGGCCCGGTCGGCGCCACGGCACCGGCCACCGACGCTGCGATCCCCGCCGCCGCGCCCCTGCTCGAGGTGCGCGACCTGGTGAAGCATTTCCCCATCCGCAAGGGGCTCTTCGGGCGCACCACCGGACAGGTGCGCGCCGTGGACGGCGTCTCGTTCACGCTGGCGCGCGGCGAGGTGCTCGGGCTGGTGGGAGAGTCGGGCTGCGGCAAGACCACCACCGGGCGGGCGATCCTGCGGCTCATCGAGCCCACCTCCGGCTCCGTGCGCTTCGCCGGCCGCGAGATCCTCGGCCTGCCGCGCCGCGAGATGCGGGCCCTGCGCCGCCGCATGCAGATCATCTTCCAGGACCCGTACTCGTCGCTGAACCCGCGCCACACCGTCGGCTCGATCGTCGGCGAAGCCCTGGCCATCCACCACCTGGCCAAGGGCCGCGAGGCCAAGGAGCGCGTCGCCGAACTGCTGCGCCTGGTGGGACTGGCGCCCGAGCACGCGCGCCGCTACCCGCACGAGTTCTCCGGCGGACAGCGCCAGCGCATCGGGGTGGCGCGCGCCCTGGCGGTGGACCCGCAGTTGATCGTCGCCGACGAGCCGGTCTCGGCGCTCGACGTGTCGATCCAAGCCCAGGTGCTCAACCTGCTCCAGGACCTGCGCGAGCGGCTGTCGCTCACCTACCTGTTCATCGCCCACGACCTCTCCGTGGTCGAGCACATCTCCGACCGCGTGGCCGTGATGTATCTCGGCAAGATCGTCGAGCTGGCCCCGAGCCGTATCCTGTATGCTGGCGCCCGGCACCCGTACACGCAGGCGCTGTTGTCGGCGATCCCCGAGCCCCGGCCGGGGGCGCGCCGCTCGCGCATCGTGCTCACGGGCGACGTGCCGAGTCCGGCGTGCCCGCCCGCGGGCTGCCGCTTCCACCCACGCTGCCGCCTGGCGGACGGCGATCGCTGCGCGCGCGAAGCGCCCCAGCTGCGCCAGATCGCCCCCGGACACTGGGCGGCGTGCCATCACGCGGAGACGAGCCGACTCGCATGACGACCCCGACGCTGCCCGACCGCTGGCCCATCGTGCTGTGCATCCTCGACGGTTTCGGCCTGGCCCCGCCCGGGCCGCACAACGCCGTCAGCGTGGCCCGCACCCCCAACTGGAGCGGCTGGTGGGGGGGACCCTCCTGCGCCAAGCTCTCCGCCTCGGGCGAGGACGTCGGGCTGCCGCCCGGCCAGTTCGGCAACTCGGAGGTCGGCCACCTGAACCTCGGCGCCGGCCGCATCGTCTACCAGGACATCCTGGCGGTGGCCCGCGCCATCCGCGACGGCTCGTTCTACGACAACCCGGCGCTCGGCGGACTGTTCGACCACCTGGCCCGCACCGGTGGCCGCCTGCACCTGCTGGGGCTGGTCTCCGACGGCGGCGTGCACAGCCACATCGACCACCTGCGCGGCTACCTGGAGATGGCCCGCCGGCGCGGCGTGGACCGCGTCTTCCTGCACGCCTTCCTCGACGGCCGCGACACGCCGCCGCGCTCCGCGCCGCGGTACGCCGATGCGGTCGAGGCACTCTTCGCCGAGTACGGCCGCGGCCGCGTAGCCACGGTCACGGGCCGCTACTACGCCATGGACCGCGACCAGCGCTGGGAGCGCACAGAGCTGGCCTACCAGGGGCTGGTGCGCGGCGAGGGGTACGCGGCGGGCAGCTTCCGCGAGGCGCTCGAGCAGGCCTACGCGCGCGGCGAGGACGACGAGTTCGTCAAGCCGACCGTGATCCGCGACGCCGCCGGCGCCCCGTTGGCCCTGGTGGCGAGCGGCGACGGTTGCGCCAACTTCAACTTCCGCCCCGACCGCGCCCGCCAGATCACGCGCGCGCTGGCCCTCGACGACTGCCCCTTCGCGCGCCCCGACCGGCCGCGCGACCTCGGCTACGTCTGCCTCACGCAGTACCAGACCGCGTTCGCTCTGCCGGCCATATTCCCGCCCAAGCGGGTCACCGACACCCTCGGCGAGGTCTACGCGCGCCGCGGCCTGCGCCAGCTGCGCTTGGCCGAGACGGAGAAGTACGCGCACGTCACCTACTTCTTCTCCGGCGGCGTCGAGGAGCCCCTGGCGGGGGAGGACCGCGTCCTCATCCCGTCGCGCCAGGACGTGGCGACCTACGACCTGGCGCCCGAGATGAGCGCCGACGGCGTCACCGAGGCCTTCGAGCGCGAGCTCGCCCGGCGCCGCCACCAGCTGATCGTGATGAACTACGCCAACGCCGACATGGTGGGGCACTCGGGCGGGCTGGCGGCCACGGTGCGCGCCATCGAGGTCGTCGACGAGTGTCTGGGGCGGGTGGCGCGCGCCGTGCAGGAGCAGGAGGGGATCCTGCTCGTCACCTCCGACCACGGCAACGCCGAGCGGACCTGGGACGAGGAGAACGGCTGCCCGCACACGGCGCACACCGACGACCTGGTGCCGCTCGTGATCCTCGGACAGCCCGGGGAGCGGTGGGGCGTGGCCGACGGCATCCTGGCCGACATCGCGCCCACCATCCTGCGTCTGGCCGGGCTGCCGGTCCCGGAGGCCATGACCGGCCGCGACCTCACGGCCCCCGCCGCGCCCTCCGTCGGATGAGGCGGCGGATCGGCGTCGCGGAGTAGACTCTCCGAGGCAGCTCCGCGGTCCGGCTCCGCGGGCCCGATCCCCGCGCCAGGCCACCCACGAGCGCGGGAATTCCCCCAAACGGCGGCACTCTCGCGGCTACCCGGACCGTGTTCCCGCCGGCCGAGCGCCGCATCCTCCCATCCGCGACCCACAGCGAATCGCATGCCGCGCAGCGCCTTGGCGCGCCGCTGCCGTCCCCGTCCCGTGCCGTCCCGGAGCGTGGCACGCCGGTTGCGTTAGCACGTCTGCGAACGCGCGGGGCTGCAGGCCCTGCGGAACCAAAGGACGAAGTTCCCTGACGTGCCCGTGCTTCGCTGAGTCGTGGACTTATCCCCGAACGCCTCGACGCGGAGTTTCACGGAACTTGGCACACGGCAAGGCCGGGGAACTTCTCCCTCTTGCAAGGGGGTGGCCGCAAGGCCGCCCCCTTCGAGTTTCTCCCCCCGAGGCCGGGCGGTCCACCGGCCTTCCCGGCCTAAACGCGTTCATTGACCCACACTTGCCCTTCTGTTAGCGTCCCGCCGCAAGCCTAGCCCGCCGCGGGGATCGCCCCCCGATAAGGAGGCCGGAGTGCGGGGACAAGCCCTCGGGATGGTGGAGACTCGAGGCTTCACCGCCATGATCGAGGCGGCGGACGCCATGACCAAGACCGCCGCCGTCACGCTGACCAAGTGGGTGCAGGTCGAGCCCGCCCTGTGCACCGCCGTGGTGCGCGGCGACGTGGGCGCGGTGACCGCCGCCGTCGAGGCGGGGGCCCGCGCCGCACAGCGCGTCGGCGAGGTGGTGTGCACGCACGTGATCCCCTTGCCCTGGGATTCGCTCGAGGATCCGCTCCTCAAGTAGGAGCGGCTGGGAGGACGGAATGGAAGAAGCCCTCGGACTCATCGAGACGCGCGGCTTCGTGGCCATGGTCGAGGCCTCCGACGCCATGGTGAAGGCCGCCAAGGTGCGGCTCATCGGCTACGAGAAGATCGGCGGCGGCTACGTCACCACAGTGGTCCGCGGCGACGTCGCGGCGGTGCGCGCCGCGACCGAGGCGGGCTCCATGGCGGCCGCCAAGGTGGGGGAGGTCATCTCCGTCCACGTCATCCCGCGCCCGCACCCGAGCCTGGAGGACGTCCTGCCGATCGGGCGCTCCGACGGCAAGAAGGGCGCCTAGGGAAAGCCAGTGATCCTCGCCGAGGTCGTGGGCACGGTGGTCTCCACCCGCAAGGACTCCGGACTCGTCGGGTTCAAGCTGCTGCTCACGCGCGAAGTCGACCTCACCTTCAAGCCCACCGGCTCGATGCTGGTCGCGGCCGACGCGGTGGGGGCCGGCCTCGGCGAGATCGTGCTGGTGGCGAGCGGCTCGAGCGCGCGCCTCACTGAGGTGACCAGGGACCGCCCCGTGGACGCCGTCATCGCCGGCATCGTGGACAGCGTGGAGGCCCGCGGCGAGACCATCTACCAGAAGAGCGCCGGCGCCGAGGTCGCCTGACATGGCGCCCCGCCCTCTCGTGACCCGTCCGCCGCGCCCCGCCGGGCTGCGCGCCGCCGGCGTCCCCCTGGAGGCGCGGCCGCTGCCCGAGCTCGAGGCTCTGGCCGTGGTCGAGACCGACTCCGTGGCCAGCGGCGTGGTGGTCGCCGACGGCGTCCTCAAGATGGCGCCGGTGGAGCTCGTCTTCGCCGGCGAGGTGAGCCCCGGCAAGTTCGTGGTGCTGTTCGGCGGGGAGGTGGGGGCGACCCGAGCCGCCCACGGCCGCGGCGTCGAGCTGGCGGGCGCGCATCGCGTGGACGATCTGCTGCTGCCGCAGATCCACCCCGGCGTGCTGCCGGCCGTCGAGGACCGCGTCGGCGCCGGCGAGGACGATGCGCTCGGGACCCTGGAGACCGCGACGGTGGCCGCCACCGTGCTGGTGGCCGACCGGGCCGCCAAGACGGCGCGGGTCACGCTGCGGCGCATCCGCTTGGCCCAGGGCCTGGGCGGCAAGGGTTACGTCTATCTCACCGGGTCCGTGCACGACGTCGAGGCCGCCGTGGCCGCCGGCCGCTCCGCCGCCGGCCCGCGCCTGGCCGACTGGTCGATCGTGGCCCGGCTGCACGCCGACGCCCGGGCGCAGATCCTGTAGGCGCGGGAGGCTGCGTTGCACCTGGGCGAGGTGATCGGCACGGTCGTGTGCACGCGCAAGGTGCCCGCCTGGACCGGGCAGCGACTGCGCCTGGTGCAGCCGATCGCGAGCGACGGGCGCCCGAACGGCAAACCGGTGGTCGCCCTCGACGTGGTTTCCGCCGACGCCGGGCAGCGCGTATTCTTCGTGCGCAGCCGGGAGGCCGCGCAGGCCATCGAGAACGCTTTCAACCCCGCCGACGCGGCGATCCTCGTGCTGGTGGACCGCCTCGAGGGCGGGGGGGGCGCGGGCCGCTAGCGGCCCGCCGGAGCCGTCGGTTGCGCATCGCCCGGGTCGTCGGCAACGTGATCGCCACGATCAAGCACCCGGCGCTGGTCGGCGCCAAGCTGCTGCTGGTCGACGAGGAAGATCCGGCCGGCGGCACGCGCGGCCGGCCGCTCTTGGCGCTCGACACGGTGGACGCCGGCGAAGGCGACCGGGTGCTCGTCCTCGACGAGGGCAACTGCGCCGCCCAGGTGCTGAGGGCGCCGCGCGGCCCGGTGCGCACGGTGATCGTCGGAGTCGTCGACGAGGTGGATCCCGAGCCGCGCCCCTAGGGCGCGGCGCAACGGAGAGTCGGTGCCGATCTACGAGTATCGCTGCGGCCGCTGCGGCCGCGTCTACGAGGAATGGTTGGGCCAGGGCGCCCCGGCGCCCCCGGCCTGTCCGGAGTGCGGCCACGAGGGCCGCGAGCGCGTGCCGTCCGGCTTCGCGATCGCCGTCGCGACGGGGACGGAGCGCGCCAAGGGCACGGGTCCCGCCCGCGCGTGCGCGGGCGGCGGTCCCTGCGGCTGCGCTTCCTGAGCGCTCGGAGGTGACGGGATGACGAAGGCGGACCTAGTCGAGGAAATCTCGGCCAAGACCGGTGTCTCGAAGAACCACACGGCGCTGATCGTCGATGACCTGCTGGAGGCCATCTCCAAGGCGCTCTCCGACGGGCAGCATCTCGAGATCCGCGGCTTCGGCACCTTCAAGGTGCGCGAGCGCCGAGCCCGCCGCGCCCGCAACCCGCGCAGCGGAGAAGAGGTGCTGGTGCCCGCCAAGCTCGTCCCCGTCTTCAAACCGTCCAAGGAGTTGAAGGCTCTCATCGCCGCCGGCCTCACGTCCACACCGGACGCCGGCTCGACATCCGCCTAGCGGTCCGGCTCACCGGTCCGCCGGCGGCCAACCAGGAGGAATCGCCCGCGCATGGGTTCGGGAAAGAAGCGGAAGCGCAAGAAGATCGCCACGCACAAGCGGAAGAAGCGCCTGCGCAAGAATCGCCACAAGAAGCGCAAGGTCTAGGAGGCACGGCGGGGCCCGCGGGGGATTCCCCCAGCCCGCGGGCCCGCCGCTCTGATGCGCCACCGGAGGCATTCCCGCCCGGCGGCGCGCGCCGGGCGGCCGCAGCGGCGGCGCGGGGTTCGCGAGCGCGCCCCCGACGCGGCAGTACCGCGGCTACTCGGGCACGTCGAGGTCCTGCACGGGACCTCCTGGTTCGTGCCCGCCGGGCGCGTGCGGCGCGGTCGACGGCCCCTGGCGCCGGCTCCCGGTCCGGGGCCGGAAGCCGGTGACTACGTCATCGCCGAGTGCCCGTGGGAAGAGGACCTGGCCCACGTCGTCGAGGTCCTCGGGAGAGAAGACGACCCGCGCTGGGACAACCAGGCCGTGCTGTCGCGCCACCGCTGGCCGACCCGCTTCGCGCGGGCGGCCCTCGAGGAGGCGCGCGCCGCCCCGTCCCCCGACCGCCCCACCGAGGGCCGGGTGGACCTGCGCGACCGGGTCGCGTTCACCATGGACCCGGACGACGCCGCCGACTTCGACGACGCCCTGTCGTGGCGGCGGCTCGGGCCCGGCCTGGCCGAGGTCGGCGTGCACATCGCGGACGTCACGTGGTACGTGGCGGCGGGCTCCGCCCTCGACACCGAGGCCCGCGCCCGCGCCACCAGCGTCTACCTTGCGGGGCAGGCGGTGCCGATGCTGCCGGAGCGGCTCTCGTCGGACCTGTGCTCGCTCGTCCCGGGGCGCGAGCGCTACACGCTCTCCGTCCTGGCGGAGATGGACGACAAGGGCGCTGTGCAACGCTACCGGATCTGCGAGGGCTGGATCCGGAGCCGCGCCCGCCTCAGCTACGAGTCGGGGCAGGCGGTGCTCGACGGGTGCGAGGCGACGGATCCGGAAGTCGAGCTGGGGCTGCGCGCCCTGGCGGCGCTGGCCGCCCGCCTGGGAGAGCGGCGGCGGAGCCGCGGCGCGCTCGACCTCGACGTGCCGGAGGTCAAAGCGCGGGTGGCCGACGACGGGCGCACGATCTCGCTGGAGCGGCGCGCGCACCGGCTGGCCCACCGCATCGTCGAGGAGTTCATGCTGCTCGCCAACACGCTCGTCGGGGAAGAGGCAGAGCGGCGCGGAGGGCCTTTCCTGTTCCGCGTCCACGAGCCGCCGCCGCTCGGCAAGCTCGGCACCCTGGAGATGCAGCTGAAAGCGCTCGGGCTGCCGCGCCTGGGCGGGGCGGACGATGTGGCGCGGTCGCTACAGCGGCTCCTGGCCTTCCCGGTGCCGGAGGAGAAGCGGCGCCTCGTCCACCAGCTGGTGCTGCGCGCTCTGTCGCGCGCCGCGTACCGGTCGACGGACCTCGGCCACTTCGGGCTGGGCACGCGGGGGTACTGCCACTTCACCTCCCCGATCCGGCGCTACCCGGACCTGTTCAACCACCGGCAGGTCCGCCACTGGCTGACCGAGCCGGCGGGGAAGGCGGGCCGCGCGGGTTGGCGGCGGCGCCTCGACGACGAGACGCGGCTGCTCGAAGAGCAGTACTCCGAGGGCCTGGCGGGCCTCGCCAAGCACTGCACCGACGGGGAGTGGACGGCGATGGAGGCGGAGCGCGAATCGGTGCGCGTCAAGTCGCTGCGTTTCCTGGTGCCGTTCCTGGGCGAAGAGTACGAGGGCACCGTGGTCGGAGCCGTCGACCGCGGCCTGTTCGTGGAGCTCGATGCCCACCCGGTGGACGGGTTCTGCCGGGTGGCGGACGCGATCGACGACGATTTCCGCCTCGACGAGGCGGGCGTGCGACTGGTGGGCCGCCGCACCCGCCGCCGCTTCTCGCTCGGGGATCGCGTACGGGTGGCGATCGCGCGCATCGACGTGCCGGCGCGCGAGCTGGAGTTGTCGCTGGTCACGCCGCGGCCGCGCGTAAGCCGCGGCCGCCAAGCCAGAGCGCTGCGGCGCTCGGGAGGAAGACTGTGAACCGAATCACGACCCCGGAACGTCGCGCGGCGACGCGCGTCGACGCGCGCCTGCCGCTGCAGCTCACCGAGCCGGACAGCCGGCTCGTGGTCACCACGGAGAGCCTGGACCTGAGCAAGAGCGGCGTCGGCTGCCGCACGCCGGATTACCTGGCGCCGCTCTCCAAGGTGGCGCTGACCATCATCCTGCCCCCGTTCGGCACGCTGTCGCGCGCCCCGCGCAGCTTGCGCGCCGAGGGCGTGGTCGTGCGCTGCGACCCGGTCCCGGCGGGGCCCGACGACGAGGGCGCCGACCCCGAGTACGAGCTGGCGTGCTGCTTCACCGCCCTCTCCGAGGACGCCCAGACGGTGCTCGACGCCTTCGTCGCCTGGCGCCTGCTGCGCACCGTGCGGGCCGAGGAGGAGCGCGCCGCGCCGCACGTCCGGCCCCCGGTGCGCACCGCGGCCCACAGCCGCTCCGGCCCACGGCGCCCGAGCCCGGGAGCCGCGCCGCGCGGCGGCGGGCGAGGCCGTCCGGGAACCGGCCCGCGCTACTCCGACAGGACGGGGCCCCGTGAGGCCGCCCACCGCGGGAGCGCGCCGCACGGCCGCCCGCGCCGCGACGATCCCGGCCGCAGTAGGGTCGATCGGCCACGCCCCGGCGCCCCGCCGCGCTCCGGCGCCGGCCGGCCCGCCGGTCCGCCCGGCGAAGACCAGCCCCGCTCCGGCGCCCGGCGGGGCCCGCGGCCGGACGCCGAGCGTCCCCGCGGCGGTCCGCGCGGAGAGCGTCGCGGCCCGGAGCGCCGCGGCGGCGAGCGCCACGGCGGCGAGCGGCCGCCCGGCCCTCGTCCCCGGAGACCCGGGGGACACCCGGCAAGAAGCGGCCACGAGCCGGGAGGCGTCTCCCGCCACGCCCGCCGCCCGCCAGAGGGTGGCGCCCCGGAGTCGGCGGCGCGCGACAGCGGACCGGGGCCCGCGGGTGAGGCCCCGCGGCAGTGGGGCCGCCGGCCCGCGCGCAAGCCGCACGGCCGCCCCCCCGAGAAGGGTGAGGGCCCGGCGAACCCGCGCGGCCGGAAGGACTAGCCGCGCATGGGCGTGGCCGTTCCGCGGCCTCCATTCGCGCTGGCCCGGGTGGTGGGAGGGGAAGCACTCGGCGTCGCGCTGGGGCTGGCGCTGCGCGCCCGCGGCGTCGCACACGCCGTCGACCTCGTCACCTCGGACCCCGAGGCGCTGCGGGCCGCGCAGGCCGCCGGCCTCCCCGCTGCGGGCCGGGCCGGTCTGCTCAGCGGGGAGCCCGACGCCGTCTTCCTCGCCGGCTCTGTGGCGCAGGCCGAGGTGGAGGTCGGCGAGTTCGCCCGCCGGGCCCCACCGCCGCTGGTGCAGGACCTGGCCGCGGTGAAACGGCCGCCCCTGCTCGCCGCCGCCCGCTCGCTCGAGCGGCATCCCGGCCTGCTCTTCGTGGGCGCCCATCCGCTGCTCGAGGGGCGGATCATCCTGACCCCTGCCGCCGAGATGTTCGCCGGCGTGCCCGTGGTTCTCTGCCCGCTCGAGGGTGTGACGCCAGCCGCCCTGGCCTCGGCGGAACGCGTCTGGCGCCTGCTCGGCGCCGAGCCGGTCGTCCTCAGCGCCGAGGAGCACGACCGCTGCCTGGCGCTCACCGCGCAGCTACCCTGGCTGGCCGCGGCCCTGCTCGCGGAGATGGGAGCGGCCGCCCTGGCCCCCGCCAGCCCCGAGGAGCAATTCGTCGGCCCGCGCTTCCTGCGGGCCACCGCGGCTGCGCTCGACGGCGAGCGCGAGCGCGAGGCCTTGGTCCGCAACGCCGACTGCATCGCGCCGCTGACGCGCCGCCTGGCGCGTTCTCTGGACGAGCTCGCCAGCGTGCTCGAGCAGGCCCCGGACGACGGCATGGCGCGGGCGTTCTCCCGCTGCGCCGCCGCCGCGGCCTTTCGCCGCCGCTTCGCGGCGGACTGAGGGAGCCCCCGTGCGCCTGACCCTCGGACCTTCGGGCCCCCTGCGCGGCCGCCTACGCATGCCCGGCGACAAGTCGGTCACGCACCGCGCCTTGCTGCTGGCTGCGGGGGCGCAGGGCGAGAGCCGACTGACCGGCGTCAACCCGGGTGGCGACTGCGCCGCGCTGGCCCGCGCGCTGCGGGAGCTGGGAGCCGTGGTGAAGCCGATCGGCGTCTGGCCCGCGCGAGGGCAGGGGTCCGCTCCGCCACCTGCCGGCGGCGATCCGCCGGGCTACGTCGTGCGCGGCACCGGGGGGCGCTGGCACGAGCCGGCGCGCGTGCTCGACCTCGGCAACTCCGGCACCGCCCTGCGCCTGCTCGCCGGCGCGGTGAGCGGTTCTCCGATCTTCTGCGTGCTCGACGGGGACGCCTCCCTGCGCCGCCGCCCCATGTCGCGGGTCACCGAGCCACTGTCGCGCATGGGAGCGCGCCTCGATGGCCCACAGGGCGGCTCGCGCGCCCCCCTGGCGGTGCGTGGCGGCGCGCTGCGCGGCATCCGCCACGTCTCGCCGACGGCCAGCGCGCAGGTCAAGGCGGCGGTGTTGACGGCGGGACTGGCCGCGCAGGGGGAGACCTGGGTCGTCGAGCCGCACCGCTCTCGCGACCACACCGAGCGGATGCTGCCGCACTTCGGCGCGCGTCTCCTGCGGGCCGAGCCGGACGCGACCGGGGCGCCAGCCGTCGGCGTGGCCGGCCCGCAGCGGCTGGCGGCATGCGGCATCGACGTGCCCGGCGATTTCTCGGCCGCCGCTTTCTGGATCGTCGCCGCGCTGCTCGTGCCGGGCTCGGAGATCGTGCTGGAGGAGGTGGGGCTCAACCCGACGCGGACCGGGCTCTTGGCCGCGCTGTCGCGCATGGGCGCGGCGGTCGAGGTCGAGCCGACGGGGGAGCTCTCGGGCGAGCCGGTGGGCACCATCCGGGCGCGTCACGGCGCCCTGCGTGCCACCGACATCGTGGCCGACGAGATCCCGGCGCTGGTCGACGAGATCCCCATCTGGGCGGTGGCCTGCGCCTTCGCCGAAGGGGTGTCGAGACTCTCCGGCGGCGTCGAGCTGCGCGCCAAGGAGACCGACCGGCTGCGGGGGACGGCCCGCGGGCTGGCGGCCCTCGGGGCGGAAGCCTCGGAGACCTCCGACGGGCTGGTGATCCGCGGGGCCGGCCCCGCGTCGCCGGGGAAGAGCCCCCTGGTCGGCGGGCGGGCTTCAGCGGCCGGCGACCACCGCCTCGCCATGGCCTTCCTGGTGGCCGCTCTGGCGTCGGCGCGCGGCGCCGAAGTGACGGGGGCCGGGATGGTTGACACCTCGTATCCGGGCTTCTATTCTTGCGCGATAGCGCTGGCGTCCTCCCGGTGAATCCCTTCGTGGTAACCATCGACGGACCGGCAGCGGCCGGGAAATCCACGACCGCGCGCGCCGTGGCGCGTCGGCTCGCCTGTCTGTACCTGGACTCGGGGGCGCTGTACCGCGCCCTGGCCGTCCAGGTCCTGCGCCGGGGGATCGCGCCGGAGGACCGCGAGGCGGTGGGCGCACTCGTGCGCGCCACGGACCTCGACCTGGTCCCCGCGCCCGAGGGGACGCGAGTGCTGGTCGACGGCGAGGACGTCTCCGCGGAGATCCGGGCGCCGCGGGTCTCGGAGGCCGCCTCGCGGCTGGCCGAGCAGCCGGCGGTGCGCGAGCGCATGGGAGAGATTCAGCGCCGCGTGGCGCGCAGCCGCTCGGTCGTCGTGGAGGGGCGCGACACCGGCAGCGTCGTGTTCCCGGACGCGACCGTGAAGATCTTCCTCGACGCTTCGAGCGCCGAGCGTGCCCGCCGCCGCTGGCGGGAGCTCCGGGAACGGGGCATCGAGGCCGATCTGGCGGGAGTCCAGGCCGACGTGGAGCGGCGTGACCGCCGCGACCGCGAGCGCGACCTGGCGCCGCTCGTGGCTGCGGCCGACAGCGTGGTGGTGGACACCACCGGGCTGTCGCTCGACGAACAGGTGGAGAAGGTCCTCGGCGTGATCCGGTCGCGCCGCCCGGGAGAGCCGGCGGCCGGCTCCGCCTGAGGCGAGGGCGGGCCCGATGCGACCCTGGTACCGCTTCCACAGAGGCTGGGTGCGCTCGCTGCTCGAGCTCCTGGTGGGGCTCCAGCCGCGCCGCCTCGAGCGGGTGCCGGCGAGCGGCGGCCTGGTGGTGGCGGCAAACCACTTCTCGTTCTGGGATCCGCCGCTGGTGGGGGTCTGCATCGAGCGCGAGGCGTTCTTCCTCGCCAAAGAAGAGTTGTTCCGGTCGTGGCCCCTGGGGGCGATGATCCGGTCGATGAACTCCATCCCCATCCGGCGCGGGGTGGCGGACCTGCAGGGGATCTCCCGGGCCTTGGAGGTGCTGAAGGCCGGCGGTTGCCTCGTGATGTTTCCCGAGGGCGGCCGGATGAAGGACGGACGGTTGCATCGCGCGAAGCCGGGTGTGGGCCTCATCGTGGCCCACGCCCGGGTGCCGGTGGTTCCCGCCTTCGTGGCGGGGTCGAACCAGATCCGGCGCTGTCTCGCGCGCCAGGAGCGCGTGCGCGTCCAGTTCGGGGCGCCGCTGCCGGCGGCCCAGCTGCTGGACGGCGGCGAGGCCGAGATGGGCCGCGCGCTCTACCAGAAGATCGCCGACCAGGTGATGGACGGCATCGCGCGCGCCAGGCGTGAGCTGGAAGGCGGGGAGACCACCGCCGCGCCCGGCCCCACCGAAAGGGGGGCAACTTCCTGAATGAGGAGGCAACCCTAACCATGTTCGAACCCCAGGCTCCGGAAACGACCCATAACCCTGCGGAGGAGAGCGGCGCCCCGCAGACCGAGACGGGCGAAACCCCGGCCGAACCCGTCCGTCCCGCCACCGCCGCGTCCACCCGGCCCTCGATCCTGATGCACGAAGCGGAGGAGGGGGAAGACGCGCAAGCCGTCGACCAGCGCAACGAGATGCTCTCGCTCTACGAGGAGAGCCTCAGGTCCCTGGGCGAGGGGGAGATCGTCCACGGGACCGTCCTCGCTGTGGACGACAACGAGGTCACGGTCGACATCGGCGGCAAGTCGGAGGGCGTCATCCCGCTCCAGGAGTTCGCCAACCGCGATGCCATCAAGGTGGGCGACCAGATCGAGGTGTACCTCGAGAAGATGGAGAACCAGGACGGCCTCGTCGTCCTCTCCAAGCAGCGCGCCGACTTCGTGCGCGTCTGGGACCGCGTCAAGGCGGCCTACGACGCCGGCGAGCTGGTCGAGGGCAAGCTGGTGCGCAAGATCAAGGGCGGCGTCGTCGTCGACCTCTACGGCGTCGAGGCCTTCCTGCCCGGCTCGCAGATCGCCCTGCGCCAGGTGCAGAA
>CAYLSO010000060.1:0-12706 GCA_964386525.1 uncultured bacterium
CTTCGGCCCGCGGGGCGCGTTGCGGTGCAAGGCGACGGACAAGGACGACCCGGCCGTCGATCCGCGCTTCGGCAAGGTCGGCAAGCAGACGATCGAAGACACCGGTCCGATCACCCGCAAGCGCATGGAGACGGTGGACGAGGAGTTCCTCGCCGGCACGCTCGATTTCATGGAGCGCGCGGTCAATGCCCAGAAGCCGTTCTTCATCTGGCACAATTCGACCCGGATGCATGTCTGGACCCGCCTGAGCCCCAAGTATCAGGACAAGACGGGCTACGGCCTCTATGCCGATGGCCTGCAGCAGCTCGATGACAACATCGGCGTCATGCTCAAGAAGCTCGACGACCTTGGCATCGCCGACAACACGATCGTCGTCTTCTCCACCGACAACGGCGCCGAGAAATGCACCTGGCCGGATGGCGGGGAGACCCCTTTCCGGGGAGAGAAGGGGAGCACCTGGGAAGGCGGCATGCGCGTTCCGCAGGTCGTTCGTTGGCCGGGATTGATCAAGCCCGGCACGGTCATCAACGGGATCATGTCGCACGAGGATTGGGCGGTGACGCTCCTGGCGGCGGCCGGAGAGCCCGATGTCAAGGAGAAGCTCCAGAAGGGACACGCGGCCAACGGCAAGACGTTCAAAGTGCATCTCGACGGCTACGATCAGCGGGAGCTGCTCGCCGGCACGGGACCCGGCCAGCGCAACGAGATCTTCTACTTCGACGACAACGGCAACCTCAACGCCGTGCGCGTCCGGGATTGGAAAGCCCACTTCGCGCTCTCCGGCGACTGGCTCTATGGCGGCCCCCCGATGCCCCTGAGTTTCCCGAAGATCGTGAACCTGCGCATGGACCCGCTCGAGGCCCATGTCCATTTCAATGAGTCCCCCATGGCCATGCGCTGGATGGTGGATAAGTTCGCGGCCTTCGTGCCGATGCAGGTGGTCGTCGGAATGTTTCTGCAGACCTTCAAGGAATTCCCGCAGCGGCAGAAGTCGGCCAGCTTCAACATCGACCAGGTGCTGCTGCAGCTGGAGCACGGCACGGGGGCGGGCAAGTGAGGACGATCACGAACCGGCCCCGAACCGAGGCCGATCCGCTCCCGTCGTGGCATGAAGGCGCTGCGAAAGACCGCATCCGCGACTTCATCACCCGCGCGACGACCGCCGGCGGGCCCGATTTCGTGGTTCCCGCCGAGCGCATCGCCGTCTTCGACAACGACGGCACGCTGTGGAGCGAACAGCCGCTCTGCGTTCAGCTTGCCTTCGCGCTCGATCGCGTCAAGCAGATGGCCCCGCAGCATCCGGAGTGGCGGACGCAGCCGCCCTTCCAGGCGGTGCTCGAGAACGATCTCGACGCGGTCGCCGCGGGTGGCGACCGGGCCCTGCTGGAGCTCCTGATGGCCACCCACGCGGGCACCACCACCGACGAGTTCCAGGCCCTGGCCAGGGACTGGCTCACCCGCGCGCGGCACCCGCGGTTCCAGCGGCGCTACGACGAGCTGGTCTACCGGCCGATGCTCGAGCTGCTCGACTACGTGCGGGCGAACGGGTTTCGGACCTTCATCATCTCCGGGGGCGGGATCGAGTTCATACGCACCTTCGCGGAGCGCGTCTACGGCATCCCGCCCGAGCAGGTCCTGGGTTCCAGCCAGAAGACCAAGTTCGAGATCCGCGACGGAAAGCCGGTCCTCGTGCGGCTCCCGGAGATCGACTTCTTCGACGATAAGGAAGGCAAGCCGGTCGGCATCAACCACTTCATCGGCCGGCGCCCCATCGCGGCCTTCGGCAACTCCGACGGCGATCTGGCGATGCTCCAGTGGACCGTCGCGGGCGAGGGGGCGCGGCTGGCACTCCTGGTCCACCACACCGACGCCGAGCGCGAGTTCGCCTACGATCGGCAAGCGGTTTCGGGACACCTGGACAGGGCCCTCGACGAGGCGAGGCAGCGCGGCTGGGTGGTGGTGGACATGAAGAACGACTGGAAGACGGTCTATGGCGAACCGTAGCCGACCGAGCGCGGGACGGGCATACCCACGCCAGAGATCGGCCAGGCGCAGCCCCGGTGTTACTTCAGCGCGCTGAGTGGAGACGCTCATTGCCAAGCGCGGCGTTTCGATTGCGTTGAACGCGATCGCAGGCTATTCCCCTGGCTTGGCAGGGGTCGAAGGCTGAATCGAGGGCGTGGCCCCGGCGGCGAGGCTCAGGACTCAACAGCTGCGACGAATCAAGCAGGTCAAGCAGGCAACGCGATTAGGAGTGAAGACACAAGAGCTTACGGCCAGGAAGGGGAATGGCCTCCCGGGCCGTTCAGAGCCCGCGCATCAACGTGCGCGCGGCGCTCCCGATGCGCGAAAGCCCGCGCTTTGCAGTGAGCGTTTCCAGGCTCTCTTCCGGGTGTGGCAGGTCGTCGTGGAGTGCGCCGGGCTTTGCCCCCTTCATGCCCTGCGGCACACGATGGTGGCAAGTGTCTGCCGCGCCTCGCCCAGCCTGATCTTTGTGGCCTCCGATTGCCATCCCTTGACCACGCCCCGCCCGCGGCCTACCTTCCCTTGTACATCCGTCCCGGGTGCCCGAGCCGGCCAGACCTGCCGGCGAGGGTGAAAAGGGAAGAGGGGTGCGAATCCCCCGCGATCCCGTCACTGTGATTGGCGAGTCGCGACCCCGAAGGCCACTGATTCCTGTCCGACCGCGCGCCCGACGCGCGGCGGTCGCGGATCGGGAAGGCGGGTCGCGACGCTCGAGCCATCAGCCAGGAGACCTACCCGGACGGCGATCACCCGTCACTCTTCGAGCGAGAGAGAAAGGGTAGCCGCGCCGCCTTTCATCCCTCCGCCGGAGACCGGGGAGGGATCTCCCTTCCCGGGGCCAGGTCTCGAGACTCGCGCCTGGCGCCTCCTGCGCAGGTTCCGGTTCCGCATCGCCGGCTACCTTCTCTCCAGCTCGCAGAGCTTTGACGCTCCGGCACCGCTCGTGTGGCGAGGACCTCACGATGGCACGGCTGCTCTCCGCTCTGCTCCTGCTGCTGGCCGCCCCGCCGGCGCTGGCCGCGCCCCCCGCGGCTGCGCCCGTCCGCCCCGACTCCCTGCGCGCCGACCGCGACACCGTCTACACGCTGCCCGGCCTCACCGTCGAGGAGCGCCGCTTGGCGCTCGAGCACGACCTGGCGCGGCGCCCGGGTTTCGCCGCGCTCTACCTGGTGGGGGAGATGCCCTCGCCCACCGCCACGGTCAGCGAGATCCTCTCCCAGGCGGTCGGCGTCAACGTGCGGCAGTTCGGCGGGCTGGGTGCCTACTCCGCCGTCTCGGTGCGCGGCTCGAACGCCAACCAGGTGGCCTTCTACCTCGACGGCGTGCCGCTCAACCAGGCGCAGTACGGCGTCGTGAACGCCTCCGATCTGCCGCTGGGGGCGCTCGAGCGCGTCGAGGTGTACCGCGGCACGGCACCGCTCGCCTTCGCCGATCCCGGCGGCGGCGTGGTGAACCTGGTGACCCGCGCGGCGCGCGGCACGCGGGTGGAGGCGCGGGCCGGCTACGGCAGCTTCGGCACGCAGCGCGCCGAGGCCTGGGGATCGCTGGTCGCCGGGCGGGCGCGAGTCTTCAGCACCTACCGGTATCAGGCGAGCCAGGGCGACTTCGGCTTCCTCGACGACAACGGCACGCCGCTCAACGGCGGCGACGACGAGTTCACCGCCCGGAGGAACAACGCCTTCACGGCGCAGGGGCTCACCGCCAAGCTCGATCTGCCGCTGGGGGCCTTCGCTCCTGTCGCCGATCGCGGCTCCCTCGGCCGCCTCACCGCCGCGGCCGACCTCTTCGCCAAGGACTCCGGCATGCCGGGGATCTCCTCCTACCAGTCGGCGCACGCCACCTTTGCCACCCGCCGCGGGGTCGGCTCGCTGACCTGGACGTCGCCGGTCTGGCTCGACCGCGCCCTCGAGCTGGAGACCCAGGCCTACGGGCTCGGGGCGCGCGACCGCTTCCGCGACCTCGCCAACGAGCTGGGCAGCGGGCGGCAGGACACCGACGACCGTACCGCCTCGTGGGGGGCGCGGCAGCGGGCCGCGTTCAGCGCCGGTCCGCTCGGGCAGACGCTCGAGCTGTTGGCCGAGGCGCGGCGCGAGGAGTTCCGCCCGGGTGTGCGCTCGCCCCAGCCGTGGACCGGCCCGGTGAGCCGCCGCGACGCCGTGACCCTCGGCGCCGAGGAGCGGCTCGAGCCGTGGGCGGGGCGCGTCTCGGTGAGCGCCGGCCTGCGCCGCGAGAGCGCCTTCGACGCCTTCCCGGCGGGGCCTTCCTACGCCGGCTCACTGCCGCAGCCGGCGCTGTCGCGCACCACCCGTTTCACGGCGGGAGGCATCGGGGTGCGGGCGCGCCTGACGGACGACCTGGTGCTGCGCGCCAACGCCGGCCACGCCGAGCGCGTGCCCAGCCTCTTCGAGCTGTTCGGCAACCGCGGCACGGTGGTGGGCAATCGGGATCTCGTGCCCGAGCGGGCGGATCAGCGTGACGTCGGCCTGGCGTGGTCGCGTTCCTGGTCAGCCGGCGTCGGGGCGCGCGCCTCGCTGGCCGCCGAGATCGCGCTTTACCGCACCGACGCCCGCGACCTCATCGTCTTCCTGCAGAACTCGCAGCACACGTCGGTGGCGCAGAACGTCTCGGCCGCGCGGCTACAGGGCGTCGAGACGTCGGTCACGGCAGCCTTCGGCCCGCTGCGCGCCACCGCCAACTGGACGCATCAGGACGCGCGCGACCGGTCCGGCGTGCCCTACTGGGACGGCAAGCAGCTGCCCGGGCGGCCGGCCGACGAGGCGTTCACCCGCGAGGAGCTCACGCGCGCCGGCTGGCGGGTGTTCCACGAGTTCCACTACCTGGCCGGCAACTATCTCGACCGCGCCAACCGCCAGCCGGTGGCGGCCCGCCGCCTGCACAACCTCGGGGCCGGGGCGAGCCTGGCCCGCGGCACGCTGCGGCTCACCGCCGAGCTGCGCAATCTGACCGACGACCGCGTGCAGGATGTCGCCGCCTATCCGCTGCCCGGCCGCTCCTACGCGCTCACCGCCGAGATCGGGTTCTGAGGTGGCGGCCGTGATCCGGCGCGCCCTGGCGCTGCTCGGCCTGCTCGGCCTGTCCGCGGTCCCGGCGCGGGCCGCCTCCACCTATGCGTTCGTCACCGGCACGGACTTCCTCGGGCCGGGCTGCGCCTCCTGGGTGTCGCTCGACGCGCCGCTCACGGCGCACCCGTGCGTCGCGACACTCTCCAGCGACCCGGTGGCGCGCTGGGCGCTGGGGCGCGTCTATGTCGTGAACCGCTACGGGGCCGACAACGTCCAGGTGCTCGACCCGGCGAACGGCTTCGCCACCGTCCTGCAGTTCTCGGTGGGCAACGGCGCCAACCCGCAGGACATCGCCGTGCTGTCGTCCGCCAAGGCCTACGTGTCGCTGCTCAACGCGCCGTACCTGCTGGTCGTGAATCCACAGACCGGCGCGGCCCTTGACTCCATCCCGCTCGGTGCCTTCGCCGACGCCGACGGCATCCCCGAGGCGTACCGCATGCTGGCGCACGGCGGCCGCGTGTTCCTCTCGCTGCAACGGCTGACGAACTTCGCGCCATCCGACTACTCGCTGGTGGTAGTGATCGACGCGGCGGCCGACACGGTGGTGGACGCCGACCCCGCCGCGTCCGGCGTGCAGGGCATCCGTTTAGCGGGGACGAATCCCAACAGCGACTTCGCCCTCGACGCGACGCGCGGCGTGCTGCTGCTGGGAGAAACCGGCGGTTATGGCGTGGCCGACGGCGGGGTGGAGGCGATCGATCCGGTGGCGCTCACCGCCCTCGGGTACGAGACCACCGAAGCGCAGCTCGGCGGAGAGGTCGGGGATGTCGCGGTGGCGTCGGGCGGCGGCGCCTACGCGGTGGTCAGCGGTTTCAGCTTCACCGACGACGCGCGGCTCGTGCGCTACGACCGGGCCACCGGCGCGCCCGCCGACACGCTCTTCACGACTTCGGGCCCGAGCCTCGCCGACATCGAGGTGAACGACCGCGGCGAGCTGTGGGCTTGCGACCGCTCGCTCTACGCGCCGGGGCTGCGGGTCTACGACGCGGCGACAGGCGCCGCGCTGGCCGGCCCGATCGACGTGGGCGCGCCGCCCTTCGACGTCGGCTTTGACGAGGCGTCCGCCGCCCCGGGTGGCGGCAGGGGCCTCACGCTGCTCGGCGCCTGGCCGAATCCGGCGCGCGGCATGCTGACCGTCCGCTACTCGGTCGGCGACGATCGGGCCCTGCCCGTCGGGCTCAGCGTCTTCGACGCGCGCGGAGCGCGGGTCGGGTATCTCGAGGACCGGGGGCCGGGCGCCGGCGAGCACACCATCGCCTGGTGGCCGGGCGCGAGCCCCGTGCCGCCGCCCGGCGTCTACCTCTTCCGCCTCGAGCGGGGGGCGGAGTCGGCGGGCGGGAAGTTCGTGCTGCTCTCGCCCTGAGCCTCGCGCCGCGCCCCGCGGAGCCTCTCCGGCCACGCGCCGGCCGTGTTCGCCGTACGCGGGCCGCGCCTGTGAAGTTGCGGTAAAGGGAACGGCGTGTGACGAGTCGTGGATGTGCGCGCCTGCGACATCTGTGGCGAGGCCGTTGCGATGGCCCGCATCGGTCCGGCGCCGGTGCGGCGCGCACGGCCCACGGCGGACGACTGCAACCCGTTGTGCGTGGGCCGGGCGGCGGCGCGGGGCGGACGCGCGGGGCGCGGGCCGGGATCTCGGCATGCTTCCTGCGAAGGCCAGCCGATGAAGGAAGCGACCGGCCCCCCGGCCCGGAGCCGACCAACGACAAACCTTGGCGGGTGAGCGGGGGCTCCACGGCCACAAGGGCCGCGCGGTCGGGTAAGGCCGGTCGGCTTCCTCGGGGCGCCGTTCTTGCGGAGACGGCGCCCCCTTTTTTCGGCGCCCCTTTTCTTGGGAGTCCATGGTTTCGGCGCCCCGGGCTCGCCGGCCTCCGCCTGCCGCCGTCCTCTCCCGCCTCTCTTGGCGCATCCCGCCCGCTCGGGCACAATGTCCGGGCCGCGCCGCCGCGGACCTTCCCGCGGCCGCGCCCATGAGCACTCGCCCCGGAGGAACCATGGAGCTGTCGCTCCGACTCGTCGAGGAACTGGCGCTGCTGCTGGTGCTCGCCGCCGGCCTGGCCTGCGGCCTGGCGCGCCTGCACGTGCCGCCGGTCCTCGGCTATCTGGTGGCCGGGGTGGTCGCGGGTCCCAGCGGCTTCGGCTGGATCCGCGAGGCCGGCTTCGTGCAGGCGCTCGGCGACCTCGGCGTGGTGCTCATCATGTTCGGTCTGGGCCTCGACTTCGACCTCGACCGCCTGCGCCGGCGCGCCGCGCTGTCGGTGGCGGCGGGCGTGGCCAGCGTGCTCGTCACCTTCGTGGCGGTCAACGCCGCCGCGGTCCTGCTGGGGTTCCAGCCGCTGCCGGCGCTCTTCCTCGCGGCCGCCTTCTCCATCTGCGGCACGGCGGTGAACCTGCGCATCCTGGGCGATCTCGGGCACCTCAAGCGCGAGTACGGCGCGCCCATCGCCACCATCATCGTGGTGACCGACATCGCCGCCGTCCTCCTGCTCACCGCGCTCTCGGGGGTCGCCCTGGGTGGCGGCCTCGACGCCCTCACGGTGGCGATCTCGCTGCTCAAGGCCGTCGCCTTCCTGGTGCTGGCCCCGGCCTTCGGTTTCCTCGTCGTGCCCCGCCTGCTCAACGTCGTCGCGCGGGCGACGCGCTCGCGCGAAGTGCTGCTCATCACCACGCTGGCGCTCTGCTTCGGACTGGCGCTGGTGTCGCAGCGGCTCGGCTTCTCGCTCGCGCTGGGCGCCTTCGTCATGGGCATGGTGGTCTCGGAGGCGCGCGTCTACCACCCCATCGAGGAGATGACCAAGCCCCTCGAGCACATCTTCGGCACGCTCTTCTTCCTGAGCGTCGGGCTGTCCGTCCAACTGGTGCTCGCGCTGCCCTACTGGCCGGCCATCGCCGTCATCGTGGTCATCATCGCGGTGACCAAGATGGCCGCCGTGGCGCCGATCGCCTACCTGAGCGGCTTCACGGGCCTCGCCGCGGTGGCCGCCGGGTGGGGGCTGGTGCCGATCGGCGAGTTCTCGTTCGTGATCGTGACCGAGGGCGTGCGCTTCGGCGTGCTGCCGCGCGCGGCGCTGGCCATCGCGGTGGTGATCGCGCTCGCCTCCGCGGTCCTGGCGGTGCTCGGACTGCGGACGGCGCGCGCCACCGTCACGGGCCTGACCGACCGCATGCCGGCCGGAGTGCTCAACCTGCTCACCATCCTGCAGCTGCGCTCGGCGGCCGTGCGCGCCGTGCCCGGGCTGGCGGCGGTGACGGCAGAGGTGGGGGCGACCGGCGCCGCGGCCTCCGCCGGCGAGACCGGGCCGCCGCGCCCGTACGATCCCGAGCAGAACCGGCGCGCGGTGTGGCACCAGGCGCAGGAGATCGGCATCAACGCGGTCATCGTGGTCACCATCACGCTGGCACTGGCCGGGATCAGCGGCTTCCTCGTCCCCCTGCTGCCGGCCTCCGCCGACGTGGAGCTGGTGCTCGCCGGCGTCGCGCTGGTGCTCTGCGCGCCGTCGGCGATCTTCATCTTCCGCAGCGGCGCGTCGCTGGCGCGCTTGTTGAGCCAGGCGCTGGGGGCGCGCTTGCCCTGGATGGACTCGGGGATGATGCGCGGCACGCTGGTGGCGGCCGGCTCCTTCCTGCTCTTTCTCTTCCTGCAGGTGGCGTTCCTGCCGCTCCTGTTGCTGCGCTTCAAGAGCTACAACGGCCCGGTGCTGATCGCGGCGGCGGGGTTGACCGCGGCCCTGGCTTACTTCCTCTACCGCGCCCTGCGGGACTTCCAGCGCGGGCTGACGGGATTGGTGCGCACTTCGCTGTCGTCGTCGGGCCGGGCCGCGGTGCGGCAGGCCGGGGCGGCGGGCATGGCGGCGGGGGGCGCGGCCGGGGACGGCGCGGGGGGCGGCGACGCTCCGGCGCGCACGCCTCACCGCACCATGATCGAGCACTTCACGCTTCCGGAGAGCTCCACGCTCACCGGCCGGCCGCTCGGCGAATCGGGGCTGCGCGAGAGCGCCGGGGTGTCGGTGCTGGGCATCGAGCGGCGCGGCGAGTGGATCGGCAATCCCGGCGCCGACCTGCGGCTGGAAGCGGCCGACGAGCTGGTCGTGCTCGGCTCGCAGGAGCAGCGCGACCTGGCCGAGCGGATCGTGGCGGAGTCGGCGCCGCCGGGGCCCGGCGCGGCGCGGCAGAGGGAGTGACGCCGATGGCCGCCCCGCCGGACGACCTGGAGCGCGAGCTGCTCGATCTGATGGGCGGCGGCGCCGGGGCGGAGCTTTCCGACGCCGCGTTCGATTCGCTGGCGCGGCGCGTCTTCGCCGCCCAGTTCGAGGCGTGCGCGCCGTTGCGCGCCTTCTGCGAGCGGCGCGGGCGGATCCCCGGCGCCGTGCGGCACTGGACCGAGATCCCCGCCGTGCCCACCGAGGCGTTCAAAGAAGTGACCCTCGTCTCGGATCCCGAGCCGGTCGCGCGCGTCTTCCTGACCAGCGGCACGACGCGCGCCGTGGCCGGCAAGCACCACATGACGGCGCGCGCGCTGGGGCTCTACCGCGCCTCGATGCTGCCCACCTTCCGCCGCTTCCTGCTGCCGGAGCTGGAGGGGCTGGAGGCCGCGGGGGATGGCGGGGCGGTGGGCGAAGGCGCCGCCGCGGGCGCGGGTCTGCCGCCGCGCTCGGCGCTGCAGCCGATCGTGCTCGGCCCGGCGAGCGACGAGGCTCCGCAGTCCTCGCTGGCCTTCATGATCGACGGCGTCTGCCGATCCCTGTGCGCGGCGCCGGCGCGCCACTTCCTCGGCCCGCACGGGCTCGACGAGGCGGGCCTGGCGCGCGAGCTGGGCGAGGCGGAGCGCGACGGGCGGCCGGTCCTGCTGCTCGGCACGTCGCTCGCCTTCCTGGAGGTCGCCGAGCGCTGGACGGGACGGCGGCCGGGCTTCTATCTTCCCCGTGGGTCGCGCGCCATGGAGACCGGCGGCGCCAAGGGCCGCCGCCGCGAGATCGCTCCCTCCGAGCTGCGCGACCGCATCGCCGAGGCGTTTGGCATCGGGACGGCAGGTGTGGTCAACGAGTACGGTATGACCGAGGCGGCATCGCAGTTCTACGACGGTACGCTCCTCGAGCGGTGGCTCGCCGAGCTGGCGCAGGGCGGGGAGTGCGATCTCGCGGCGGAGCCGGTGGGCGCGCGGCGCGCCAAGCGCGGCCCGCCGTGGGCCCGCGCGCTCGTGTGCGATCCGGAGACGCTCGACCCGGCGCCGCCCGGGGCTACGGGAGTGTTGCGCATCGTGGACCTGGCGAACCGCTACACGGTCTCCTTCCTGCAGACGGCGGATCTCGCCGTCGCGGTCGGGGACGGGCCGTGCGGGCCCGGCAGCGGGCCGTTCGAGCTCGTGGGGCGTGCGCCGGGAGCGGAGGCGCGCGGCTGCTCGCTGGCCGCCGAGGAGTGGGCGCGGGCCATGGGCGGAGGCGGCCGGTGAGCGCGCACGAGCCGGCCGGAGGCGCGGGGAGCGCCGGCGGGGCGCCGCGCCAGGCGCCCGCCACCTGGTGGCTGCCGCGCGCCGCGCGCGAGCCGTGGCGCGGGCTCCCGCAGCGCACGCTGGGGGTCGGTGCCCCGGGTGACACGCTGAGCTTCACTTTCCCCGACCCCGGCCGGCCGGAGATCGAAGCGCTGCTCGCACACCTGTCGCGCGCCGGGGATCGGTTGGCGCACCGCCCGCTCGCCGACGTGCTGCGCTCCCTCGACGCGCTCGGGCACGCCCTCGCCGACCCCGGCGACGCGCGCCGCGCCGCCGCCCTGGACCTGGTCGCCGCCGCCACCGGGCGGGCCCGCGCCATGTGCGCCGACTCGCTCGACTTCCTGCTCTCCAAACTGGAGCTGCGCGCCCTGGCCGCGGCCGTGCGCGCGGCGGCCGCCGAGCCGGCGTGCCTCTCCACCGTGGCGGCGCACCCGGCGGGGCGGCGGCGGCGGGCGGTGGGGCCACGGCTCACCGTCCACCTGCTGGCCGGCAACACTCCGTGGGCCGGCGCGGAGAGCCTCATCGCGGCGCTGTGCGCGCGCTCGGCGAGCCTGGTGAAGCTCTCGAGCCGCGAGCCGGCGCTGGCCGGACTCCTGGCCCAGGCGCTGGCCGACGTGGATCCCGAACTGGCCGAGGCGATCGCCGTGGTCTACTGGCCGCGCGGTGCCCAAGTGCTCGAGGAAGCGGCGTTCGCCGAGGCCGACGCGGTGGTAGCTTTCGGCGACAACGACACAGTGCGCGGGCTGGCCGAGCGTCTGGCGTGGCGCAGCGTGTCGGGGCGGCTGCTCTTTGTGCCGCGCGCGCACCGCACCGCGGTGGCGCTCGTGGGGACGGGGGCGCGGGCCGATCACGACACGGCACGGCGCACGGCCGAGGCGCTGGCGCGCGACTTCGCGCTCGAGGATCAAGAGGGCTGCTTGTCGCCGCACGGCGCCTACGTGGAGGCCGGCGGCGCAGGAAGCGCGCAGGGCGCGGCGGCGACGCCCGGGCCGGCGGTCTCCGTCGACGAGTTCGCGAACCTGGTCGCCGAGGCTCTCGCGGCGCGCGAGCGGGATTGGCCACGGCGGCCCGCGACCGCCGCCGAGGCCGCCGCGGTGCAGCAGGCGCGCGGCGCGGCCGAGCTGCGCGGCGCGCGCGTGCTGGCGCCGCCCGGCTCGACGCGCTGGACGGTGGTCGTAGACCCGCGGCCGCTCTTCGAGCCGACTCCGCTCGGCCGCTACGCCTGGCTCAAGCCGGTGGCGGATCTCGACGCGGCACTGGCCGCCCTCCTCCCCGCGCGCGGGCTGCTCTCCACGGTTGGGGTGGCTGGCCTCGAGGGCCGCGAGGCCGAGTGGATCGGGAAGATCGCCGAAGCTCTGGTGCCGGGCCGCATCTGTCCGGCCGGGGAGATGCAGCGGCCGCCGGCAGGCTGGAACCACGACGGAGCGAGCGATCTGGCAGCCCTGCTGCGCTGGGTCGAGGTCGAGGAGCCGGGAGAGATCCCGGCCGAGGACTCCGAGTTCGAGGAGCTGCGCGCCATCCTCGACGAGCTACGGGACGTGTAGGGGAGGGAACGCCATGGGCGGGGCGAGTTGCTTGATCTGCGCGCAGCCGGCCGACGGGTGCTTGCGGGCGGCGGTGTGGGAGGAAGAGGAGAAGGGCCGCTTGAGTGCCAAGAGCGCGCCCTTGTGCGCCGCGTGCCACGCCGCCTTCCTCGGCGGGCGCCTATCGCGCGTCGAGGTGGCGCGCCGCTTCCACGCGGCGCGCGACTACCGGCCAGCCGAGTGGATCGGGCGCGTCGACCGCGATTCATTGCTCGACATCGCGTGCCTGGGCTGCGGCGCGCTGCTGCCGGCGGGCGATCCGCCGCCGCCCGTGCTCGCCTGTCCGCGCTGCGGGGCCGAGAACCGGTTCGCCGAGCGGCAGGGGACCGGCGGCGTGACCCGCGTGACCGCGTCGCTGTCCGCGGCGCCGGCGGAGGAGTAGAGCCATGGCCAAGCGTCCGGTCCCCTGCCGCAAGGACAAGGCCATCCGCAGCGCCCCCGTGTCGCGCGCGCGCCGCGGCGGTCCCGTGGTCGTCGTCACCGGCGTTTCGGGCGATCTCGGCCCGGCGGTGGTGCGCGCCCTGTGGCAG
>CAYLSO010000061.1:0-2044 GCA_964386525.1 uncultured bacterium
GAATGAGGCACCCACGATGTCCCTTGGGGAAAAGATCCGCACGCTTCGGCGTCGTCGTGGCCTGACAGTGCAGGGACTCGCCTCGGCTTGCAGCCTTTCGAAGGGATTCATCAGTCAGGTCGAAAACGGCCGCACATCTCCCTCCCTCAACACCCTCACCGAAATGGCGAAGGCGCTCGGCGTCTCCCCCGCGCTCCTCGTTGCCAACGGTGGGCCCGGCGCCCACATCACGAGAGCCAACGGCCGCAATCTCGGCGGCTCGTCCGCGGAGCACTCGGCCTCCACCATGCCCCTCTGCGACCGTCCCGGCCGCTCGCTGGACCTGTTCATGGTGGAGATCCCGCCGGGGTCTTCCCTGGGCGGCGAGCCCATCGACGAGCCGGGCGAGCAGGCGGTGCACGTGCTGAGCGGCCGGGTGCGCGTCGACTACGGCCAGTCCCAGGTGGACCTCGGCCCGGGTGACACCGGTCACTGGGAGGTGCTGCCCGGGATCACGGTCACCAATCTGGGGGCCGAGCCGGCGCGTCTCATGCTTGCGGCTCTGAGCGCGGCGATGCCCGCGGGCGGGGTGGCAGCGCGCTAGAAAGGCGTCGACTGGTTCGCCATTTTCTGCGCGGTACCTTCTACACGACCCGCGAGTTCTCCGAGAACGCCCGGCTCTTCCTGGTCTCCACCTTCCTGGTGTGGGCGGGATACTCCGTCCACCAGGTGCTGTTCAACCTGTACCTGGCCGAAGGCGGATTCGGAGAGGAATTCGTCGGCCGCTGCCTGTCGCTGACCGGCCTCGGCATGGGCCTCGCGGCCCTGCCCGCCGGGATCCTCTCCGACCGCCTCGGGCGGCGCCACTGCCTGCTGCTCGGCAGCGTCGGCCTGGGGGTGGTCAGCACCCTGCGGGCCTTCACCCTCGACCCCGGCTGGTTGCTGGCCGCCGGCTTCGCCGCCGGCGTCGCCTACGCCCTGGTCGCCATCTCGGCCTCTCCCTTCCTCAGCGAGAACTCCGAGACCCACGTCCGCACCCACCTGTTCAGCGCCCACTTCATCGTCATCCTGGTGGCCGGCGTGTGCGGCACCTTCGCCGGCGGGCAGATCCCGGAGCTCCTGTGCCGGCACGCCCCGGCGTGGACCCCCACTCTGCTCGTGGCCTACCGCTGGACGCTGGCGGCGGGGGGCATCGTGACCGTCCTGGCCGGGTGGCCCCTGCTCTCCGTGCGCGAGCAGCCGCCGCTGGAGGGCGAGGCCGGAACGGCCGCAGCGCCGGGCGGGGCGGCCGGCCCGATGGCCAAGCTGGCGCTCAATTTCTTCCTCATCGGCTGCGGCGCCGGCCTGGTGATCCCGTTCTTCAATCTGTACTTCGCCAACCGCTTCGGCTGCACCAGCGGGCAGGTCGGCGTCTACTACGCGATGAGCCAGGTGCTGACGGCGCTGGCCGCTCTGGCCGGGCCGCTGCTGGCGCGCCGCTTCGGGATCCTGAAGACGATGACCGGACTGCAGCTCGCCTCTCTCCCTTTCCTCGTCACCTTGGGGTTCGAGTCGTCGCTGCCGGTGGCCGTGGGGGCCTTCTGGGCGCGGGCGGTGCTCATGCAGACGTCGTCGCCGCTACTGAACGCCTTCGCCATGGAGGTGGTGCCGCCGGCCCTGCGGGCCCGGGCCACGGCGGTCAACAACGCGGTCTGGTTCCTGGGGTGGGCGGCGAGCGCGTCGGTGGCGGGCTGGATCATGGCCCGCTACGGGTACGAGTATCCGTACTACATGACCGCCGCCCTCTACGGCGCGGCCTCGATCCTTTTCTACCGCATGTTCCGCGGCGCCGCGGTCAGGGATCGCGGCGCCACGTAACGCGCTCAACGCAGCTTGACGAGGCGCTGCTCGACCCGGTGGCCCTGCGCGAAGAGGGTGACGAAGTAGATGCCCGCGGGCGTGGGGTAGCCCAGATCGCCGTCGCCGTCCCACACCGCGGTCTGCGTCTGCCCCGTGCCGATCCCGCTCCACACTTCCCGCACCATCCGGCCACGCACGTCGAAGACTTGGAGCGTGGCCGGGACAC
>CAYLSO010000062.1:0-7402 GCA_964386525.1 uncultured bacterium
CGCCCGACACCCCCTGGCCCGCCGACGTCTGCGCCTCGGGCGCTTCGGCGGCCGGTGCCACGGCGAGCACCGCGTCCGCTCTCGCGCCCGGCAAAGCCAGCACGGACGGAGCCAGCACCGGCGCCGCCGCAGGGCCCGACGCCCAAGCGGGGCCGGGACCGGCGGCCAAGGCGGCGACGATGACGATTGCGGCGCCCTGCGCGAGACGGGTCATCCGGCTGGCTAGAACTTCCTCGTGAGGACGACGAAGCAGTGGCCGTGGTGCCCCGTCTTCGCGTGGATCCGCAGACGGGTGTCGTCGGCGATCTCGAAGCTGTTGAGGCGCAATCCCCGGAACGCGTCCACGAGCCCCGCGACGCGGTCGGCCACCGAGGTCGCGAAACCGAACCGCGGGCCCGCGGCCGCCGATTGCCCGACGGCCGTCGCGTCCAGCTTCGCCGCCTCCGACGCCGCGCCTCGCCAGGACATGGTGGCTCGCGCCCGCGGCGCGAGCGCCAAGGAGGGGGCGTCGAGCATTCCCTCACCGCTCAGCGGCTCCACCAGGGCCCCCGCTGCCGACGCCAGCCCGACGGCGTCGCTGCGGCCGTCCGCGAGCCGGCCGTCCGCCGCGGCGGCGTCCCCGTCGGCGCCGCGCGCGCGCAGGTAGGAGAAGAGAGCCACCGCCTCCACGCCGAGGAACACGTAGCCCTTGGCGAGGTTGCCGTCCCACGCCGCGCTGCCCGGCAGCAAACGCTCCAGGGCGGCCGAGCGCGCCGGCTCGCTGCCACCCAGCCCGAGGTCCGAAGCCGAGCGGCCCTCCGCGCACGTCCCCGACGCGCACGGATGCTCGATGGTCCCCAGGACGACCGAGAGCTGCGGACCGGAGACACCGCGCAGCATCGGCGACCCGCCCCACAGCGGCCCGGGGACGCCCAGGCGACGGCCTGACGGCAGAGCAAGGGAGAGGGCTTCATCAGGGGAGAGTGTGCCGAACAGGAAGTTGGCGGCGGGTCGGGCATCGCCGGCGACGGCGGACTCCGGGCTGAACCCGGCGTGCGTCGGCGCGGCCGCGACGAGAGCGGCCAAAGCTGTCAAGAAGGCGACACTCTTGCGAACTGTCATTCAGGATCTTTCCACCCGGACCTCAAGATAACGGTAAGCGAGGACCGCGGGGCGGTCAAGCGCGACGATTCCCCGGCGGCTGTCGGCCGGGGTCTCGGCCCCGCCGGCCTCACTTCAGTACCCCTATGTGCAGAAGCTGGTTCTGGCTCCCCGAGGCCCCCCGAACCTCCAGCCTGCCCAGATAGAGGCCGGGGGCCGCCCCCGCCGTGTCCCAGACCAGAGCGTTGTCCGAGGCCAGGCCCTGTTGCTCCAGGCGGGCCACCTCGCGGCCGCTCGGATCGAACACGGTGAGGGTCACCCCCGCCGGCTCGCTCAACCGATAGCTGACCGTGACCGGCCGCCACCGCGCCGGGTTGGGATAACAGACGACTGAGCCGCGCACGAGCGGCGTGCCCTCGCCGGGCGATCCGGTCCCCGGCGACTGCAGCAGAGAGAAGCTGCGCCGGGCGTCGCGCCCCCAGAGCGGCCACACGGCGCCGTCGGCTACCGCCTCGGGAGGCGCGAAGGCGTAGAGCAGGGAGTCCGCGTCGGCGACGAGCAGCTCCAGCGAGCCGTCGCCGTCGAGATCGAGGAGCGCCGGGTTCGCCGCCTGCCCCGCGCCCGTGCCCAGGGGCCAGCCGGGCAGCGGCTTGCGGTCCGGACCGAGCGCGTAGACGCGGCCCGACCCGGTCGCCGTCACCAGGTCGAGGGCGGCGTCCCCTCCCATCCGGGCCACCACTGGCGCCCCGCCGCCGGCGAACGCCTCCGGCTCCGCATCGCGCGGCCAGCCGGGGGCGGCGTTGCCGCTGAGATTCCAGAACCCGATGCGGCCGTCCCGCGTGGAGAGGGCGATCTCGTTGAACCCGTCGCCGTCGAGGTCGCCGGCCGCGATACCTTGCGTCAGCGGTCCGTCCACGCCCCGCAGCTCGGCCCACACGTCCTGCAACTCGCCGTAGATGGTCCCGCTGCCGGAGGCCAGGTCCAGGACCGCCAGCTGCGGCCAGTTGCCTACCGCCCGCTGCGACTTGCCGCCGGCGCCTCGATTGAGCTCGATCCAGGCCACCAGCGGCTGCCACCCCGGCCGGCCGACTGGCCCCCCCACGCCCGCGCGGCTCGGCGCCCCCGTCGTCGGCATCGCGGCGAGCAGGACCGCCAGGTTGCCGAGCGAGTCCGCCACCGCCACGCTCGCCGTGGATTCGAGCGTCGCCGAGCTGATCGCCAGGATGGGAGCCCCGGTCGGCACGACCGCGCTGCCGCCCACCCCCGTCCAGTAGCCGGCGAGCGGCGCGATCACGCCCTGCCCCGTGACCATGTAGACCTGCCCGCTGCGAGTTCCGACGAGGATCACCGGACCGTCCGCGACGACATCGGTGAGCTGCTGCACGACCGGCCCGGCGGTGATCCAGTCGGCGGCGCCCCCGGCCAGCGGCGGCACGCGCACCGGGAAGCCCGCCAGCGGATCGCCGCTGCCGTCCACGGCCACCACCCAGGACCCCACCGTCGCCCACGCGCTGTCGTTGAGCGCGGCCGGATCCGGGTAGACCGCGACCACCGGCGCTCCGGCCAGGGGATCGCCCAGCGCGGCGATGCGTGACAGCGCCGCCGGGGCGCGCCACAGCACGTCGCTGGCGCCCCCCCCCGGCGAGCCGTCGGGCCGGCGGGCGTGGATCGCCGAGTCCCCCGCCGCGTAGACGACGCGGCGCTGCGGCACCGCCGCCGAGCCGAAGTCGAAGACCAGCGGGTCGACACCCGTCTTGCCCGGCCGCGCCACGACCGGCCAGCCCGGCGTCGCCCAATCGCGTGAGACCCGCACCCGCATGGTGCGCGACAGGGTGTCGAGGACCTCGACCGTCACGTGCGGGTCGGTGAGCGAGTTGGTGACCAGCGGCGGCCGCGTGCCGCTCCCCAGCTGCCCGTTGTTCGGCACGAAGTACGCGTCGAGCGGCGAGCCGAGCGCGAACGGGGACGTGAAGTCACCGAGGTCGTCGAGGCCGTCCGCCTCGAAGATCTGGACCCCGCGCCGCTCGGGATCGCCATTGAGCGTGTAGTAGTCGTCCGCGCGTCGCCCCTTCGGGTCGAAGTCCACGATCGAAGCGTCGATTTGCCAGGCGATCACTCCGTCGCCGGGAAGCAGGTAGTCGTACTCGAGCGAGTCGGCTTCTCCCGGGCCCAGGATGACGCCCGTCTGCGGGTCGCGCACCAGTACGATCTGCCCGTCGCCGTTGAGGTCCGCCTGGCGGTTCTCGAGCAGCAGGTACTCGTCGGAGGAAAGCGGCACCTTGAGCACCCGGTTGGTGACCAGCGGCGAGGCCAGCGAGTCCAGCTCCCCCCAGCGCGCGAGGTCGGTCGCCGGCACGTCGTCGTAGAGGAGGTGGCGCTGGTAGGGGTCAGCGAGCGGCGGCAGGATGCCGGTGGCGTAGAAGATCTTCTCGTTCGGCGGCTCGCCCACCTGCACGGTGCTGCCGACCAGGTTGCCGGTGTCCATCAGCGTCCACTCCCCGCACACCGGGTAGCCGCTGTACACGTCGTAGACGTCCCGCCAGCCCACGATGTTGTGGCCGCTCTCGTGCACGTTGACGGCGTTCAGGGCGGTGAAGTAACCGTCCTGGTTCACCGTCTCGGGCATGATGGTCGCGCTGTAAACGAGGACGGTGGAGTCGGCCACCGGCAGGGCCAGCGAGTCGTCCAAGCCGATGGTGAAGGTCGGGATGTCATTGGGCGAATCCTGACGCACGTCGCTCTGCAGGTCGGAGCCGGCGTGGAACAGCATGACGCGGTCGGCGCGGTCCCACGGGAGACTCGCGTCCTGCGTGTCGGCCGCGGCGATCCAGGCGCGGAACATGTCGTAGGCGATGGGGAAGATGTCCGGGGTGAAGCGCCAGGGGCCGAAGTCGGCCATGTCGGTGGCGTGGTAGGCCGTGTCGGCCTGCGGATAGACCTCCCACTCCACCACCAACCGCCCGGCCGTGGTCCGCCGCCAGTAGTTCGCCAGGGCCCGCATGTGGGCGTCGACATAGGCGCGGTTGTGCGGCGTCGGGTCCACCGGGACGTTGACCGTGTCGGGCGGCGAGCGGTCCCACCGGCCGTCGCCCGTCGTCTGCGAGCCGCTGCGGTCGGTGAGGAAGTCGATCCGCAGCGCCAGGATGCGCACCGTGTCCTGGCCCGGCACCGAGGCCAGCCCCGCGGCCGCCGCCTCGGGGGCCGGCGTGCGAGCCAGCTCGCCTAGCGCCAGCTCGTCCAGCGCGCCGCGCCGCAGCATCTCGGCCCGCGGCGAAGCCGCTGCGCGCACCGGCACGCGGCGGCCGTCCACCAGCTTGCGCACGCCGAGGCTCGCGCCCGGACGCATGAGCGCATCAGGAATCCCGCGCCCGGCGGCTCGCGCTTCGCCCAGGGCACGCAGCCGCGCCTCCCGCCCGCGGGCCGCCGCCTGCCGGTCCGCCGACTGCGCCGAGAGCGAGGCCCCCGCCGTCGGAGCGCCCGGCGACGCCCGCCGCACGACCAGCGGCCCGTAGCTGCCGGGCGTCTCCGTCTCGCCGACCGCCAGCCCGCACCACAGCGCAAGGGTCGCCAGAGCGACCGCCGCGGCCGTCCCCGAGCCGGTCCGCGCGGAGTGCATACTCGAGAGCCGCTCCCCCCCGAGGGGGCGCGGCTCTCGGCGCGCATGGCGAAGGCGACGGATCAAGGCCCGAACGCTAGAAGCTGGCACCGAGCGTGAACTTCTTTACGCGGTCGAGCTTGGTGCCCGACTCCTTGTCTTCGGCCTGGGGGACGCTCGCGAAGTCGACGCGGAAGCCCTTGTAGCCCACGCCGAGGCCGAACGTGGGATCGGAGATCGAGCCGTCGTCGTCCTGGATGTAGCCGCCGCGCAGGGCCACGGCCACGTCCTTGGTGGTGTACGCGGCCTCGCCACCGCCGTTCCAGATCGGCTTGCCGTAGCGCGAGCTCGTCTCGCCGGTTACGGGGTCGCGGATCTCGCCCTGCACCAGGAGCTGGTTCACGTCCCCGACCAGCAGCACGCTGAAGCTGTTCCGGTCGTAGACGGCGCCCGCCACTCCCACCTTGAGGTTGCGGTAGATCGGATCGCTGCGGTCGTCCTCGACGAAGGTGATGTTCGGACCGAGGTTCTGGAGCGCTCCGCCCACCGAGATGCGGTTTTCCCAGACCGGCACGCGCCAAAGCACTCCGAGGTCCATGGCCACCGTGCTGCCGGTACCGGAGCCCGGTGGCAGGGTGGGCAGGTCGGGCGCCAGCTGGACGCGGATGTACTTGAAGGAGACGCCCACGCCCACCTGTCCCGCCAGCAGCACCCCATAGGAGAGGGTCGGAGCGAACTCGTAGGAACGGAAGGTGCCCAGAGGCTCGCCCGAAGGCCCCGTGGCCTCGCTCTCGCCATAGGAGAGGTAGACGAGGCTGCCGGCGAAGGTCCCGACGCCCTGCACCGGCAGGGCAAAGGCCAGGAACTCGTGGTAGACGTCGTCAGCCAGATCCGGCACCAGCTGGGCGTGGGTGAGGCTGACGTCCTTGCGCTTCAGGAAGCCCAGGCCAGCCGGGTTCCACCAGGAAGCCGAGGCGTCCGGCGCCACGGCCACGAAGGCCTCCCCCATCGCGTTCGCCCGTGCGCTGGGCGGGATCGAGAGCGAAAGCGCGGCGGTCTGAGCCCCCGCGTCCGTGGCCACGAGCACCAGGGCGACTGCAAGTAGCGTAATGGCAACCAACTTCATCTGCCGTATCCTCCAGTCACATGGAAAAATAAAAGACCGCGCGCTGCTCAATCTACACCGCTGCCCGGCCGCCGGGTCGAGGAAAATCCCTGGCCGGGGCCTGGGCCCCAGAGCCTACCCACCCTCAGCGCACCGCCGCCGCCCGGCCCTGCAGCTCCAGCACGGCCCCCCCCGCCGGGAACACGTTCACCCGGTAGAGGTAGACCCCGTTCGCCACCTCCGCTCCGGCTTCGTCCCGGCCGTCCCAGCCCACCTGGGCCTGCCCCGGCCCGCCAGCCCCCCGCAGCGACCGGACGAGCCGGCCGTCCACCGCGAAGACCCGCACCTCCACCTCCGACGCGGCGGTCAGCCCGCTGACGATGAGCTGCGTGCCGCGGCCCGGCTCGAACGGGTTGGGGAAGTTCATCACCTGGACCGGAGCCGTGTACCCGGCGCCCAGGACCGTGAAGTCCAGACTCGCCCGGCTGCGGTTCTTGCGTCCCAAGGGCCCGAAGGCGAAGTTGTCCGCCGCCGAGACCTCCACTGCGTGGATGCCGCTGGCCAGCGCCGGCAGCCCGTACACCAGGGTGCCCCGCGTGTACGAGCTGGCGTCGTAGCGGAATTGGTCGGTCAGGTCCAAGCGGGAACCATCGTCGAAAGCCAGCGTGATGGCGTTGGGCGACGAGTGGCCGGTGATGTCGATGCCGTGCTCGTCCTCGAGCACGATGCGCAGCTCGGCGCCGGGGCCGACCAGCGGCCCGCCCACGGCCGAATGCCCGGCATCCACGAACTGCAGGTGGATGCGCGGCCCGGTCGTGTCCACCTCGCCGGGCACACCGTCCACGACCTGCTGGTTGCGCGCCCCCACGCCGTCGGTGACGTCGCTGCGCACGTAGACGCGGGCCCGGCCGCGCGGCCCCCGCAGCGCCTCCAGCGGTACGTAGAAGCGCGCCGTCAGCTTGCCGCCCACGACCGGGACATCGCCCCGGAAGACGGCGCCCGGATCGTAGGTGTACTGCTCGAGCACGCTCGACGAGGGGAAGAGTCGGAAGGTGTCGGTCGGCGCCGAGTCCGTGACCAAGAGCGACGCCGTGCCGTTGAAGTCCGCGCGCAGGGCCGTCGTCGTGGTGTCGTGCGTCCCGTGCACCTCGCCCTCGACGCGCACCCGCCGTCCGGCCGGCAGCGAATCGCCCAGCGTCGCCCCCGTCTCGTCGTCGAAGAGCGCCAGGCGCACGTCCAGCCGCGCCGAGGCCAGACGGGTGCCGGGATCGCCCTGCAGCGTGTACTTGCGGTCGTTGGCCGAGGCGTCGGAGCGCCGCTTCACCAGGTACGAGGCCTGCCCCAGCGTCAGCTGGTAGCCCTCCGCCGAGGGCGCGAAGATCTGCTGCAGGATCCCGATGTTGAGCGAGTTGTTCTGGCTCGAGAACGCGATGTCGGACGACGAGAAGGTGGCCACGCAGCCGCCGACCGGCGACTTGAGCAGCGCTTCGCCGAGGCCCTGCACGATGGGATCGTCGAACTTGCCCACGTCGCAGGAGGCGGCGATGAGGAAGCTGAGCCGGTCGATATTGGTCAGCGCCGCGACGTCCGAGATGATGAAGGCGTTCTCGTCGGCGGTGCGG
>CAYLSO010000063.1:0-3972 GCA_964386525.1 uncultured bacterium
CCGCGGGAGTGGTTTCAAGGTTGGTTTCTCAAGAAGTGGCGCGCCCAGCAGGACTTGAACCCGCAACCTTCTGATCCGTAGTCAGACGCTCTATCCAATTGAGCTATGGGCGCACCCAGGTGGGCAGCCGGGAAGATACCAGAAACGGCCGGCTTCGACAAATCCTGCATCGGTTCTGCCCCAGGCCGGTGGTCCGTGCCGCGCAGCTGCGTTCGTGCCCCTGAATGTGCCCGCTTTCGGGCCGGGCGCGCAAGGCCCCGGGCGGGGCGCGCGGGAGGACGCCCCGCCCGTCCTGCCAGGCGTCAGTCCGCCTGCCCCAGCAGCACCATGCGCTGGTGGTTGTTCTCGAACTCGATCCCGGGCGCCGAGAGCCGGTAGAAGTAGACGCCGGAAGTCGCGCGCAGGCCGCTCGTCGTCGCCCCGTTCCAGCGGTACGCGTTCTCCCCCGGCTGGCCCTCCACCGTCGCCTCATGCACCTGCCGCCCGGCCACGTTGTAGAACCGGATCGTCACCTTCGCGGCCTGCGCCAGCGTGAACTGCACCGTGGCCGAGCCGTTCGCCGATGGGTTCGGCACCGCTCCGCGCACGAAGTTCAGCGCCGAGATTCCCGGCATCTCCCCTACCGCGATCACCGGCGACACCCGCGAGCAGAGGTTGAAGGCACTCAGCGCGTCGTCCATCCAAGCTTGCTGGGCGTGGTTGTTGAAGGTCAGCGGGATGTTCTGGGTCGTCGGGTCGCTCGCGCCGTTCCAGCTCAAGAGGTCGTACAGCGTGAATCCGTCCAGCAGAGTGGCGTAGTAGCGCCCGGCGCCGGTATCCAACCTCCGGTAGACCGATGCATAGTAAGGCCCGGCGCCCACCCCAGGCGTGCCGCGGTCGGTGAAGTCCTCGTAGCGTCCCGCAGGCTCCGCGCCTAGCACGCCGCGATCGACATCAACCACGTCCAGCGCCCAGTAACAGTAGTTCATCATCCCGTAGCGCCGATTGGAGTGGAAGGGATTGCCCGGCCCAGGATCCGTATCGAGCGGCTTGAACACCATTCCGGAGACGCGGTTGCCCGATACGTCCTGATAGGAATCCGCGAGGAAGAGAGCACCCATGCGGTTGAGCAACTGGCCTGCCGTCGGACCCTCCGAGTTCGCGAGGGTGTAGGCGAGCCCTTCGCCCATGCCCCACAAGGCCTTGCTCTGATCCGGCCCGGCGCGATTCAGCCACTCCAAAATGATTTCGGATTCGCTCGGTTCCTTCAGCGCCCCCCCGCTCATGCCACCCCCGCACCCGTCGTAGACGATCGTGCTGTAATAGAAATCCAGCATGTCCGGCGTCGGCCCCAGGGTACAGCCGCGGCCGGTGAATTCGGGTGGGGCACTGCCCCCGACGATGCGGCAGCCTAACATGCCGTTGAAAGTATCGAATTTGTCATAGGCGAGCCCGGCCTGGCCGAGTATCTCCGGCACGAACCCCGCTGGGTCGTCGGGATTGAGCCAGTTCTCCGTTGTCTGTCGCCAGCCACGGTCGGCACCGTTGTCTACGCCAAAGCCAAGGGAATCCAGGGCCGCCCTTACCGACGGCTCACACCCCTCGTCGGTGTAAGCATCCACGTAGAGAATGCAAGCCAGCCCGGGGCCGCCGAAGCGCCGGTCCTTCCACATGTCCGGCAGAACATCGGCATGCAAGAAACGCACTTCATCCCAGGAAACACTGCCAGAGGCCCAGGTTACCAGGCTCGTGTCAGGGACGATCCGCTCCATCGTCAGCGGCGCGCTCGCACTCGATCGCCGCAGGAAGTACTGAATATGCGTGCCCGGCGTGAACAGCCCGTCGGGCAGGATCTTGGTGCCTTCGGTCGTCGACGTCGGCTCGCTTGGATCGTAGCCTGGCGGCGGCCAGCTCGTATTGAACGGCGGCGCTGTGCACTCGGCCGGCGAGCAACACGTGTTCGTGTTGTCTTCCGGTCCGGCGGGGTCGACAAGGAAGCAGAGGTCGCGCGCAATGCCCTGCGCAGCGAACTTGGGATCTTCCTCGTGGTAGGCCGCCATCCAGCGATCTAGGGAAGCCAGCCCGATTGCGCGGGTTTCGATCGGGGAGTAATTCCGCTGCGCCGAGTCCATGCGCGCCGAGTTCCACGTCTGCGGGTCCCAGTAGATGCTTGTGTGGCCGCTCGGCTTGGATCCGACCAGGCCGTTGTCTGCCATGTAGGCGCCCCACCACGAGCCGTCGCCGGCGGTGGCGTAGTTGCCCGGCAAGTCCCCGGCGCTGGGAATCTCGAGCAGATGATGATGACGCAACTCCCATGCATCCTGCGAGCCGCCACCGGTGATTCGCCCGGCGTAGTTGCCCGGCCCAGGCCACACGCGGAACACGAAGTCCATGCGGGCGTCGTCGCCGGACCAGGAAGAGACGCACTCCAAGGTGTCCGCCTGGACCCGGATCCCTCCGTCGGCCGGCGTGAAGCCCCCGATTACTTTCGTCAGAGCCGCTGTCGTGTCGAACTGCACGGACCCGGGGGCGATTTCTTCGGTGAAGGGGAATGTCTCGCCGAGCATGTTCCACCACGTAAGCTCGATGGGTGGCCCGGTTCGGCCGCCCCGCACGAACCCCACACGCAGATTGTCCCAGTAGCCGCCTCGCGACTCGCCGCACGCGGTAGAGCCGAAACGGCCACAGCGCACCTGGTTTTCCAGACCCAGTTGCAGGGAGTCCACGCCGGGGATGGGAAGATAGAGGCTGAGGTCGGCATCCGTGAAAGTCGCGCATACGGGCACAGGCGGGCCAGAACCTATGCCGCTGTACGTGTTGAAGGGCGACCAGTTTGGGACGTTGGGCGTCGCTCGCTGGTTTAGCTCGGGGAGTCCGGTCCCCATGTAGCGAACCGCGGTCCACAGGAAGACCCCGCTCAGGTATTGGTCGTCGAAACCGTTGTAGTAGTCCGCCTGCTCGACGAATGCCGTTGCATCCCCGCGCAGATTCGGCGGCGTGCCCTGTGCGATGCCTCGAGGCGACGCCTCGTTGATGACGATGACCGGGCTTATGGCCCAGTTGATGGATTCGCGATGGAAAACGTGGCCGTCGGCATGATCCGACTGCACGATGACGTTCGCCGTCAGATTGCAGAGGCGATCCCCGGAGCCGTCGAGCCCGCCGCACGCGTCGTCGTAGGGCAGGTCCCAGATGCTGTGGACGTGCCCATAGGTGGCCGGCGGGCGCCCAGTGGTGATCCAGGTGGTCGCCGGGTTGGTCGGGATCTCCGTTCCCGCAGAAGTCAGAAGCACCCGCGGCGCGATCTCCCCGGCAGAGCTGAACCCCGAGACCGCTCCGCCGACCACGACATCGTCCAGCACCACCGCGCCGTCCTGCGAGTTGAAACCGGTGGCAGTGGTGGCCAGATCGGACCCGGTGCGGTTGGTATGCACCTGGAACACGACCCGCACCTTCGTGCCCCACGCCTGCCCGGCGGGAATCGCCAGGGCGATGGTCGTGTCGCTGCCGCTTGCGGGGTCGATCGGCAGCTTCCCGCTCGCTGCAAACAGCTTCTGCGGTTGCCCGGCCCCGGCCCACCCGAAGTCCACGACCTCGGACAGCCACCGCCGGTTGGTGTCGTAGACGCCCGTTTCCTTCGGTGCTCCAGTCCACACCATGAAGGAGTCTGCCGGGCTGCCGAAGACCATGTTCGCCATTGCCGTCGGATCCGGTGAGAACCAGGCGGCGCCACCGGGGTCCGTGGTCGGCGAGGTGTCCAGGGTGGCACGAACGCGGAATGACATGGCAATCGCGGCCCCGGTGTAGGTGAAATCCCGGTACAAGAGTTGATTCCACAGATTCGAGTACCCCGGGAAGGCGCTGTGCACCACGCCCCCGCCGCGGAAGTCGTTGAACTGTTCGGCATTCGTATAGGGATTCCCTGTGTACGGATCCGTGGGGGCGTTCGGGTCCGCCGTGTAACGCAGCCCGCACCACGCCTTCCGATTCGGG
>CAYLSO010000064.1:0-5976 GCA_964386525.1 uncultured bacterium
GCCGTCGCGGCTCTCGGCCACATGTGCCAGCTCGAGGTGCTCGCCGGGTCCCGCCAGGCGCACGCGGTGCTCGCCGACGGCCGACCCGCCGCGCAGCGAGTGGATGCCGATCTCGCGCTCCGGGCGCGGGCCCACCGCCCCCTCGCGGCCCGGGCGCGCCGCGTCCGGCCACGCCCAGCCGCGGGCCGCCGCCGCCTCGCGCCCCAGCCACAGCGCCGTCCCGGAGGGGCTGTCGCGCTTGGCCGCGTGGTGCGCTTCCACGATCTCCACGTCGTAGCCCGGCAGCCGCCGGGCAGCCTCGCGCAGCAGGCCGGCCAGGACCGTCACGCCCAGGCTGAGGTTCGGGCTCACCAGGACGGGCACGCGGCGGGCCGCCGCCTCGAGCTCCCTTTCCGCGGCTTCCGGCAAGCCGGTCACCGCCACCACCAGGGCGACTCCGTCGCCGGCCGCCCGGCGCACGTGGGCCGCCACTGCGCCGGCCGCGCCGGCGTCGAAGAACACGCGGGGCGATCCCCAAGGCCCGTCGTCGGGAACACACGCCGGTAGCCCGGCGAGGTCCGCCAGCGGGGGCCGGCCGAGCCCGGCGTGTCCCGGCCGCTCCAGGCAGGCGGTCACCGTGAAGCGGGAGTCGCCCGCCAGCCGGCGCAGCACGGCACCGCCGAGCCTGCCGGCCGCGCCCGCGACGGCCACGCCGATGGGCCCGCCCCCCGCCGCGTTCATGCCGACCGGCCGGCCGCGGCGCGCGGTCCCGCCACCCCGGCGGCGAGCGCCGCCTCGAGGATCTTGCCCTCGGATGCCTTCCCGACCGGCACCAGCGGCAGCCGCAGCTCGTTGGCGATCATCCCCCAGGCGGAGAGCAGGAACTTCACCGGCCCCGGGTTCGACTCCACGAACAGGCCGCGCGCCAATGGCAGCAGGCGGCGGTGCATGGCCTCCGCCTCGCTCAGCCGCCCGGCCTCGAAGTGCACGAGCAGCTCGCGCATCTCGCGCGGGGCCACGTTGCCCACCACCGAGATGACGCCGCGCGCCCCCACCGCCAGCATGGGCAGGGTGAGCGAGTCGTCGCCGCACAGCACCGTGATGTCGCAGGCCGCGCGGATGGCGCTCACCTGGTCGAGCGAGCCGGAGGCCTCCTTCACCGCCACGATGCGCGGATGCGCCGCCAGCTTGGCCACCGTCTCCGGGAGCATGTTGGTGCCGGTGCGGCCGGGCACGTTGTAGAGGACGATGGGCAGGTCCACGGCGTCGGCCACCGCGGTGAAGTGCGCCACCTGCCCGGCCGGCGTGGGCGTGTTGTAGTAGGGCGTCACGAGCATGGCGCCGTCGTAGCCCGCCGCCAGCGCCTCGCGCGTGCGCTCGATCGACACGGCGGTGTCGTTGGTGCCGGTGCCGGCCACCAGCCGGCAGCGGCCGCCGGCCACTTCGCGCACCTGATCGTAGAGGCGGCGGCGCTCGGCGCCCGTGAGCGTGGCCCCCTCGCCGGTGCTGCCGGCCACCACGATGCCGTCGGCCGCGGCGGCGACGAGGAAGTCCACGAGCCGCTCGACCGCCGGCTCGTCCACGCGGCCGTCGCGCAGCGGCGTCACGATCGCGACCCAGAGACCTTCGAACATGGTTCCTCCCGTGTGGGGTGCCCGCGGTGGGAGCGGCCCGCGTGGCGGGGTCGCGCCCGCCTCCCATCGCCGGGCCAGTCTTTCAGAGTGCCGAGGGGCGGTCAACGAGAACGCGATGGCGCCGCGCGGGCGACCGCACCCGACGGCGCCGGGGCGAGCCTCAGGCCGGTTCGTACTCGGTCGCGAAGACGCGCACCGCCGGGCCGCGCAGCACGACGCCGGTGAGCGTCCCGGGACCGAGCTCGAAGGCGACCTCGAGCAGGTCCCCGCTGCGGGTGCGCACGCGCCACGGCGGCTTCCCCCAGCCGAGGCCGGTGGCCGCGGCGGCGGTGGCCGTGGCGCCGGTGCCGCACGCCAGGGTCTCCCCCTCGACGCCGCGCTCGAATGTGCGCAGCAGCAGCGTGCCGCCGGCGTCCAACTCGACGAAGTCGACGTTGGCGCCGGCCGGCCCCAGTTCGGGCAGCCGCCGCAGCGCGGGGGCCCACCCCGCCACGTCCACGGCCTCGATGTCGCGCGCCGGGGTCTCCCCCACCGGCACCACCAGGTGCGGCACGCCGCACGCCACGCGCACCGCCAGCGCGCGCCCCCAGGGCGCGTCCACCGCGAGTCGGGTCGGGGCCGGGACGTCGGGCAGGGAGAGCGCGACGTCGAAGTGGCCGGGTCCGCTCGGCTCCACCCGCGCCACATGCGCTCCCCAGACGGAGCGGAAGCGCAGTCGCCCGCCTTCTCCTAGCCCCAGCCCCACCGCGAAGGCAGCGAGCACGCGGCCGCCGTTGCCGCACATGTCCGCCTCTCCCCCGTCGGCGTTGCGGTAGTGCATGCGGAAATCGAGGTCCGCGTCGGGTTCGAGCACGAGCAGCCCGTCGGCCCCCACGCCCCGCCGGCGGTCGCACGCGGCGCGCGCCCACGCGCTCCAATCCTGCGGCGCAGCCGCTCCCCGCCCGTCCACGACCAGGAAATCGTTGCCCGCCCCGTGCCACTTCTCGACGCGCATGCCTACGGCCCCTTCGGCGCCGCGCCCGGAGGCGGTCCCGCCGGCGCCACCAGCAGGAGACCCGCCAGCTGGTCGCCCGGCCGCACCTTGATCTCCACCGCCTCCGAGGCCGGCTCCGCCGCCGCGTCCAGGCGGCCGTTCCTGTTGAGGTCGAGATAGCAGCGCAAGCGATACCGGCCGGCTTGCAGGCTCACGGTGAACGCGCCGTTCTCCACCGCCACGCTGCCCGCCGACGGCTGCCCACCGGCGCTCACCGGCCGGTCCGTGAAGATCTCGATCTGCTCCGCCAGCACCCGCAGGGCCACGCCGTTCGGCGCCAGGGTGTCGGCCACCGTGCCGGAGACCATGGCGGGTGCGACGGGGTCGAGGCTGAGGAGCGACACGTCCTCCGCCACGGCCGCCGAGTCCGTGAGCGCCAGCGTGCTGTCGAGCGCGGTCAGATGATCGATGCCGGGCTCGAAGCTCAGGGTGCGGTTGGCGTCGTGGAAGGCGAACAGGCGCCAGCGCGACGGCACCGGTAGGCCCCCCAGGTCGAACTCGCCGGCGCTCGCGCCGACACCGAGCGCGTCGAAGTCGCGCGCCGTGCTGTCGGGCGCATGTCCGAGGTCCTCGCGGTATGCCCACACGAAGACCCCCACGGCGCGATGGCCGCGCGCCTCGATGCGGCCGCGGATGCGCCCCGGAGGAAAGGCGCCACCGGTGGTGAAAGGAATCGCCCGGGGCTCGGCGATCGGATTGCCGCGCGCGTCGGTGGCGCCGGCGCAGACCACCAGGGTGTAGGCCTGACCGGCGCGCAGCGACTCGGCGGGCTCGTAGCGCAGGGTCCGCTCGCGCGAGCTCACGCGGCGCGCCGGCACATGGGGACCTACGACGAGCCAGCGCTCCGCCTCCCCCCAGCGCATGGGCTCGCTGAAGGCGACTTCCAGCACCGTTGCGCGCGGCACCTCCACGGCGCCGGAATCGGGAACCGTGGAGAGGACCCGTGGCGGCTCGGTGTCCGGCTGCCCCCCCGGCGGCGGCATCTTGCGCGCGCAGCCGGCGGCGCAGACGGCCAGGGCCGCGGCCGTCAGCGCGAGCCGCAGCGCCCCGCGGCACCGGCTCACCGGACCCCTCCCCCGGCCGCCCGCCAGACGCTGGTCGAGGGCGTCGCGGGTCCAGGTGAGGAGCGAGAGGAAGTGGGCGCTCCGCCGGTCGGCCGCGACTGGAGAAGCGCCGCCACTCACAGGATGTAGCGGGTGAGGTCCGGGCTCTTGAGCACCGGCCCCAGCTTCTCGAGCACGTAGTCGCGCGTGATGTCGATCTGCTTGCGCCCCGAGTCGGGCACCTCGAAGAGCACGTCCTCGAGCAGGGTGGTGAGCACCGTGTGCAAGCGCCGCGCGCCGATGTTCTCCATCTCCGAGTTGACCCGCGTGGCGATGCTCGCCACCTCCTCGATGGCCGCGTCGGCGAAGGTCAGCTTGACGCCGTCGCTGCCGAGCAGCGCCTGGTACTGCTTGAGCAGGGCGTTCTCCGGCTCCCGCAGGATGCGCACGAAGTCCTGCTCGCTGAGCGTCGACAGCTCGACGCGGATGGGGAAGCGGCCCTGCAGCTCGGGGATGAGGTCCGAGGGCTTGGCGTGGTGGAAGGCGCCGGCGGCCAGGAACAGGATGTGGTCGGTCTTCACCATGCCGTACTTGGTCGGCACGTTGGAGCCCTCGACCACCGGCAGCAGGTCGCGCTGCACGCCCTCGCGCGAGATGTCCGGCCCGGTGCCGCCGCCGCCGGTCGGGGCGACGATCTTGTCGATCTCGTCGACGAAGACGATGCCGGTGTTCTCCGCCCGGTCGAGGGCTTCCGAGATCACCTTGTCCATGTCGAGGAGCTTGCCGACCTCCTCCTGGAAGAGCAGCTCGCGGGCCTCCTCCACCGTCACCTTGCGGCGCTTGCGGCGGGGCGGCAGGAGGCCGCCGAGCATGTCCTGCAGGCTCGACTCGGTCTCGTCGAAGAACGGCTGGTTGGTGAAGATCTCGAGCGGCGGCGTGCGCTGCACGGCCACGTCCACCTCCACCATGCGCTTCTCCAGCTTGCCGTCAGTCAGCTGCTGGCGCAGCTTCTCCCGCGTCTCGGCGTAGCGGCGCTGCACTTCCTCCTCGGCGCTGGCCCGCTCCGCCGGCCGCTCGCCCTCGCGCTCCGGCTCGCGCTTGGGGGCCGGCAGCAGCAGGTCGAGCAGCCGCTCGTCGACGTTGTCCCACGCCTCATCCTCGACGTCCGCGGTGCGCTCGCTGCGCACCATGTTCACCGACAGCTCGAGCAGGTCGCGGATCATCGACTCGACGTCGCGGCCGACGTAGCCCACCTCGGTGAATTTGGAGGCTTCGACCTTGACGAACGGCGCCTGCGCCAGGCGCGCCAGGCGGCGCGCGATCTCCGTCTTGCCGACCCCGGTGGGGACGATGAGCAGGATGTTGTTGGGGAGGATCTCCTCGCGGATGTCCTCCTCGATGCGCCAGCGCCGCCAGCGGTTGCGCAGCGCGATGGCCACCGCCCGCTTGGCGTCGGCCTGGCCGATGACGAACTTGTCGAGCTCGGCGACGATCTGGCGCGGGGTGAGCTCCTCCGGCTCCTCCTCGTCGGCGGGGCCGCCGCCGTGGCGCGCCTTGCCCGCCTCGCCGCCGGCGCCCGCCAGGCGGGCCGGCGGCGGATCGCCCGGGGCGGGCCCGCCCGCGCCGGGTCCGCCCGCAGCGCCGCCGGGCTCGCCGCGCCCGCCGCCGTCGCCGCCCGCGGCGGCCCGCGTCGCCCTCGCCCACCCGGGGCCCCGGCCGGCCGGCCGGGGCGCGCGTCGGCGGGGGGCGCTCATTCGAGCGTCTCGATGACGAAGCGGTCGTTGCTGTAGATGCAGATCTCCGATGCCACGCGCAGGCTCTCCTCCACCAGTTGCGGCAGCGCCAGTGCGGCGTGCCGCGTCAGGGCGCGCGCCGCGGCCAGCGCGTACGGCCCACCGGAGCCCGCCGCCACGATGCCGTCCTCCGGCTCGACCACCTCGCCGCTGCCGGCCACGATCAGCGCCCGCGTGCGGTCCACCACCGCCAGGGTGGCGTCGAGGCGCATGAGATGGCGGTCGGTCCGCCACTCCTTGGCCAGCTCGACCGCCGCCCGCTCGATCTTGCCCGAGTGCTTCGAGAGCATGCCCTCGAAGCGCTCGACCAGGGTCATGCTGTCGGCCACGGCGCCGGCGAAGCCGACCAGCACCTGGCCCTCGGCCAGCCGCCGGATCTTGCGCGCGGTGTGCTTGAGGGCGGTGTCGCCGACGGTCACCTGGCCGTCGGCGCCGATGGCGGCGCGGCCGTCCCGGACGACGCCCAGGATGGTGGTGCCGTGCGGGACCGGACG
>CAYLSO010000065.1:0-1605 GCA_964386525.1 uncultured bacterium
TGTTCGCCCGGGCACGCGGCTTCGTCTCTCCCGCCTGGCCGGAGACGCCCTTCATGCGAAGCCGCTCCGCTCTGCTCGGTTCCTGCTTGCTGCTCCTGCTCTTCGTTCCCGCCTGCGGCACCGAGCCGGACCCGAAGCCGCAGCCGCCGGTCGGCCTGCAGCCGCCCAACGACTCACCGAAGAACACCATCCTGAGGTTCATCGCCGCCTACGAGGGGAAGAAGACCGCCGAGTGCCAGGCGCTGTTCACCGGGGACTTCGTCTTCGAGTTCTCCAACTCGGCGGACCCGGACCTGGCCAACAAGTGGGCGCTGGGCTGGTTCGCCACCGATGAGTCGAGCTATGTGAAGATCCTCTTCGAGGGCGGGACGAATCAGGACGGCGTGTATCAGGAGCCGGCCAGCAGCATCGACTTGATCTTCTCCAAGACCGAGCCGGTCGCCGACACCGACAGCGGCGACCCGGTGAAGTTCCAGGTGCTGTCCACGCCGGTGGACGCGCTCTTCGTCGTGCCCCCGACGCCGCCGGCGACGGAGCCGACGCAGTACGTGATCACCAACAACTCGCACCGGTTCTTCCTGGTGCGGGGCGACGCGGCGGTGGGGCTGAAGGCGACGCAACCTGCCGACAGCACGCGCTGGTACATCTGGAAGTGGGTCGACGAGACGGTGGGGTACGCCGCGCCGGGTGCGCTCGACCGGGCGAGCCGGCCTACGACTTGGGGCATGGTGAAAGGGCTCTACCGATGAACTCCCGCCGCTTCGCCGCCGTGCTCCTCGCCGCCGCGCTCGCGCTCGGCGCCGGCTGCGGCACCGAGCCGGATCCCAAGCCGCCGGGACCGCAGCCGACGGTGGAGACGCCGGAGAGCACCATCGTCCACCTGATCGCCGCCTACGAGCGGAAGCAGCTCGCGCCGTACCGGGCGCTCTTCACCGGCGACTTCCGCTTCGAGTTCTCGAACAACGCCGACCCGACGCTCGCCGCGCAGTGGCCGGGCGGCTGGCCCGCGGCCGACGAGTCGCTCGCGGCCAAGCACCTCTTCGAGGGCGGGACGAATCTGGGAGGCGCGTACTGGCCGGGGGCGAGCTTCATCGATCTGACCCTCACCAAGACGGCGCCGGTGGACGACACCGAGGGGCGGGATCCGGCACTCTACAAGATGCTGTCCACGGCGGTCGACCTCGTCGTCGAGGTGCCGCCGACGCCGCCTTACACCGACCCCACCCTGTTCGTGATCAGCAACAACGCCCATCGCTTCTATCTCGTGCGGGGCGACGCCGCGGTCGGGCTCATGGCCGGCCAGCCGGCCGACACCACGCGCTGGTACATCTGGCTGTGGAAGGACGTCACGTCGGGGCCGGCCGGCGCTCCGGCCGGAATCGGGGAGGCGACAATCCCCCAGTCCTGGGGCAAGGTGAAGGGGCTCTACCGATGAACCGCCATCGCGTCGCCGCACTCGCCCTCGCCGCCGTTCTCGCGCTCGGCGCCGCCTGCGGCACCGAGCCGGACCCGAAGCCGCAGCCGCCGGTCGGCCTGCAGCCGCCCAACGACTCACCGAAGAACACCATCCTGAGGTTCATCGCCGCCTACGAGGGGAAGAAGACC
>CAYLSO010000066.1:0-9733 GCA_964386525.1 uncultured bacterium
CGTGACGTGGATTCGGATCGGGATGCCGCGAATCCTCGCCACCGTCCAAGACCAATTCATGCCTGGTTCCTTCCTCCCGAGCCCCGCACGGGCCGCGCATCCAGGGAGCCACAATACGCCTGACGGCCAGGCCCCGTCGAACCCGGCCGAGTCGCACCTTTGGATGATGGCTTTCTCAAGCACGCCAACGACTTAGCCGATTCCTGACCCATGGCGAGCAACAATCTTGACCAGTTAGTATTCTTTTCTTTACCCTTTGCATCAAAGAGGGCGAAAGCCGGGCCAACGAGACCGCCACCCGACCCAGAGGACGCGCCGCCAGATGAAGATCACCGCCCAGGAAGAATACGGCCTCCGCTGCCTCTTGCAGCTCGCCCGCCACGCCGGGCCCGAGCCCCTGACGGTCGGCGCCATCTCCGAGCAGGAGGGCCTCTCGGTCCCCTACGTCGGCAAGCTCATGACCACGCTGCGCCAGGCCGGCCTGGTGGAGAGCGTCCGTGGACGCGGCGGCGGCTACGCCCTGACCCGCCCGGCCGACCAGGTCACGGTCATCCAGGCGCTCGAGAGCCTCGGCACCCACTTCTTCAAGTCCGGCTTCTGCGAGACCCACAACGGCTCGAGCGACGCCTGCGTGCACCTCGGCGACTGCTCGATCCGCTCGCTGTGGGGGGTGCTCGGGCAGCTCGTGGACCGGGTGCTCGGCCAGACCACGCTCGCCGACCTGGCGCGCGCCGGCCGGCCCTGCGATTCCCTGCGGCTCGTCGAGGGCCAGCTCCCCAACCTCATGAGCGGGGTCGGCGTCGCCGCCCCCTCCCCCGCCGCCGAGGCCCGCGGCTTCGTGCCCTTGCACGCTCCGCCGAGGAAGACGCCATGAGCGACACCCATCGCGCCATCGAGGAGCTCACCCAGCAGGAGTACAAGTACGGCTGGGTCTCCGACATCGAGCAGGAGATCGCTCCCAAGGGGCTCAACGAGGACATCATCCGCCTCATCTCGGCCAAGAAGAACGAGCCCGAGTTCATGCTCGAGTGGCGGCTGCGCGCCTACCGCCACTGGCTGACCATGAAGGAGCCGACCTGGCAGAACGTGAAGTACGCGCCGATCGACTACCAGGCGATCAGCTACTACGCCGCGCCCAAGCCCAGGAACAAGCCCAAGAGCCTCGACGAGATCGACCCCGAGATGCGCGCCATGTTCGACAAGCTCGGCATCTCGCTCAACGAGCAGGAGCGGCTCACCGGCGTGGCGGTGGACGCGGTGGTGGACAGCGTCTCGGTCGCCACCACCTTCAAGAACCGGCTGGCCGAGCTGGGCGTCGTCTTCTGCTCCTTCTCGGACGCGGTGCAGGAGCACCCCGACCTGGTGCGCAAGTACCTCGGTACGGTGGTGCCCTACACCGACAACTTCTTCGCGGCGCTCAACGCGGCGGTGTTCAGCGACGGCTCGTTCTGCTTCATCCCGCGCGGCGTGCGCTGCCCGATGGAGCTGTCCACCTACTTCCGCATCAACGCCAAGGACACCGGCCAGTTCGAGCGCACGCTGATCGTCGCCGAGGCGGGCTCCTACGTGAGCTACCTCGAGGGCTGCACCGCGCCCATGCGCGACGAGAACCAGCTGCACGCCGCGGTGGTCGAGCTGATCGCGCTGGACGACGCCCAGGTCAAGTACGCCACCGTGCAGAACTGGTACCCCGGCGACAAGAACGGCAAGGGCGGCATCTACAACTTCGTGACCAAGCGCGGGCTCTGCCAGGGCGTCAACTCGCAGATCTCGTGGACCCAGGTGGAGACCGGATCGGCCATCACCTGGAAGTACCCGAGCTGCGTGCTGCTGGGCGACAACTCGGTGGGCGAGTTCTACTCGGTGGCGCTGGTGAACAACTACCAGCAGGCCGACACCGGCACCAAGATGATCCACGTCGGCAAGAACACCAAGAGCACCATCGTGTCCAAGGGCATCTCCGCCGGTCACGGGCAGAATACCTACCGGGGGCTGGTGAAGATCGACAAGAACGCCGTCGGGGCCCGCAACTACTCGCAGTGCGACTCCCTGCTGATGGGCGACCTGTGCGGCGCGCACACCTTCCCCTACCTGGAGGTGAAGAACACCTCCGCCACGGTGGAGCACGAGGCCACGACGTCGAAGATCGGGGAGGACCAGCTCTTCTATTGCCGGCAGCGCGGCATCACCACCGAGGACGCGGTGAACATGATCGTCAACGGTTTCTGCAAGGACGTGCTGCTCAAGCTGCCCATGGAGTTCGCGGTGGAAGCGCAGAAGCTCCTGGGCGTGAGTCTCGAGGGCAGCGTCGGCTAGGCCGCCGGGCCGCGGCGGGCGGCGGAGGCCGCGCCCGCCGGCCGGCCCGGCAGACACGGAGAGGGAGACATGCTGTCGATCCGCAACCTGCACGCGCGCGTCGTCGAGAAGGAGATCCTCAAGGGCCTGAGCCTCGAGGTGAAGTCCGGCGAGGTGCACGCCATCATGGGCCCGAACGGCTCCGGCAAGAGCACGCTGGCCAACGTGCTGGCGGGCCGCGAGGTCGTCGAGGTGGTCGAGGGCGAGGTGCTCTACGAGGGCAAGGACCTGCTCGCCATGCTGCCCGAGGAGCGCGCCTGCGCGGGCATCTTCCTGGCCTTCCAGTACCCGGTCGAGATCCCCGGCGTCGGCAACATGTACTTCCTCAAGACGGCGCTCAACGCCGTGCGCCGGCACCGCGGCCTGCCCGAGCTGGACGCCATCGACTTCCTCAAGCTCGCCAAGGAGAAGCTGAAGCTCGTCCACATGGACCCCAAGCTCATGGAGCGCTCCGTGAACTTCGGCTTCTCGGGCGGCGAGAAGAAGCGCAGCGAGGTGCTGCAGATGGCCATCCTGGAGCCCAAGCTGGCGATCCTCGACGAGACCGACTCGGGCCTCGACATCGATGCCCTGCGCACCGTGGCCGAGGGCGTCAACGCGCTGCGCAGCCCCGAGCGCTCGATGATCGTCATCACCCACTACCAGCGGCTGCTCGACTACATCGTGCCCGACGTGGTGCACGTGCTGCAGGCCGGGCGCATCGTGGAGACGGGCGGCAAGGAGCTGGCGATGCGGCTGGAGAAGTCGGGGTACGAGCAGCCGCGGGAGCCGGCGCGGTGAGCACGCGGACTGCCGGCAACCCGGGGCCCGCCGCGGCGGCAGCCGCCAAGGCCTCCGCCAATCCGCTGCAGACCTACCTGGCGGCCTTCGAGCGCCTCAAGGCCGGGGCCAGGGGCTGCGGCCGCAACTGGCTCTGCGACCTGCGCAAGGAGGGTTTCGCGCGCTTCGCCGAGCTGGGCTTCCCGACCACGCGCGACGAGGAGTGGAAGTACACCGACGTCTCCCCCGTCGCCCGGCTGGCCTTCCAGCCGGTGCTAGAACCGGCCCTCGACGGGGTGACCGAGTCGGTCCTGCGGCCTTTCCTGCTGGAGGGCGCCGCGGCCCGCCTGGTGTTCGTCAACGGCTGGTTCGCGCCCGCTCTGTCGGCGGTGGACGACCTGCCCGCCGGAGTGGTGGCCGGCAGCCTGGCGGCGGCGCTGGCCGGCGAGCCCGAGGACGTCGCTTCGTACCTCGGCCGCTTCGCACCGCACCGCGCCCACCCGTTCGCCGCCCTCAACACGGCCTTCCTCACCGACGGCGCCCTGGTGCGCGTGCCGCGCGGCGCCGTGGTCGCCCAGCCGATCCACCTGCTCTTCGTCTCGACGGCGCCGGCTGCGGCCGTCGCCCCGCGGCTCGCCTCGCCGCGCAACCTGCTGCTGGCCGGCACCGGCAGCCAGCTCGCCGTCGTCGAGAGCTACGTCGGCCTCGGCCGCGACGTCTACCTCACCAACGCGGTCACCGAGATCCTGGCCGAGGACGGCGCCGTGGTGGACCACGTCAAGATCCAGGACGAGAGCGACAAGGCCTTCCACTTCGCCACCGTCCAAGTGCAGCAGGGACGGGCCAGCCAGTTCGTGTCGCACTCGATCTCCCTGGGCGGGGCCCTGACGCGCAACGACCTCAACGCCGTGTTCACCGAGGAGGGCGGCGAGTGCACGCTGAACGGCCTCTACATGGCCGGCGGCCGCCAGTTGGTGGACAACCACACCTTCATCGACCACGCCCGCCCCAACTGCACCAGCCACCAGCTCTACAAGGGCGTGCTCGACGGCAAGGCGCGCGCCGTCTTCAACGGCAAGATCGTGTTGCGGCCGGACGCGCAGAAGACCAACGCCCGCCAGACCAACCGGAACCTCGTGCTCTCCGACGACACGGTGGTGAACAGCAAGCCGCAGCTCGAGATTTTCGCCAACGACGTCAAGTGCGCGCACGGGGCCACCGTCGGGCAGGTGGACAAGGACACGCTGTTCTACCTGCGCTCGCGCGGGCTGACGCAGGCCGCCGCCCGCAACCTGCTCACCTACGCCTTCGCGGGCGAAGTCCTCGAGGACATCCGGGTGCGGCCGACCCGCGAGCACATCGCCGGCCTGCTGGCGCGGCGGCTGCCGGGCGGGCCCGGGGCCGGCGAGGCGATGCCGTCGTGAGCCCCGGGCACCCCATCGTCGCGTCCGGCGCCGGCGCCGCTCAGCCGCCTCTCGACGTCGCCAAGCTGCGGGCCGACTTCCCCATCCTCGCCCGCCGGGTGCACGGCAAGCCGCTCGTCTACCTCGACAACGCCGCCACCACCCAGAAGCCGCGCGCCGTGATCGACGCCCTCTCCCGCTACTACAGCGAGTACAACGCCAACATCCACCGCGGCGTGCACCGGCTGTCGGAGGAGGCGACGCACGCCTACGAGGAGGCGCGCACCAAGGCGCAGCGCTTCGTCAACGCCGAGCGGCGCGAGGAGATCGTCTTCGTGCGCGGCGCCACCGAGGGCATCAACCTGGTGGCCGCCACCTTCGGGCGCGAGCGCGTCGGCGCCGGCGACGAGATCGTGATCTCGGCCTACGAGCACCACTCCAACATCGTGCCCTGGCAGATGCTCTGCGAGGAGAAGGGCGCCCGGCTGCGCGTCGTCCCCATGGACGACCGCGGCGAGCTGCAGCTCGACGAGTACGAGAAGCTGCTCGGGCCGCGCACCCGGCTGGTGGCCGTGTCCTACGTGTCGAACGCGCTGGGCACGGTGACGCCGGTGGAGCGCATCATCGCCGGGGCCCACCGCCTGGGCATCCCGGTGCTGCTGGACGCCGCCCAGGCGGCGCCGCACCTGCGCCTCGACGTGCGCGAGCTGGACTGCGACTTCCTGGCCCTCTCCAGCCACAAGATGTTCGGACCCACCGGCGTGGGCATCCTCTACGGCCAGGCGCGCCACCTCGAGGCCATGCCCCCCTACCAGGGCGGCGGGGACATGATCCTGTCGGTGACCTTCGAGAAGACGCAGTACAACGTCCTGCCCTACAAGTTCGAGGCCGGCACCCCCAGCATCGCCGAGGTCATCGGCTTCGGCGCCGCCATCGACTACCTGGCGGGGGTGGGCCTCGGCGCCGTGGCGGCGTACGAGCGGCGGCTCCTGGACCACGGCACCGCGGTCCTCGAGGCCATCCCCGGAGTGCGGCTCGTCGGCACGGCGCGCGAGAAGGCCGGCGTGCTGTCCTTCCTGGTGGACGGCATCCACCCGCACGACGTGGGCAGCATCCTCGACCGCGAGGGCGTGGCGGTGCGCACCGGGCACCACTGCGCGCAGCCCGTGATGGAGCGCTTCGGCATCCCGGCCACGGTGCGCGCTTCGCTGGCGTTCTACAACACCGAGGCGGAGCTCGACGCCCTGGGCGCGGGCATCCGCCAGGCGATCGAGGTCTTCGGCTGATGTCCGACCTGCGCGATCTCTACCAGGAAGTCATCATCGACCACGCCAAGCACCCCCGGAACTTCCGCAAGCCCGAGGGCGCCAACCGCACCGCCGAGGGCGTCAATCCGCTGTGCGGCGACAAGGTCACGATCTACCTCGACGTGGACGGCGGCACCGTCAAGGACATCGGCTTCCAGGGCAGCGGCTGCGCCATCTCGACGGCCTCGGCCTCGATGATGACCGAGGCCGTCAAGTCGATGAGCGTCGACGAGGCGCGCCGCCTCGCCGAGCGCTTCCACGAGCTCCTCACCGGAGTGCCGGATGCGGCCGCGGGGGCGCCCGAGCTGGGCAAGCTGGCGGTGTTCGCGGGCGTGCGCGAGTTCCCGGTGCGCGTCAAGTGCGCCACCCTGGTGTGGCACTCGCTGCGCGCCGCGCTCGCGGACGACCACCACGTGGTGACCACCGAGGAGTAGGCAGCCGGCCGGGCGGTGCCGATCGCGCGCCCCCTGCCCGGCCCCGGAAGGACGGACCATGGCGAAGCTGGAGACGGTCAAGCTCACGCGCGTCACCGAGGCCATCGAGATCCCGTACGGCACGCGGGTCATGGTGCCCATGGGCACGACGGTGACCGTCACGCAGGCGCTCGGCGACACCTACACGGTCAAGACCGAGGACGGCTACCTGGTGCGCATCGCCGACAAGGACGCCGACGCTCTCGGCAAGGAGCCCGGAGCGCTGGCCGCCGCGGCCCAGCACGAGGCGGAGCGCGCCGCCGCGGGCGGTGCCGACGCCGGCAGCGCCGGCGCCACGATGAGCCGCGAGGAGCTGGAGGCCGAGGTGTGGCGGCAGCTCGAGACCATCTTCGACCCCGAGATCCCGGTGAACGTGGTGGACCTGGGCCTCATCTACGAGTGCCGGGTGGCGCCCGCCGGCGGGGATCGCTACCGAGTGGAGGTGACCATGACGCTCACCGCGCCCGGTTGCGGCATGGGCGACATCCTCAAGGAGGACGCCGCCGCCAAGATCCGCGCCCTGCCCGGGGTGCAGGACGTCCACGTCGAGATGACCTTCGACCCGCCGTGGGAACCGAGCCGCATGTCGGACGCCGCCCGCCTGGCGCTCAACATGTTCTGAGCCGGCCCAAGCCCGCCGCCATGCCCAAGGCCTTCCTCCCCCTCGCCTCCGCCGCCGACATCCCGCCGGGCGAGGTCCGCGTCTTCGAGACGGACTGCGACCGCGTCGCCGTGTGCAACGTGGACGGCGCCTTCTACGCCATCGAGGACCTCTGCACGCACGACGACGGGCCGCTCGGCGAGGGCACGCTCGACGGCTTTGCCATCCTCTGCCCGCGCCACGGAGCGCTCTTCGACGTGCGCAGCGGGGCGGTGCTGCGGGCGCCTGCCGTGACCCCGGTGCGCACCTATCCGCTCAAGGTCGAGGACGGGCAGATCTCGGTGGAGCTGGAGACGGAGGAGGAGTAGGCTCCGCGAGCGGCATGCGGCCGGATGTCGCCGGCTATGAGTTGGGAGTGACGGAAGAATGGACTTCGAGAGACTGCTCGCGTTGCTGAGGGCCCTCCAGGAACACTCCGTGGAGTACGTCCTGGTCGGCGCCGCGGCGCTCAACGTGCAGGGCATCGTGCGGGCCACCGAGGACGTGGACCTCTTCGTGCGCCCGACGCCCGAGAACCTCGACAGCCTGCGGCGGGCGCTGCGTTCGGTGTGGAACGACCCGGCCATCGACCAGATCACGGTCGAAGACCTGGCGGGGGACTACCCCGCCGTCCGCTACGTCCCGCCAGAGGGCTCGCTGACCATCGACTTCCTTTCGCGCCTCGGTTCCGCCTTCCGCTACGAGGACCTGGAGTCGGAAACCCTGCCCATCGAGGGAGTCCCCGTTCGCGTCGCCACGCCGCGCACTCTCTACCGGATGAAGAAGGACACGGTTCGCCCGCAGGATCGCGCCGATGCGGCCGTCCTGCGCGAGAAGTTCCATCTGCCGGAGGAATGAGCGTGCCCGTCCAGCGCTTCCGCACCCCCGAGGACGCCGCGCGCGCCCTGTGGACCCGCCCGGGCGACCCGGGTCTGGGCCGCCGCATTCGCAGCCTGTGGGAGATGTCCGCTCGGCTGGCCCCGCCGCGCGCCGTCCCGCGCGGCGTGCGGCGTTTCCACTCGATCGAAGAGGCGAACCGCGAGCGCGCCGCCTGGAGCACCTGCCGGCTGCCGGGGAGCGGATCGCAGCCGGGATGAGGCGCGCTCGACAAACCCACACCGAACGCTTCAGCCGGCGGGAGAGCGCTCCCGCCGGCTGATTTCGCATCCGCGGTCGAAGGCCGAAAGGTTCGCGCCGCGTCCCCGGCTAGTCGCCGCCCGCCTTGCGCGACTTGCCCTTGGCGGCCGTGGCGGCCTTCTTGTCGGCCGCACCCTTCTCGCCGCCCTTCTGGGCCTTGCCCTTCTTCTCGGCCGTCGCCTTGGGCGCCTTCTTCTCGCGCTCCGGCTTCTCCTTCTTGGGCTTCACGCCCGCCTGCTCGGCCGCGCGCTCGGCCGCCGCCGCGGCGCTCTTGCCCTTCTTCTTGGCCTCGGCCTTGGCCTCTTCGCGGGCCTCCCGCACCTTGCGGTCCTCGGCCTTCTGCTCGTCCGACTTCACCAGCTCGAGGAAGACCACCTCGGAGGCGTCGCCCACGCGGCGCTTGCCGATGCGCACGATCCGCGTGTAGCCGCCCGGGCGCGTCGCGTACCACGGCGCGATGGTGTCGAAGAGCTTCTTGGCCACGCCCTCGCGATAGACGAAGCGGGCCACGTGCCGGCGGGCACTCAGGTCGCCGCGCTTGGCGAAGGTGATCAGGCGCTCGGCCAGCCGGCGCGCCTCCTTGGCCTTGGCCACGGAGGTGTGGATGCGCTCGTACTGGAAGAGCGCGGTCACCAGATTGCGAAGCAGCGCCTTCCGGTGCTCCATGGTCCGGCTCAGATGCCGGTGATCTCGGCGATGCCGCATGTCGGATTCGGCTCCTTGTCTACCGCTCGGTCTCGGTCTCGGCCTCGACTCCGACTTCGGCGTCGGGCTCCGGGTCCATGCCCATTTCCAAGTCCTCGGCGGGCTCCGCCGATTCGTCCGCCAGCGGCGCCGTCTCGTCGTCGGCCGCCGGCCGCGCCGCGGCCGACTTCCCCCGGCCCGCGTAGTACTGGTCCACGTCCAGCCCCAAGCTCAGGTTCATGGACGCGAGCACATCCTGGATCTCCTTGAGCGACTTGCGCCCGAAGTTGCGGTACTTCAGCATCTCGGCCTCGGTCTTGCGGACCAGGTCGCCGATGGTGCGGATGTCCGCCTGGCGCAGGCAGTTCGAGGAGCGCACCGAGAGCTCCAACTCCTCCACGGAGCGCTCGAGCTTCTCGCGCATCTTGACGATGTCCTCGTCCACCTCCTCCTCCGTCTCCTCCTCGATCGGCTCCTCGAAGTGGATGAAGAGGTTGAAGTGGTCGCGCAGGATCTTGGCCGAGACGGCGAGCGCGTCGGACGGCAGGATGGAGCCGTCGGTCCAGATCTCCAGCGTCAGCTTGTCGTAGTCGATGCGCTGCCCGATGCGCGCCTGCTCCACCTTGTAGTTGACCTTGAGCACCGGCGAGAACAGCGAGTCCACCGGGATGACACCGATGGGGCGGTCCTCCAGCGTGTGCTGGTCGGCGGGCACGTAGCCGCGCCCGGCGTCGACCTCGACCTCCATGCGCAGGTCGCCGTCGCGGTTCAGCGTGGCGACGTGCAGATCGGGGTTGAGGATCTCGACGTCGGCGTCCACCTTGAGGTTGCCGGCCCGCACCTCGCCCTTGCCCTTGGCCTCGAACAGGCCCTTCTTGGGACCGTCGCCGTGCAGCTTGAAGCGCATCTGCTTGAGGTTGAGGACGATCTCGGTGGTGTCCTCGATGACGCCCGCCAGGGTGGAGAACTCGTGCA
>CAYLSO010000067.1:0-10049 GCA_964386525.1 uncultured bacterium
GGCCGGGGCCGGCGCCCGGCGCCGGGGCGCCGGCCCTGCTGCCGCCCCGCGCCGCTGGCAGCGCGGGCAGAAGAAGCTCGAGCGCCCGGCCTGGACGATGCGCCGCACGGCCGTCCGGCACCGCCGGCAGGGCTTCCCTTCGCGGCCGTACACCTGGAGCTCGGTGCCGTACTCGCCCGGGCGGTCGTCCAGGTCGCGGAAGTCCGAGAAGGTGGTGCCGCGCATGCGTACCGCCGCGGCGATCGAGGTGCGGATGGCCGCCGCCAGGCGCTCCGCCTCGGCGGCGGTCAACGCCCGCGCCACGCGCCGCGGCGAGATGCCGGCGCGGAACAGCGCCTCGCAGGCGTAGATGTTGCCGAGCCCGGCCAGCTTGCGCTGGTCGATGAGCAGCGACTTGACCGGCGCGCGGCTGCCCCGCAGGCGCTCGCGCAGCCACTCACCGGTCAGATGGAACTCGGTCGGGTCAGGCCCCACGTTGGCCGGCCGGCCCTCGCGCGCCACCCACTCCAGGAGTCCGAAGCGGCGCGGGTCGCAGAACAACAGGCAGGAGCCGTCCGCGAAGCTCCACACGGCGTGCGTGTGCGGAGGCGGCCGGCGCGGCTCGCGGTCGCGGTGCAGGAAGTAGCCGGTCATGCCCAGGTGGGCCAGCAGCGAGCGGCCGCGCCGCCCGTCGCGCGACTCCCAGTCGAGGTAGAGGAACTTGGCGATGCGGCGCACGCCGGTGAAGCGGCCGCCGGGGAAGGCGGCGCGGAAGCCGCGCGGCAGGGGCTTGCGCAGGGCCAGCCCCGAGGTCCACACGGCGCGCACCACGCGGCCGGGCACCCGGCGCTGGAGGTGCCGGCGCACGGTCTCGACTTCGGGCAGCTCGGGCATGGGGGCACGCTAGCCGAGGGGGCGGCGGCGCATCAAGGTGCCGGGGTGCGGCGGACCCGGCGCGGACGCGGCGGGGACGCGGCGCGGGACGGGGCGCGGGGACGCGGCGCGGGGGGCGCCGCGCGGGGCGCCGCGCGTCGGCGCGGTTGCGGCCTCTCCGCACGCATGGCACACTGCGCCGCGTGACTTCCGTGCCCCGCCAGCCCGACCGGCGCGTCTTCGACGAGATCGCCGGCCTCGCCACCGAGCAGCGCAACCCGCGCACCATGGACCTCGACCGCCTGCCGGTCGAGGAGATCCTGCGGCGCATCCACGCCGAGGACCGCACGGTGGCCGGGGTGGTCGGCGGCGAGATCCCGCAGCTGGCGCAGGTCGTGGACCTGGCGGTGGCGGCCATCCGCGCCGGCGGCCGCGTCCTCTACGTCGGCGCCGGCACCAGCGGGCGGCTCGGCGTGCTCGACGCCGCCGAGTGCCCGCCCACCTTCGGCACGCCGCCCGGCCTCTTCCGCGGCATCATCGCCGGCGGCTACCGCGCACTGGTGCGCGCCGTCGACGGGGCGGAGGACCGCGAGGAGGAGGGGCGGGAGGCCGTCCGCAAGGCGCGCGTCAGGGCGCGCGACCTGGTGGTGGGCCTGGCCGCCAGCCGCCGCACGCCGTTCGTCGTCGCCGCGCTGGCTGCGGCCCGCGCGCGCGGGGCGCGCACCGCGCTCGTCTGCTGTACGCCGCGCTCCGAGGTGAAGATCGAGGTGGACGTGGCCGTCTGCCTGGTGGTCGGTCCCGAAGCCCTCATGGGCTCGACGCGCATGAAGGCGGCGACGGCGCAGAAGCTGGCGCTCAACATGATCTCGACGGCGGCCATGGTGCGCCTCGGCAAGGTCTACGAGAACATGATGGTGGACCTCATGGCCAGCAGCCGCAAACTCGTCGAGCGCGGGCGGCGCACGCTCATGACGGTGACCGGCGCCGGCTACGAGGAGGCCTGCGAGGCCCTCGAGCGCGGCGGCGGCAGCGTCAAGACGGCGATCGTGATGCTGAAGGCGGGCGCCGGCCGCGCGGAGGCCGAAGCGCGCCTCGCGGCGGCCGGCGGCTTCGTGCGCGTCGCGCTCGGGGAGATCCCGGACGTGGAGGGCGGACGGTGAGACGCGGAGGGTCGGCGCGCGGGGGCGGGCTGCCGGCGCGGGGCGGCCAGGGACCGCCGCAGCGGCGCCGGACCGCGGCGGCGCACGCGCCCTGGCAGCGCCTGGTGGGCGTGATGTCGGGCACCTCGCTCGACGGCGTGGACTGCGTGCTGGCCTCGCTGCGCGGGGCTCCGCCCCGGCTCGACTGGCGCCTCGACGCGCACCGGGCGGCGCCGTTTCCCGTCGGGCTGCGCCGCCGGCTGCTGGCGGCCGCCGAGGGCGGGCCGATCACGGCCGGCGAGATCGCGCACCTGCACTACGCCCTGGGCGAGGTGTACGCGGCGGCCGTGCTCGAGCTGCTCTCCGAGGCCCGCGTGGCGCCGGCGGATCTGGCCGCGGTCGGGCTCTCGGGTCAGACGGTCTACCATCGCAGCGCCCGTGAGGAGCCCTCCGGCGGGGTGACGCTGCAGCTCGGCGCGGCCGCCGTGGTCGCCGAGCGGGTGCGCGTCCGCGTCGTCTCCGACTTCCGCGCCGCCGACGTGGCGGCCGGCGGGGAAGGCGCGCCGCTCGTGCCCTACGCGGACTGGCTGCTCTTCGCCAGCCGCGACGAGGGGCGCGTCGTGCTCAACGTGGGCGGCATCGCCAATCTGACGGCGCTGCCGGCGGGGGCTCGCGCCGCCGACGTGGTGGCCTTCGACACGGGCCCCGGCAATCTGGTCCTGGACGGGCTGGTGCAGTTCCTGAGCGGGGGGCGCGAGACCCGCGACGACGGCGGCGCCCGGGCGGCCCGCGGCCGCGCTGACGACGGCCTGGTCGCCGCCGCGCTCGCCGACCCGTTCTTCGCGCTGGCGCCGCCGCGCTCCACGGGGCGCGAGCGCTTCGGGCGCGCCTTCGTGGAGCGCTGGGTCGCCGACGGGCGCGCGCGCGGCCTCTCCGACGACGACCTCGTGGCCAGCGCGTGTGCGCTCACGGCGCGCAGCGTCGCCGAAGCGGTGCAGCGCTTCGTCGCGCCGCGCTTGGCATTGCAGGCCGTCTACGTGGCCGGCGGCGGCGCCCACAACCCCGCTCTCCTCGCGGCGCTCGGCAGCCGGCTGGCGCCGCTGCGGGTCGCGACCTCGGCGGCGCTCGCCGTCCCGCCCGAGTGCCGCGAGGCGCTGGCCTTCGCGGTCCTGGCGCACGAGACGCTGGCGGGCCGGCCGTCCAATCTGCCGCAGGTGACCGGGGCGGCACGCGCCGCCGTGCTCGGCCAGATCACCGGCGAGCCGCGGGGGGCTGCGTGAAGCGCACCCCCGGCTGGGAGCGAGGGCCCGGCAGGAAATTCGTGCCCGGTGTCCTCCTCGCCGCCTTCGTTGCCGCCGCGCTCGCGGTGGCCGGCTGCGCGCGCGTCCCGCCGCCGCGGCCCGAGCCCGGGCCGCCGGCGGGCGAGCCGGCGCCGGGCGGCCAGCCCGCTCCCGGCGCCGCTCCCTACTCGGAGCTGCCGCCGGCCGCGCCCGGCCAGCCGCGCACCGGCTGGTTGGACGTGGGCGTGGTGGTGAGCGCCGACACGGCGCGGCTCGAGTCCACCGGGAAAGCGCAGGTGAGCGGCGTCGTGGAGGTGGCGCAGCTGGCCGCCGGCCAGGCGCTGCTGGCCCGCGCCAGCGCCGGGCGCCTGCTCGTGCAGCCGCTGCCGGCCGCCCGCGAGCTGGCGGTCTACGAGGCGGCGGACACCGTCTTCGTCCGCGCGCTGGGCGCCGGCGCGCTGGTGCAGGTCAACGGCAAACGCTACCGCGGCGTGCTCAAGCTCTTCCGCTCGCCCGACGGGCGCGTCACCGTGGTGAACCGCGTCGGGCTCGAGGACTACCTGCGCGGCGTGCTGCCGCACGAGATCGGCAGGCTCACCGATGCCACCCTCGAGGCCGGCAAGGCGCAGGCGGTGGCGGCGCGCACCTACGCGCTGGCCTACGTCGGCCGCCGCTCCGACCTGGGGTTCGACGTCTACGCCACCGTCGAGGACCAGCTCTACGGCGGCGCCGGCGACGAGAGTCCGCTCACCGACCGCTGCGTGCGCGAGACCGCCGCTCTGGTGGCCGCCTACCAGGGCCGCCTCATCCGCGCCAACTACTTCTCCACCTGCGGCGGGGTCACCGCCAACGTCGAGGACGTGTGGCCGGAGCCGCCGCTGCCCTGGCTGCGCTCGCGCCCCGACAGCGGTCGGGAAGGGGAGGAGCCCTACTGCTCCAAGTCGCCCCAGTACCGCTGGACCGAGATCTGGGGCGCGCGGGAGTTCCTCGACATCGTGAACCGCACCTATCCCGCGCTGGTGGCGCCGCTGCCGCTCGGCGGGGCCACCCGTCTCGACGACGTGCGCGTGCTGTCGCGCTCGGCCTCGGGTCGTGTCGCCGAAGTCGAGATCGACACCGACGTGGGTCCGCTGATCCTCAAGGGCGACTCGACGCGGCGCGCGCTGCTGCGGCCGGCGCGCTCCACCGGGGCGGGCGGACCGGGCACCATCCTGCGCTCGTCGCTGTTCAAGATCGCCCTGGTGCGCGACGGCGCCGGGGAGCCGGTCGCCGTGGTCGCCACCGGAGCCGGCTTCGGCCACGGGGTGGGCATGTGCCAGTGGGGGGCGCTCGAGATGGCCCGCCGCGGCCGCGGCTTCCGCGAGATCCTCGAGCACTACTTCACCGGCATCCGGGTGATCCCGACTGCGGACCTCGCGGGCTGAGTCCGGCCTGGCCCGCCGCCTCGGGGCCCGCGCGTCCGGCCCCGGTTGACACTGCCGCGCGCCGCTTGCTACCTTGCCCTCCGCTGATCTTGCCGATCCTCAAATCGCCAACCGACGCGGGGTTGTAGTTCAGTTTGGTTAGAACGCCTGCCTGTCACGCAGGAGGTCGCGGGTTCGAGTCCCGTCAACCCCGCCATTTCTCTTCGCATCTCCCGCAGTCCCCGCCGCGGCCGGCGCCGAGGGAGCCGGAGTGATCGAGACCGCCCTTCTCCTTGCGGCCCTCACCCGCCTGCGGGCGCTGCGCCCGCACCGGTTCACGCACCGGTTCTTCGATGTCATCGCCGCGGCCGGCGAGCGCCGCTGCGGCCGGCGGCTGTGGCCGTGGGTGGCCGGCCTCGGGCTGCTGCTGCTCGCCGGTCTCTACGCCTGCCCGGCGACCCGCCCGGCCGCCCTCGGCAAGTTCTACGTGCTCCTCGCCAGCCACCCCTTCGCGGTGGACAGGAACGTCGTCGGTTTCCGCATCCTGACGCCGCTGATCAGCTGGGCGGTGGGGTTGCGCGGCGACCTGCTCATCGTCACCAACCTGGTCTTCGCCGCGCTGCTGCTCGGCATGGCCTACCGCTGGTTCGCGGCCCGCTGCGCTCGCCCCGGCGATGCCCTCCTCGCCACCCTCGCGCTCACCTATTCGCTGGTCACCCTGACCACGGTCTACTACGGCGGCTACACCGACTCGCTCACCTACGTGCTGCTCTTCGCCATGTGGTGGTGGCGCCGCCGCCGCGCGCTCTTCCACCTGTTCTTCCTGCTGGGGTTGCTGAACCGCGAGTCGGTGGCCTTCCTCGTGCCGTGGTTCGCCTACCTCACGCTGCGCGAGGTGAAGCCCTGGTGGCGCGCCGCGCTCGACCTGGCGCTCGGCTTCGGCGCCGCCTTCGGGCTCTACTTCCTGTTCCGCGCGTGGATCTCGCAAGGGCAGCAGATCAAGTACACCGCCGGCTACTATCTCAACCCGCTGGCCGCCGACCCGCTCTACTGGATCCGCAAGTCGCTCTCGTTCTGGTGGCTCGGGTGGTTCAGCGTCTTCAAGCTGCTGTGGGTCTTCCCGGTGGCGGCGGGGGTCGCGGCGTGGCGCGCGGGGGAGCGGCAGCTCGTCTACTCGATGCTCCTCCTGACGGCCTGCTCGTTCGCCCAGATGGCGATCGCCTTCGACAGCTCGCGCATGCTGACCATGGGCTTCCTGGTGATGGTGCTGGCGCTGGAGTACCTGCTGCGGCCGGCGGCGGGTGACGCGCCGGCGGAGGGAGCCGCCGGGCCCGACCGCGGCGAGCCGGGCGGCGCCGCCGACGCCCCCGGCCCCGTCGCTGAATCCGGCGTGCGCCGCTGGGCCCACTGGGTGCTGCTCGCCAACCTCTTCGTCCCGCAGCTGTTCACCGCGGGGGTCATCGTCGAGCAGATGTACTCGCCGCTCGCCCGGCTGCTGCTCGGGCTGGCCGGCGCGAAGATGTAGGGCGGCGCCAGGCTCCGCTCGAGAACGCCGCTGCCGGTCCGCACCCCGCTTTGCGCCGGGCGGGCGTCGGGCAGGGCCCGCCGGAGACATCTCCGCGAACCTCCCGGCGCGGCCTGCCATCCAAGGCTCGGCGGGGCCCGGATCAGGCCGCGGGGGAGGGCGGGTCGGCCGCCGCCCCCGGCCGCCGAAAGCGCTCCCGGGGAACGGTTTGCGGCCGTCGGTGGCGGCGCAGCAATTTGGGTTGACCCCCCGGGGGTGGTTTGTATACTGCGCGTTGCTCTCGCCAGGAGGGTGAGCGCAGTATGCGATCGGACGCCGACTCTCCGATGCCGCGTGCGGGAGCCGGAGAACCGATAGGGCACGCACCGTCGCAGTCTAGGCCTGCCGCGTGGAGCTTTGCAGGAGCCGTGCGCGGCGACACTCTTAGGGTGAACTATGGCGCCGCATGATGACTGGCTTGGCTCTACCGACGAGGAGCTGACCCTGCACCCGACGTACGACGACGACGAGCTCGAGGAAGAAGACGACGAGGATCTCGACGACGAGTACGACGACGACGAGGAAGAGGACGACTTCGACCTCGACGAGGACGAGGAGGAGTACGACCTCGACGAGGACGACGAAGACGAGGAAGACGAAGACGACTATAACGACGAGGAGGACGCGTAGGATGTGGTCGTGTCTGCGCCTGCGGCGCTCGTGCCAGCGCCGGGGAGGAGCTTGAGGAGATGCGGGGATTCGGCCCGCACCTGGGGCTCGGCGGCCACGGGTGTGAGCAGGACCAGCCGGAAGACATGGATCACATCGACCGCGTCCTGGATGAGCCCCCGGCCCGCACCGGGATGACCAAGATCACGCCGCCCTGCGTGCTCGAGTCCACGGGCGTGCGGCCGGAGAGCCGGGGCAGCTCGGGTTTCGCCCTTCTCGCCGAGAGCCCCATCCCGATCCACACGTTTCCCGAGAAGCCGCACCTGTCTCTCGACATTCTCTCCTGCAAGCCGGCCGCCCCCCGGGCGCGCGGGCCGCGTCCGCCGCGGACCGCGGCCACCCGGACCTGACCGGCACCGACCCGCTCCGCAGCGCGGGGCGGGGCCGGTCGCCCGAACCCCAGGAGACAGCCCTGGAGAAGCCCCCAGCCAAGAACCTTGGGACGCCGAGCCGCGCGCCCACCGAGCCGCAGCCCTACGCCGTCGAGTTCAACTACGGCGGCTTGGACCTGGCGACCTCGTCTCTCGCCGGTGCCCACGCCGTGGTGCTGCCGGTGCCCTACGACGGCACGACCTCGTACCGGCCGGGGACGCGCTTCGGCCCGCACGCCCTGCTGGCCGCCTCGCGCCACATGGAGCTGTACGACGAGGTGCTGGGGGCGCTCTACCCGCACGGCATCCACACCCTGCCCGAGCTGGAGCCGGTGGCCGACCCGGAGGCCATGGTGGCGCGCGTCGAGGAGGCCGCCGAGTGGGTGCTGGACCAGGGCAAGACGCTCATCACCCTGGGGGGCGAGCACTCGCTCACCACCGGGCCGGTGCGCGCCTACGCCCGCCGCTACCCCGAGCTCTCGGTCCTGCAGCTCGACGCCCACGGCGACCTGCGCCTCGACTACCACGGCACGCGCTTCTCGCACGCCTGCGTGATGAGCCGCGTGCGCGAGCTGGTGCCCGCCGTCCAGGCCGGCATCCGCTCGGTCTCCGAGGAAGAGGCCGAACGCATCACCCGCGAGCGGCTGGCCGTCTTCTCGGCGCGGCGCGTCAAGGCCATGGCGGGTGACTTCTCCCCGATCGTCGAGGGGCTCACCGCGGATGTCTATCTCACCGTCGATCTCGACGCCTTCGATCCCAGCGAGTGCCCCGGCGTGGGCACGCCGGAGCCGGGCGGGCTCGGCTGGCACGACGTCACCGATCTGGTCGCCCAGGTGGCGCGGCGGCGGCGCCTCGTCGGCTTCGACATCATGGAGCTGCTGCCGCTGGCCGGGGACACGCGCTCGGAGTTCCTGGCCTCGCGCCTGCTCTACCGGCTCTGGGGCTGGTGCCTGGTGAGCCAGGGCAAGCACCCGGGAACCGCTCCCGACCGGCCGCTCGTCTAGCGCCGCGCGAGCCCCGCCGCCATGGCCGTCGTCCGGTTGCGCAAGAACGAGGACCGGCGCCTGCGCGCCGGCCACCCCTGGGTCTTCTCCAACGAGATCGACGGCTACGAGGGCGAGTTCGCCGACGGCGACGTGCTCGACATCGCCGACGCGCGCGGCGCCTTCCTCGGCCGCGGCTACGTCAACCGCCGCTCGCTGATCGCGGTGCGCGTGCTGACCCGCGGCCGCGACGAGATCGACGCCGCGTTCTTCCGCCGCCGCGTCCAGCGCGCCCTGGCCTACCGCGAGGGCCTGTACCCCGGAGACACCGCGCTGCGCCTGATCTCCAGCGAGGGCGACCAGCTCCCCGGCCTCATCGTCGACCGCTATGCCGACGTGCTGTCGGTGAGCGTGCTGACGCTGGGCATGGAGGTGCGCCGCGACACGCTGCACGAGGTGCTGCAGGAGGCGCTGCAGCCGCGGGCGATGGTGCTGCGGGCCGATTCCCCGTTCCGCGCCCTGGAGGGCCTGCCGCTCGAGCGCCGCTGGTGGAGCGGCGAGGAGGGTCTGCGGCCCGAGGTCGTGATGGGCGGGCTGCGTCACCGCGTCGATCCGCTCGCGGGGCAGAAGACCGGCCTGTTCCTCGACCAGCGCGACAACCGGCGGCGGCTGGCCGGCCGGGTGACCGGCGCCCACGTGCTCGACGTCTTCTCGAACACCGGGGCGTGGGCCATGGCGGCGCTCGGGCACGGGGCGTCCGCGGCGACGCTCGTGGAGTCGTCGCGCCCGGCCCTCGACCTCGCCGAGGAAAACCTGCGCCTCAACGGCATGCTCGAGCGGTCGCGGCTCGCGCAGGCCGACGCCTTCGATTTCCTGGCCGATCTGGCGGGCGCCCACGAGCGCTTCGCGGCGGTGGTCCTCGACCCGCCGGCCCTGGTCAAGAAGCGCGGCCAGCTGGCGCAAGGCCTGCGCGCCTACCGCGAGATCAACCGCCGCGCCATGCAGCTGGTGACCGAGGACGGCTGGCTCTTCACCTCGTCCTGCTCGCACCCGGTGGGGCAGGAGGACTTCCGGCAGATGCTCGTGCAGGCCGCGCGCGACGCGCACCGGCCCTTCCGCCTCGTCGAGTGGGGCTACCAGAGCGCCGACCACCCGGTGCTGCTGGCCGCGCCCGAGACCGCCTACCTGAAATGCGCCGTGCTGCGAGCCGTCTGACCCGCGGCCTGGCCGCGGCTGCCCTGAGCGCCGGGGCCGCGACCGCCGCCGCTTCGGCCGGGGCCGCGGGGGCCGCGGCGGGGTTGCTCCTCGACTCCCGCGAGGGGCCGCCGGACGCGCCGGTTTGGGTGTGCGCCGAAGGTGCCGCCGCGCCCGAATCGCTGCGCCTCGAGGCGGTGAGCGGCGGGGCGGCCGTGAGCCGGGCCTGGAGCTTCGCGTGGGGCGGCGTCTCGCCGCTGCGGCTGCTCGCCGCGCTGCCGCCGGGGGCCGATTCCGGCCGGATGCCCTTCTGGGACCAGGACGGATCCCTGTCGCCGGGCGACTACCGGCTCCTCGCCGAGGGCTTCGCTCCCGAGACCCTGCGCGTGCGCGAGCCGAGCGCGGCCGAGCGCCGCCAGCGGGGCGTGCTGGCCCGCGTGCGGCTGCGGGCCGCGGAGGGCGACTCCGCTCTGGCGGCGCGTCTGGCGGAACGGCTGCTGGAGCTGGAGCCGGGCGGGCCGTACGGCGACGCGGCCTTCCTGGCGCTGGGACGGCTGTGGCGGCACTCGAAGTTCCGAGAGCGGCCCGAGACCT
>CAYLSO010000068.1:0-17392 GCA_964386525.1 uncultured bacterium
GCCGAGGGCGACGCGTCCGCGCTGCTCGCGGCGGCGGGCGGAGCGGGCGGCGGCGGGCTGCTCGCCAACCCGCACAGCGAGATCGCGCGGCTGATCACGGCCGCGCTGCCCGTGCCGCTGCTCGGGGACGCGGCGGAAACCAAGGGCCCGTCCTCCGAGCCAGGAGGTGCCCGGTGAAGATCGATTGGCGGGAGGAGTGCGCCGTCTTCGGCATCTGGGGCCCGGAAGACGCCGCGCAGCTCACCTACCTGGGGCTGCACGCCCTGCAGCAGCGCGGGCAGGAGTCCACGGGCATCGTAGCGGCGGAGGGCGGGACCTTCCACGTCGAAAAGGGGCTCGGGCTGGTCGCCGACTTCTTCACCCCCGAGCGGATGGCGGCGCTTCCGGGGCGCGCCGCCATCGGACACAACCGCTACTCGACGACCGGCAGCCTGACGCGCGACAACGCGCAGCCGCTCACCGGGACCTACCAGGGCGGGCCGCTGGCCGTGGCGCACAACGGCAACCTCGTGAACACCCTGGAGGTGCGACGCGAGCTGGAGGCGGGGGGGGCAGTGTTGCAGACCACGCTGGACACCGAGCTCTTCCTCCACCTCATCGCGGTGTCGCGCCAGGAGAGCTTCGAGGCGCGCCTCGGGGAGGCCATGGCGAGGGTGCGCGGGGCCTACTCCCTGGTGCTGCTGACCGGCAACGCGGTGGTCGGGGTGCGCGACCCGCACGGCGTGCGCCCGCTGGAGCTCGGGCAGCACGAGTCCGGCGCCTACTGCCTGGCCTCCGAGACCTGCGCTTTCGACCTCATCGGGGCGACGCCGCTGCGCGAGGTCGCGCCGGGCGAGATCGTGGTGCTCGACCATCGCGGGCTGACCTCGCTCGCGGGCCGGCCGGCGGCCGCCGCCCGGGCGTGCATCTTCGAGCACGTCTACTTCTCGCGCCCCGACAGCGTCGTCTTCGGCGAGACCGTGGACCGCATCCGCAAGGCCTACGGGCGGCGGCTGGCCGAGGAGCAGCCGGCGGCGGCGGATCTGGTGATCTCCGTGCCCGATTCCTCCAACGCCATCGCCCTCGGGTACGCGGAGCGCTCGGGACTCCCCTTCGAGTTCGGCCTCATCCGCAACCACTACGTCGGGCGCACCTTCATCCACCCCACGCAGGCGGTGCGCGACGAGAGCGTGCGGCTCAAGTACAATGCCGTGCGCGCGCTGCTCGCGGGGCGGCGCGTGGCGGTGGTGGACGACTCCATCGTGCGCGGCACCACCAGCCGCAAGCTGGTGCGGCTGCTGCGCCGGGCCGGGGCGCGCGAGATCCACCTCCGCGTCGGCTCGCCGCCCATCACGCACCCGTGTTTCTACGGCATCGACACGCCGCGCCGCGGCGAGCTGATCGCGGCGACGCACGACGTGGACGGGATCCGGCGCTACCTCGAGGTGGAGACCCTCGGCTACCTGTCGCTCGAGGGGATGCTGGCCTGCGAGCGGGACGCGACCCGTTTCTGCTCCGCCTGCTTCAACGGCCGCTACCCCATCCCGCTCGGGGAGTCGCGCGAAAAGCTCGCCCTGGAAGGGCCGCGCCTCTGGATGCGCGGCGCGGTGGGGACGGAGAGCTGACCGGGCGCCGGCGCGCGGCGCCCGCACCGGTCGGCGGAATCGGGAGCCCGATGAGCGAACTTCGCCGGCAGTACCTGGCCAAGCTGCAAGAGCTGAGGGCGCGGGGGGTGGAGCCGTACCCGTACTCGTACCGAGTCACCGCCCGCGCCGCCGACGTGCTCGCCCTGGGCGACCGCGTCACCGCCGAGGAGGGGGAGGAGGTGGCGGTGGCGGGCCGTCTGGTCGCCAAGCGGCCGCACGGCAAGGCGGGCTTCGGCCACCTGCTCGACGGCACCGGACGCCTGCAGTTCTACGCCCGCCAGGACGTCCTCGGAGAGGCGGGTTACGCGCTCTACGGCGACCTCGCGGTGGGCGACTGGGTGGGCGCACGCGGCCGCGTCTTCCGCACGCGCACCGGGGAGATCACGCTCAAGGCGCACGCCCTGGAGCTGCTGGCCAAGGCCCTGCGCCCGATGCCGGATTCCTGGCACGGACTGCGCGACGTCGAGACCCGCTACCGCCAGCGCTACGCCGACCTGTTCATGAACCCCGAGGTGCGCGAGGTCTTCGCGCGGCGCCGGCGCGCCGTGGGCGTCATCCGCGCCTTCCTCGACGGGCGCGGCTACCTCGAGGTCGAGACCCCGGTCCTGCAGCCGATCTACGGCGGGGCCTTCGCGCGCCCCTTCCTCACCCACCACCACGCGCTCGGCGTCGACCTCTACCTGCGCATCTCGAACGAGCTCTACCTGAAGCGCCTGCTGGTGGGCGGCTTCGAGCGGGTCTACGAGTTCTCGCGCAACTTCCGCAACGAGGGGCTGGACCGCTCGCACAACCCCGAGTTCACCCTGCTCGAGCTCTACGAGGCGTACGCCGACTATCACGACATGATGCGGCTGACCGAGGAGATGGTGGGGCGGGTGGCCGAGGCGGTGTGCGGCTCGCCGCGCGTCGGCTACCAGGGTCAGGAGCTCGATTTCACGCCGCCCTGGCCGCGCGTCTCGATGCTCGAAGCGGTCCGCGACAAGGTGGGCGAGGACGTCTCCGACCTCGATCCGGCGCGCCTGGCGCGGCTGTGCGCGCGCTTCGCGGCCGAGCCGCGGCCGGGCGGCGGCGCCGGGGCGGCCCTCGACGCCCTCTTCACGGCGCTCGTCCAGCCCGAGCTCGTGCAGCCGACCTTCGTCATCGACCACCCGCGCGAGATCTCGCCCTTGGCCAAGGTGAAGCGGGGTGACGAGCGGGTGGTGGAGCGCTTCGAGCCGTTCGCGGCGGGCATGGAGATCGGCAACGCCTTCTCGGAGCAGAACGATCCCATCGCCCAGGAGCAGGCCTTCCTCGACCAGATGGCGGCCCGCGAGCGCGGCGACCTCGAGGCCCAGGTCCTCGACCGCGACTTCCTGCGCGCCCTCGAGTACGGCATGCCGCCCACCGGTGGCCTGGGGATCGGCTTCGACCGGCTGATCATGCTGCTCACCGACAGCCGTTCCATCCGCGACGTGATCCTGTTCCCGCAGCTGCGCCCCGAGGAGGGCCGCGAGAGCGGGGACGGGGCGCCCGACGAGCCGCCCGAAGAGCCGCCCGGGGAGCCGCCCGCGGGCCGCCCGTGAACGTCTCCCTGTTCATCGCGACGCGCTACCTGCGCACCCGGCGGCCGACCGCCTTCATCGCCATCCTGACGACCATCTCGGTGATCGGAGTCACCGTCGGGGTGGCCGCGCTGATCGCCGTGCTGGCGGTGATGAACGGTTTCGAGGGCGAGATTCGCACGCGCATCGCCGGCACCAACGCCCATGTGCTGCTGCTCTCCTTCGACGACACGGGGATCGCCGACAGCGCCCGGGCGCTGGCCACGGTGCGCGGGGCGCCGGACGTGGTGGGGGCGGCGCCGTTCATCTACCGCAAGGCGCTCGCCACGCACGAGAACCTGGCCGAGGGGCTGGTGGTCAAGGGCGTGGACCTGGCGGCCGAGCGCCAGGTGACGACCGTGGCCTCCCACATCCAGCCGCCGCTGGCCGCTCTGCCCGAGACGACCGGCAGCGGCCTGCCGGGCATCGTACTGGGCAACGAGCTGGCGGCTCGGCTGCGCGCCGGCATCGGCGACCGCGTCGTACTCGCCAGCTTCCACGGGGGGGTGCAGTCGGCGCTCGGCCTGGTGCCGAAGCTCGCCCCCTTCGAGGTGGTGGGTCTGTTCCGCTCCGGCCTCTACGAGTACGACGCCAACCTGGCGTACATCAGCCTGCGAGCCGCCGGCGACCTGTTCGGGACGGGCGGGGCGATCACCGGCATAGAGGTGCGCGTCGCCGACATGTTCCGGGCCCCGGAGCAGGGGCGCGCGCTGTTGCGGCGGCTGGGCGGCTTCCCGTACCGGGTCACCGACTGGATCGAGATGAACCAGAATCTGTTCGCCTTCATGAAGGTCGAGAAGGCGGTGATGGCGCTCATCCTGGGGCTCATCGTGCTGGTGGCGGCCCTCAACATCGTCAGCACCCTGTTGATGGTCGTGCTCGTGAAGCGGCGCGACATCGGCTCGCTCATGGCGCAGGGCGCCTCGCCCGCCGACATCCGGCGCGTCTTCCTCTTCGAGGGCCTGCTCATCGGCGCGGTGGGCACCGTCCTGGGCACGGGCCTCGGCCTGGTGCTCTGCCGCGCTCTGGCGGGTTTCCGGATCCCGGCCGACGTTTATTTCCTGTCGCACCTGCCGGTGCAGCTCGACGGCCTCGATGTCGCCCTCGTGGCGGTCGCTTCCCTCGCCCTCTGCGCGCTGGCCGCCCTCTATCCCGCCTCGTACGCGGCGCGCATCCCGCCCGCCGAGGCGGTCCGGGAGGTGTAGATGGACGGCGCACCGCGGCCCGCGTCCGGCGCATCCCAGGGGGCAAGCAATCCGGCCGGCGCCGAGGAGAGGTTGGCCGGGGCGGGGACCGCTGGCCAGCCGGCGCTCCGGATGGCCGGGATCGCCAAGTCCTATTCCATGGGGGGCAAACAATTAGAGGTCCTCACCGGAGTGGATTTGGAGGTGGGCCGCGGCACGCTTCTGGCTATCCTGGGGGCCTCCGGCTCCGGCAAGAGCACGCTGCTGCACATCGCGGGGGGGCTCGACCGGCCGGACGCCGGCCGCGTCTGGGTCGGCGGGCAGGAGCTGACAGCGCTGGGGGCGGAGGCGATGGCGCGTTTCCGGGCGGCGCGCCTCGGGTTCGTCTTCCAGTTCCACCACCTGCTGCCGGAGTTCACGGCCCTCGAGAACGTGATGATGCCGGGGCGGCTGGCGCGCCAAGGCGAAGCCCGGGTGCGTGAGCGGGCCGCCGAGGTGCTGTGGCTGGTCGGCCTCGGAGAGCGGCTCGAGCATCGCCCCTCGCAGCTCTCGGGAGGCGAGCAGCAGCGGGTGGCGGTGGCCCGGGCGATCGTGAACCACCCGGAACTGCTCCTGGCGGACGAGCCGTCCGGCAACCTGGATCGGGATAACGCCGCGCGGCTGCACGAGTTGCTCGTGAGGCTGGCGGCCGAGCAGGGACAGACCGTGGTGGTCGCCACGCACAACGACCGCCTGGCGAGTCTGGCATCCGGCGTGCTAGTTTTGGACGGAGGGAAAGTCCGCCCCGCGGTCACGGAGGAGATGGAAAACCGGTGATGCTCTGCCAGATCTGCAACAAGAGCCCGGCCACGATGCACTTCACGGAGATCCAGGAGAACCGGAGCTCCGAGCTGCACGTCTGCCAGGCCTGTGCCCAGGAGAAGGGGCTCACCCCGCAGGTGAACCCCAAGAACTTCTCCGTCTCCGAGCTGGTGGCCAAGATGTTCGACGACATGGCCACCGGCGAGGAGGAGAAGATCGGGCCGGTGCAGTGCCCGAGCTGCGGCATGCAGTACACTGCCTTCAAGGACACCGGGCGGCTCGGCTGCGCCGAGTGCTACGCGACCTTCCAGGCCAAGCTCCGCCCGCTGCTGCGCCGCATCCACGGCAGCACGCGGCACACCGGCAAGCACCCGTCGGCCGACGGCGAGGCGGTGGCCCGCACGCGGCAGATGCAGCGCCTGCAGGACGAGCTGCAGCGCGCGATCGATCGCGAGGACTTCGAGCGCGCCGCCGAGCTGCGCGACCAGATCCGCGTGCTCGAGGCGGCCGCGCCGCACCCGGGGAACCCTTCCTCCCCTAGGGGGTAAACGGCAGCATGGAAGCCCGCTTCGACCAGGGACAGGGCGACGAAGGCGCCGCCCGTACGGATCCGCCGACGCTCGCGAGCCTGCTGGCGCAGCCCAGCCCGTGGCTGGACGGCAGCGGTTCGAAGAGCGAGATCGTGCTCTCGACGCGCGTGCGCCTGGCGCGCAACCTGCGCCACGAGCCCTTCACCCATCGCGCGCGCGAGGATCAGTTGCGCGGCGTGCTGCAGCGCATCGAGCGGGCCGCGGCGCGCTGCACCTCCCTGACCGGCGGCGCCTTCCTGCCCATGCACGAGCTCGGCCCCCTGGAGCGCCGTTTCCTGGTGGAGCGCCACCTGGTGAGCCACGAGTTGTCGGACGTGGCGCGGCCGCGCGGCCTGTTCGTGGCGCCGGGCGAGCGGCTCTCCATCATGATCAACGAGGAGGACCACCTGCGCCTGCAGAGCCTGGTGTCCGGGCTCATGCTCGGCGACGCGTGGAGCCTGGCCGACCAGGCCGACGACGACCTCGACGGCGCCCTCGAGTACGCCTACCACGAGGAGTGGGGCTACCTGACGGCGTGCCCGACCAACGCCGGCACCGGGATGCGCGCCTCGGCGCTCATCCATCTGCCGGCCCTGGTGCTCACCAAGCAGATCGAGAAGGTCCTGAAGGGCATCATGCAGATGGGCCTGGCGGTGCGCGGGCTCTACGGCGAGGGCAGCGAGGTGGTGGGCAACCTCTTCCAGATCTCCAACCAGACGACGCTCGGCCTGTCGGAGAAGGAGACGCTGGAGAGCCTCGAGCGCGTCACCCGCCAGATCCTGACGGCCGAGGAGCGGGCCCGCGAGACGCTGCTGCGCGACGCCCGCATCCAGATCGAGGACAAGGTCTACCGCGCCTTCGGCAGCCTGCGCTACGGCCGCACCATGGCGAGCGCCGAGGTCGTCAACCTGTGCTCCGCGGTGCGCCTCGGCGTGGCCATCGCGCTGCCCGAGCTGCCGCCGCTCAGAGCGCTCAACGAGCTCCTGGTCCTGACCCAGCCGGCGCACCTGCAGCGCCGCCTCGGCAAGGCGCTGGAGCAACCCGAGCGCAACGTGCACCGCGCCGATTTCGTGCGCGACTATCTGGCGCGCGCCATGGCCGCGCCGCGCGCCACCGGGGGCGAGTCCTAGGAGGGCAGATGCACGACAAGTTCACGGAACGGGTGCGCAAGGTCATCTACCTGGCGCGCGAGGAGGCCGCCCGGCTGCAGCACGACTACATCGGCACCGAGCACCTGCTCCTCGGCGTCATCCGCGAGGGCGAGGGCATCGCCGCCACCGTGCTGAACAACCTGGGCGTCGACCTCGACCAGATCCGCCAGGCGGTGGAGAACATGGTCTCGGCCGCCGGCGGCACCATGACCATCGGCGAGATCCCGTTCACGCCGCGCGCCAAGCGCGTGCTCGAGCTGGCGGTCGACGAGGCCCGCTCCCTCGGCCACAACTACGTCGGCACCGAGCACCTGCTCCTCGGCCTCATCCGCGAGGGCGAGGGGGTGGCGGCCAAGGTGCTGCTCGAGCTGGGGGTGGACCGCAAGCGCGTGCGCGAGGAGACCCTGAAGCTGCTCGGCGGCTCGCCGGCGCAGCAGCAGCAGGAGCGCGAGGAGCGCCCTGAGACCCCGGCCCTCAACCAGTTCGGGCGCGACCTCACGCAACTGGCGCGCGAAGGCAAGCTCGACCCGGTGATCGGGCGCGAGAAGGAGATCGAGCGGGTCATCCAGGTGCTGTCGCGGCGCAAGAAGAACAACCCGGTGCTGATCGGCGAGCCGGGCGTCGGCAAGACGGCCATCGCCGAGGGCCTGGCGCGGCGCATCGTCGAGGGCAAGGTGCCCGAGGGCCTCAAGGGCAAGCGCATCGTCACCCTCGACCTGGCGGCGGTGGTGGCCGGCACCAAGTACCGAGGTCAGTTCGAGGAGCGGCTCAAGACCGTGATGAACGAGATCCGCGAGTCCAAGGACGCGGTCATCTTCATCGACGAGCTGCACACCATCGTCGGGGCGGGCGGCGCCGAGGGCGCCATCGACGCCTCCAACATGCTGAAGCCGGCCCTGGCGCGCGGCGAGTTGCAGTGCATCGGCGCCACCACCCTCGACGAGTACCGCAAGTACATCGAGAAGGACGGGGCCCTGGAGCGGCGCTTCCAGCCGATCACCGTCGACGCCCCCTCGGTGGACGACACGGTGATGATCCTGCGCGGCCTGCGCGACCGCTACGAGGCGCACCACGGGGTGCGCATCACCGACGACGCCCTGGTGCAGGCGACCAAGCTCTCCGACCGCTACATCGCCGACCGGCAGCTGCCCGACAAGGCCATCGACGTCATCGACGAGGCCTCGGCGCGGGCCCGCCTGTCGGTGTCCACGGTGCCCGCCGAACTGCGCGACCTCGAGACCCGCCTCGAGGAGCTGGTCAAGGAGAAGGAGGCCGCCATCCGCTCGCAGGAGTACGAGAAGGCGGCCAAGCTGCGCGACAAGGAGAAGGACCAGCGCAACCACCTCAAGGACCTCAAGAAGAAGTGGATGGAGTCGAAGCGCGACCGCGAGGTGGAGGTCAACGGCGAGGACATCGCGGCGGTGGTCTCGGTCATGACCTCGATCCCGGTGGTCAAGCTGGAGGAGGAGGAGACCCGCAAGCTGCTGCGCATGGAGAGCGAGCTGATGCACCGCGTGGTCGGCCAGGACGAGGCGCTCGCCGCCGTCTCCAAGGCGGTGCGCCGCAACCGCGTCGGGCTGCGCGACCCCAAGCGGCCGATCGGCTCGTTCATCTTCCTGGGCCCCACCGGCGTCGGCAAGACGGAGCTGGCGCGCACGCTCGCCGAGTTCCTCTTCGACGACGAGGACGCGCTCATCCGCATCGACATGTCGGAGTACATGGAGAAGTTCTCGGTGTCGCGCCTGGTGGGGGCGCCCCCCGGCTACGTCGGCTACGACGAGGGCGGCCAGCTCACCGAGAAGGTGCGCCGCAAGCCCTACTCCGTGGTCCTGCTCGACGAGATCGAGAAGGCCCACCCCGACGTCTTCAATGTGCTGCTGCAGGTGCTCGACGACGGCCAGCTCACCGACGCCAGCCGCCGCAAGGTGAACTTCAAGAACACCGTGCTCATCATGACCTCCAACCTCGGGGCGCGGCAGATCGTCGGCCAGAAGCACATGGGCTTCGTGCGCGCCGCCGAGGAGTCCACCATCGGCTACTCCGACATGAAGGCCAAGGTGATGGAGGAGCTGCGCCGCGCCTTCAACCCGGAGTTCCTCAACCGCATCGACGACATCATCGTCTTCCACCAGCTGACCAAGGAGCACATGCGGCAGATCATCGAGATCCTGCTGCGCCAGCTGCAGGGGCGGCTGGCGCAGCAGGGGATCAGCATCGAGCTGACCGAGGGCGCCAAGGACCTGCTGCTCGAGAAGGGCTTCGACCCCTACCTCGGGGCGCGGCCCCTGAAGCGCTCCGTGCAGCGGCTGCTCGAGGACCCGCTGTCCGAGTTCATCCTGCGCGGCGAACTCAAGGCCCCGGGTAGCGTGCTGGCCGACCGGGAGGGCGACGAGATGGTGTTCCGGCCGGCGCAGATCCCCACTCCCGTCGCGGCGGGGGGAGGCTCGTGACGGGGAGCGCCCGCGCGCTGGTTCTCCTCGTGGCGGCCCTCGGCGCCCTCGGCGCCGGCGGCGACGCTCTGGCGCAGGCGGGCCCTGTTCCCGCCGACCGCGCCGCGGCGGCCGGCGCGGCCAGCATCCCGGTGGCCGCCGTGCGCCTCGACGGCGTGGCCGGCCCCGACAGCGCCCGCACCCTCTCCGGCCTGGGCATCCGGCCCGGCGAGGCGGTCACCGCCGCGCGGCTGCGCGAGGCGCTGCGCGCCGTCTGGGCGCTCGGCATGTACGACGACTTCTGGGTCGGCCTGCGCCAGGAGGAGGGGGGCACGGCGCTGACCCTGCACGTCGCGCCGCGCCCGCGGCTGGCGCGCGTCGAGCTGACCGGCAACCACAAGCTGGACTCCGACAAGCTGCTCGAGCACACCGGCCTGGTGGTGGGGGGCCGCCTGTCCAACGATCAGGTGCTGGCGGCGGTGGACTCGGTGCGCCGCATCTACCGCGAGAAGGGCTACGTGCGCGCCCAGGTGACGGCCACGACGCAATCGGCCGGGCCCGGCCAGGCGGTGGTCGCCTTCCGCGTGGTGGAAGGCAGCGCGGCACGCCTGGCCGGGGTGGCCTTCCCGGGGGCCGTCAGCTTCCCGCCCGACCTGCTGCGCAAGCAGCTGGAGAGCAAGTTCAAGGGTTTCCTGCGCGGCGGCAAGCTCGATCCCGACAAGGTCGGCAAGGATGTCGAGCAGCTCACCGCCTTCTACCGCGACCGGGGCTTCCGCGAGGTCGAGGTGGCGCGCGACTCGCTCCGCTTCTCCCCCGACGGCCAGCGCATGACCCTGGTCTACAACGTCCAGGAGGGTCCGCGCGCCTGGCTGGGCGAGGTGCAGTGGGCCGGGAACCGGGCGCTCGGCGACGCCCAGGTGCGCGCCCTCACGCAGATCTACGCCGGGCAGATGTACAACGCCTCGGCCATCCGCAAGACGGTCGAGGAGGCCTACTCGCAGTACGCGGAGCTGGGCTTCCTCTACGTCTCGGTGGACCCGGTCGAGCAGGTCAACGATTCCGGACGGGTGGAGCTCACCTTCCAGGTCCAGGAGGGCGCGCCCTCGCACCTGCGGCGCATCAACATCTCGGGCAACACGCGCACCAAGGAAAAGGTGGTGCGCCGCGAGCTGATGATCCACGAGGGCGACCTGTTCCGCCGCTCCGCCCTCATCCGCACGCAGCAGGACGTCTTTCGCCTCGGCTACTTCCAGGACGTGCAGGTGGACTTCAAGCCCGCCGACAGCACCGACGTGGACCTGTCGCTCAAGGTCGTCGAGAAGGAGACCGGCACCGCCTCGGCCGGCGCCGGCTACTCGTCCGACGGCGGCCTCACCGGCTTCGTGACGCTCGGCCACAACAATCTCTTCGGCAACGGCCAGGCGGCGACCATTCAGCTGGAGCGCGGAGCGCGGCGCAGCAACATCGACGTGTCCTTCACCGATCCCTACTTTCGCGACACCCGCACGACGCTGGGAGTCTCGGTCTTCAGCCGCGACCGCGAGACCCAGATCGTCGGCACCGGCACCTCGCGGCTCGACTACCGCGAGGTGCGCCGCGGCGGCTCGGTCCGCCTCGGGCGCCCGCTGGTCTTCGTCGACCGCTACACGCGCGGCTTCGTGACCTACCGGCTCGAGGGCGTGGACCTCAAGCTGCCCGGGGGCGTCGCCTCGTACGACTCGGCGCAGATCGCGCTGGCCAACTACGTGTCGGGGGGCGCCCAGACCACCTCGCTGGTCGAGCTGGCGCTGCGGCGCGACAACACCATCAATCCCTTCTACCCGACGGGCGGCTCGCGTCTGAACGCCGCCTCCGAGTTCGCCGGCGGCCCCCTGGGCGGGCAGGTCACCTACAACAAGAGCGAGTACGACGCGCGCTGGTACCGGCCGGTCAACCGCCGCCTCACCGCCATGCTGCGCTGGCGCGGCGGCTTCCTCAGCGGCTACGGCAAGACGCCGCCGCCTTACGAGACCTTCCGCCTGGGCGGCACCACCTACTACGGGGTGCGGGGTTACGAGGACTACGCCATCGTCCCCGACGAGAACATCCGCACCATCTACACGACGATCGTGGTCAACGACAGCCTCGGCATGCCCATCGACAGCGTGCGCACCTCCAGCCGGGTGGCGTATCCTGGGGGGCGCTGGATGCAGATGCTGACGCTCGAGGGCCAGTTCCCCATCGTCCACCCGGTGCACGGCGTCGTCTTCTTCGACGCCGGCGCGACCTGGAACGAGTGGCGCGACATCCAGCTGCTCGGCGACCTGTACCGTGGCGTCGGCGCCGGGGTGCGCGTCGAGGTGCCGCTGCTCGGCAACCTCGGGCTGGACATGGGCTACGGATTCGACCGGCTGCGGCCGGGCTGGCGCACCCACTTCCTGCTCGGCAACATGTTCTTCTAGGGGAGCCCGACATGAGATCGTGCTGGCATCGCGCCGCGTCCGCGGCCCGCCCGCGCCGCCTGGCCGCCGCGGCGGCCGTCCTGCTCGGGCTAGCGCTCGCCGCGCCGGCGCACGCGCAGATCCTCAAGCTGGGCTACGTCGACTCGGTCCGCATCTTCGAGGGCTACACCTTCGCCAAGGACGCCCAGCAGCGCTTCGCCCGCGAGATCGAGGCGTGGCGCGTCGAGTCCGACGAGCGCCGCAAGACCCTCGAGGAGCTGCGGGCGGACGCGCGCGAGCAGTCCCTGACGCTCTCCGAAGAGAAACGGCTGGAGAAGGAAGGCCAGCTCGCCAAGGCGCAGGCCGAGTACGACCAGTTCGTGCAGGCCTTCTGGGGGCCGCGCGGCAAGGCCGTGGAGATGAACGAGCAGCTCACCGCCCAGGTCATCCAGAAGGTGCGCGACGTGGTGGAGAAGATCGCCAACACCGAGGCCTACGACCTGGTCCTGGACGCCGCCGACGGGAATGTGATATTCGCCGTCAAGAGCCTGGATCTGACCGACCGGGTCATCGAAATCCTCAATCGGGAGGCGGGGACCTTGGTCCCCGGCGGGACTCCATGATCGTGCGCAACCTCGGCGACCTCGCCCGCGAGCTCGGCGGAGAGGTGGTCGGTGACGACAGCCTGAGCATCCACGGCGTGGCCGGCATCCGCGAGGCCCGCCCGGGCGACCTGACGTTTCTCGCCAACCCCCGGTACGAGACCTATCTGAGTGCGACGCGCGCCGCGGCGGTGCTGGTCTCCGAGGCCCGGCCCGGCCTGACCGCCGCGCAGCTGGTGCATCCCAACCCGTACCTGGCCTTCCTCAAGGCGGTGAAGATCTTCCGCCAGGAGCGGCCGCGCCCGGAGCCCGGGGTGCACCCGATGGCGGCCATCGCCCCCGGCGCCCGCCTCGGCCAAGCGGTCTCCATCGGCCCCCACGCGGTGGTCGAGGAGGGGGCGGAGGTCGGCGACGGCGCCGTGGTCATGGCCGGCACCTACGTCGGCCAGAACGTGCGGATCGGCAAGGAGTCGTGGCTCTACCCGAACGTCACCGTGCGCGAGGACTGCGTGCTGGGCGAGCGCGTCGTCATCCACTCGGGGGCGGTGATCGGGGCCGACGGCTTCGGCTACGTCAAGGACGGCGGCACCTACCACAAGGTGCCGCAGGTGGGCAACGTGGTGATCGGCGACGACGTCGAGATCGGCGCCAACACCTGCGTCGATCGCGCCACCACCGGCACGACGCTGATCGGCTCGGGCACCAAGATCGACAACCTCGTGCAGGTCGGCCACAACGTCACGCTCGGCGAGAGCGTCATCGTCGTCGCCCAGGTCGGCATCTCCGGCTCGACGCGCGTCGAGCGCGGCGCCACGCTGGCCGGCCAGTCGGGCATCGCCGGCCACATCGTGATCGGCGAGGGCGCGGTGGTCGGCTCGCAGGCGGGGGTCACCAAGTCGGTGCCGCCGCACACCCAGGTATCCGGCTACCCGGCGCAGCCGCACGGGCTGGCCAAGCGCATCCACGCCCTCACCATGCGGCTGCCCCAGCTGGTGGAGCGGCTGCAGGAGATCGAGAAGCGCCTGCGCGCGCTGGAGGAGGAGAAGAGTGCCGACCACGCCCGCTCCGGCGGCTAACGGGACCGCCGAGACCAGGACCGGCCGCGCCGCCCAGCGCACTCTGGCCCGCCCCGCGCGTTACAGCGGCGTCGGTATCCACACCGGGGTGTGCAGCGAGGCGGTGGTGCACCCGGCGGAGCCGAACTCGGGCATCGTCTTCGTGCGCACCGACCTGCCGGGCCGGCCCTCCCTGCGCGTCGCGCCGCAGTTCGCCCACTACGACGCGGACCACGGGCGCCGCACCATCCTCAAGAGCGGGGCGTTCGAGGTGCACACCATGGAGCACCTCCTGGCCAGCCTCGCCGGCCTCGGCATCGACAACGCGCTGGTCGAGCTCGCCACCCTCGAGGTGCCCGAACCCGAGGACGGCTCCGCCCAGGCCATCGTGGCGGCCCTGCTCGAGGCCGGCCTGAGCGAGCAGCCGGTGGCCCGCCGCCACATCAAGATGACCAAGCCGGTGGTGCTGCAGTCGGGCAGCGTCGAGCTGGTGGCGGTCCCCGCGGATCGCCTGCGGCTGACCTTCACCATCGACTACGACAACCCGGTGGTCGGTACCCAGCACCTGTCGCTCGACATCACCGACGGGGTCTTCGAACGCGAGCTGGCAGCGGCGCGCACCTTCGTGCTCGAGCGGGACGTGGCCATGCTGCGCGGCCAGGGGCTGATCCGCGGCGGCTCCCTCGACTCCGCCGTGGTGGTCGGAGAGAAGAGCATCCTCAACGACCGGCCGCTGCGCTTCAAGGACGAGTTCGTGCGCCACAAGATGCTCGACCTGCTGGGCGACCTGGCGCTGCTGGGCGGCCCGCTCCTCGGGCATGTCATCGCGGTGCGCTCCGGGCACGCCACCAACGTGGCCTTCGTCCAGAAGCTGGCCAAGGAGATCCCGCAGAGCGGGCGGCGCCCCGATCGCCCGGCCCAGGAGTGGGACATCTCGGCCATCATGGACATCATGCCGCACCGCTACCCGCTGCTCCTGGTGGACCGCATCATCGACCTGGAGGAGGGCAAGCGCGTGGTCGGGCTGAAGAACGTGACCATCAACGAGCCGTTCTTCGTCGGGCACTTCCCCGGCCACCCCATCATGCCGGCGGTGCTGATCATCGAGGCCATGGCGCAGACCGGGGGCGTGCTGCTGCTGTCGACCGTGGACGACCCGGCCGGCAAGCTCGTCTACTTCATGGGCATCGACAACGCCAAGTTCCGCCGTCCGGTGCGCCCCGGCGACCAGCTCCGCTTCGAGCTCACTCTGCAGAAGCTCAAGAACCGCATCTGCAAGATGCGCGGCGAGGCCTACGTCGACGGCCAGCTGGTGGCCGAGGCGGACCTCATGTCCGCCGTCGTCGACGCCTGATGGCCGCCGCCGAGATCCACCCCAGCGCCATCGTGGAGGCGGGCGCCCGCCTGGCGGCGGGCGTGCGGGTAGGGCCGTTCTGCTGGGTGGGGCCCGAGGTCACGCTGGCCGAGGACGTGGTGCTCGACAGCCACGTGCGCGTCGACGGCCGCACCAACCTGGGGCGGGGCGTGCGCGTGCACCACGGCGCGGCTCTCGGCGGGCCGCCGCAGGACCTCAAGTTCCGCTCCGGCACGGTCTCCTCCCTCGAGGTGGGGGAGGGCACCGTGGTGCGCGAGTACGTCACCCTGAACCTGGCCAGCGACGAGGGCGCGGTCACCCGTGTGGGGCGCCACTGCCTGCTGATGGCCTACACCCACGTGGCGCACAACACGGTGGTCGGCGACCACGTCATCCTCGCCAACGGCGTGCAGCTGGCCGGCTACGTCACGGTCGAGGACCACGCCATCCTCGGCGGCCTGGTGCCCGTGCACCAGTTCGTGCGCATCGGCTGCCACGCCATGGTCGGCGGCGGCTACCGCGTGCCCAAGGACGTGGTCCCGTACGTGCGGGCCGGCGGCTGCCCGCTGCGTCCGGTCGGACTCAATCTCGTGGGCCTCAAGCGCCGCGCCTTCCCGGCCGCCACGCTGGCGGCCCTGCGCCAGGCCTACCGCCTGCTGTTCCGCCGCGGCCTCACCGTGGCCGAGGCGGTGGCGCGCATCCGCGCCGAGGTGCCGCCCTGTCCGGAGGTGGACCACTTCGCCCGCTTCGCCCTCGCCTCGGAGCGCGGCCTCGCCCGCTAGCGCCCCATGCCTCTGCGCGTCGGAGTGATCGGTGTCGGCGCCCTGGGCCGCCATCACGTGCGGCTCCTGGCGACCGAATCCCCGTGGGCGCAACTGGTCGGCGCGCACGACGCCAAGCCCGACCGCGCCGCCTTCGCCGAGCAGTACGGGGCCCGCTCGTTCGCCTCCGCCGACGCGCTGATCGAGGCCTGCGACGCCCTCGTGGTGGCCAGCGCCACGGCCAGCCACCGCGCCGTGGCCGGACGGGCGCTGGAGGCCGGCCGCCACTGCCTGGTCGAGAAGCCCCTGGCGGCCAGCAGCGCCGAGTGCGCCGAACTCCTGGCGCTGGCCGCGGCCCGCCGCCTCGTGCTGCACGTCGGCCACGTCGAGCGCCTCAACCCGGCGGTGCGCGCCGCCCGCGCGTTCATCCGCCGGCCGCGCTTCATCGAGTCGCACCGCCTGGCCAGCTTCGCCCCGCGCGGTGTCGACGTGGACGTCCTGCTCGATCTCATGATCCACGACCTCGACCTGGTGCTCGACTGGACGGGCCAGGAACCGGAGGCGGTGGCGGCCGTCGGCGTGGCCGTGCTCACCGAGCGCGAGGACATCGCCAACGCCCGGCTCGAGTTCCCGGACGGCTGTGTGGCCAACCTCACGGCCAGCCGCGTGTCGCAGGAGCGCATGCGCAAGCTGCGGCTCTTCCAGGCCGACGCCTACCTGTCCCTGGACTGTGCCGAAGGCACGGCGGAGATCGTCGAGGCCGACCGGGCCGCGCTGGCCGCCGTCACCCGCGATGCACTGGCGGCGGCGGCCGCGGGGCCCGGCGCCGGGGGCGCCCCGGCGGCCGGCCCTGACTGGGCGGCTCTCGTCACGCGCCGCCCGCTCCCCGTGCCGGCCGGCAACCCACTCGCCCTGGAACTCGAAGCGTTCGGCCGCGCCGTGCAGGGGCTGGCTCCCCTGCCGGGGATCGCGCCGGCCGACGGGGCGGCCGGGATGCGAGCGGTGCGGGTCGCCGAGCGGCTCTCGGAAGCGCTGCGCGCGCGCGCCCGACGATGGGGCCCGTAGAGCCGGCCGCCCGCCCCCTGCGCGTCCTCGTGCTGGCGGGGGAGCCCAGCGGCGACCGCCACGCGGCTCGGTTGGTGCGCGCCCTGGCGGCGCGCGGCCCCTGTGAGGCCTTCGGCCTGGCCGGCCCCGAGATGCGCGCCGCCGGCGTGACGGCGGTGGTGGCCATGGAGGAGGTCGCGGTCCTCGGGCTGACCGAGGTGCTCAAGCACCTGGGCCCGCTGCTCGCGGCCCGGCGCCGCCTCGTGGCCGCGCTCGAGCCGGCCCCCGACCTGGTGATCCCCGTGGATTTCCCCGGCTTCAACCTGCCGTTCGCACGCCGCGCCCGGCGGCGCGGGATCCCCGTCCTCTACTACGTCAGCCCGCAGATCTGGGCCTGGGGGAGCGGCCGCCTGCGCGCCATCGCCGCGGCCGTGGACCGCATGGCCGTGGTCTTCCCCTTCGAGGTGCCGCTCTACGAGGCCGCGGGCGTGCCGGTGACGTATGTCGGCCACCCGCTCGTCGAGGAGCTGGACGTGGACCTCGACGGTACCGCCCTGCGCGAGCTGGTAGGGCTGGCCGCCGGGACGCCGTACGTCGCGCTCCTACCCGGCAGCCGGGCGCAGGAGGTGGAGAGGCTCTTCCCACCCATGCTCGACGCGGTCCGCCGCCTGCGCCGCGCGCGGCCGTCCCTGGCCGCCGTGGTGGCGGCGGCTTCGCCGAGCCTGGCGGAGCGGATGGGCTCGCTCGGGGCCGCGCGGGAGCCGGGGGTGAGCGTCGTCGCCGGCCACACCCACGCCGTCGCCGCCCACGCCCGCGC
>CAYLSO010000069.1:0-6398 GCA_964386525.1 uncultured bacterium
AAGAACTGATACGTCGTGCGGAGCATCAGGTCGTACTGGTCGGAGCCGCCCGCCTTGCCGAACAGGCGGCTGCCGTCGGTCTGCTCCCGGTAGGTGCCGCGGGACTGGTAGCGCAACCCGTAAGCCATCTCGAGGTTCCACTTGGGGGTGAGGCGCAGCAGGCTGCCGGTGCGGATCTGGTAGATGAACGACAGCTGGTCGCGGTCGGGCGCGAACGGATAGTTGACCTGCGAGGCCCCCGCCGAGTTGGTCTGGGTCACCTGCCAGAACGGCCACGGCGTGAAGCCCCAGCGCCAGGTCACCTGGTAGCCGATCTGGTCGGTGTTGCTGATCGACGAGGTGGAGGCCAGGTTGATGGTGCGGTTGATGTCCATCTGGCCGCCCAGCCCGGTGATGAGCTTGTCGAACGGCCGGTAGTCCAGGTTCATCGTGCCGCTGGCGCGGAACAGATCCTGGCTCGAGGGTGGGAACGACGCCGGGCCGGAGGCGCGGAAGTCCGAGTAGCGGCGGCTCTCCAGCGACACGCCGCCCTTGAGGTCGGCCGTGGTGCGGCGGTTGAGGCGCCGGTTGGCGGTGAGGTCGAGCTGGCGGCGCCACTGCTTCTGCACGTAGCCATCGGCCCGCTTGGTGTAGTCGTTCTCGCTGGTGCCGTTCTGGAAGTCGACCTTGACCGGGATCGTCAGCAGGGTGTCCGCGGCCCCGAGCGTGAAGCTGCGCGACAGGGCGACGTTGTTGCGCGTGCTGTCGGCGGCGTAGAGGATCTCGGTGTTGTTGAGGCTCCCGGTGGTGTTCAGTGTGAAGCCGAGGGGGATGCGGAAGACCGCGCCCACGTTGGCGTTCTCGTTGTTGGTCGAGACCTCTTCCTGCACGACCCGGGAATCGAAGGTGACCGGGTCGATGAAGTTCTCGGGGCGCTGCAGCACGCCGCGCCGGGCCGTTCCCTTGACGTCGAGGCTGAGCCAGCGCCAGGGGGCCCAGTTCACCCCGGCGGCGCCGCTCTTGTCGGTGCTGCGGTCGGTGCTGGCGAATTCGCCGGTGTCGGAGGGCGCCGTGGAGCGCATCCGGTTGGTATGGAAGATGCCGCTCAGATTCCAGTTGACGGCCTGCCACAGGCGGCCGCGGGTGCCGGCGTCGGCGCCGAACTCGCGGCCTTGCTGGGAGTACTCCGGCTGGCGGTCGCTGGCGGAGCCGAAGTTGAGGTTGGCGGTCACGGGCAGCCCGAGCAGCTGCCGGTCGAAGCGGCCGAAAGCGGAGAAGTCGTCCTGGTCGCGCTGGATCGAGTTCTGCTCGCGGATGCCGATGATGTCGCTGTTGCGCGTCACGCCCAGGCGCAGCCCGGTGGTCAGGCCCTGGGACAGGCCGTAGCCCAGCTCGAACAGGGTGGCCCGGTTGCGCGTGTTGCGCTTGACGTCGGGGTCCTCGAGGATGGTCACCGAGGTGCGGTTGGCGAAGACCAGGCCCTTGATCTTGAGGAAGAGGTCCATCGACTGGTCCCACGTGCGGCGGTCGCGCAGGGTGCCGTACGTGGTGCTGTAGGAGAAGGGGTGCTCCGGCGCGGCGCGGCCCAGCAGACCGCCGCCACCGGGGCTCCCGTAGTCCTCCTCGAGGCCCAGGGCGGCCAGGCTGTCGGCCCGCCAGATCGAGTCCGCCTCGGCCTGGCGCAGCGAGTCGGCGCGCAGGCTCTCGGCCTGGGCGGCGGAGTCGGCGAAGAAAGCCTCCTCGGCCAGGGCGGGGTCCGGACCGGGGCGCCCGGCCGCCAGCCACAGGAAGGCCAGGAGCGCCAGGGCCGCCCCGCCGGCCAGGCGGCGGCCGCGCCGCGAGGGGAGCGAGGAGCGGGTCAGTCGCGGTCCTCCACGGGCCGGCGCCCGGGCCGGCTTGGTGCCGCCCCGGACCGCCGTCGGGTGTCGCCGTCAGCGCCTGGAGACCGGTCGAGATCGTGCATCGCGCCCGCGTTATCGGCAGGGAGGGGTGGCCGCGCACCGCCCGGGCGCGCGACCCCCGCCGGACCACCGCGCGCCCCGCTCACGCTAGCAGATGCGGCGCGGCCCCGCCAGAAAGCCGCCACCGGCGCGTTCTTTCCTTGTTGCGGGGCGGGGCCTTTGCTAGTGTGCCCGTTTTGTAGGGCCTCGCGCGAGCGGCGCCCTCCGAGCCGCCCCCGCCTGCGTTCGGAGAAGTCGGCAAACAAGGACGTCCATGCGCCCGATCTACTGGCTGCACAAGCTGACCGGCTTCCTCTCGACCGACGTCGCCATCGATCTCGGCACCGCCAACACACTGGTGTTCGTCAAGGGTCGCGGCATCCTCATGAACGAGCCGTCGGTGGTCGCCATCGACCGCGCCAGCGGCCGCGTGCTGGCGGTGGGCGCCGAGGCCAAGGCCATGCTGGGCCGGGCTCCGGACGAGATCCGCGCCATCCGACCGCTCAAGGACGGGGTGATCGCCGATTTCGAGGTCACCGAGGACCTCCTTCGAGAGTTCATACACAAGGTGCAGCGCCACAAGTTCCTGGTGCGGCCGCGAATCGTCATCTGCGTGCCGTCGGGCATCACCGAGGTGGAGAAGCGCGCGGTCATCGACTCGGCCGAGCGGGCCGGGGCCCGCGAGGTGGTCCTGGTGCCCGAGCCCATCGCCGCCGCCATCGGTGTCGGCCTGCCGGTGGACACGCCGACCGGCAACATGGTCTGCGACATCGGCGGCGGCACCACCGAGATCGCGGTCATCGCCCTCAACGGCATCGTCACCAAGACCTCCATCCGCGTGGCCGGGGACGAGATGGACGAGGCCGTGGCCAACTACATGAAGAAGGCCTACAACCTGCTGATCGGCGAGCAGACGGCGGAGCGCATCAAGATCGAGATCGGCTCGGCATTCCCGCTGGCGCAAGAGCTGGAGATGGAGGTCAAGGGCCGCGATCTGGTGCGCGGCATCCCGCGCACCCTGCGGGTCAGCTCGGTGGAGATCCGCGAGGCGCTGCAGGAGCCGGTGACCACCATCGTCAACGCGCTGCGCGACTCGCTCGAGCAGACGCCGCCCGAACTGGCCGCCGACATCGTGGACCGCGGCATCTTCCTCACCGGCGGCGGCGCCCTGTTGCGCGGCCTCGACATGCTGCTGCGCGAGGTGACCAACCTCACCATCCGCGTCGCCGACGACCCGCTGACGTGCGTGGTGCGCGGGGCGGGCAGCATTCTCGAGCATCCCCGGGACTTCGAGAAGGTCCTCGTCCACGCCCATCGCGACTAGGTTGCGCGCATGGCAACCTTGAGCAGCGGCGATCGCCGGGAGATCGCGGTGCTCGCCGTCTGCCTGGGGGCATCGGCGCTGCTTCTCGCCTTCGGCGGACGGCTCGACACCGCTTGGGTGGCGCGGCTCGAGGCGGGGCTCCTCTGGCCGGCCAATCAGGCCCGCGACTTCGTCGAGTCGGTGAGCTTCGGGCGCGCCGAGAGCCAGCGGCTCAAGGGCGAACTGCTCCGCCTGCGGACCGAGAAGATCCTGCTGCAGCAGGCGGGGGCCGAGGCCGAGCGGCTGCGGCGCGCCCTGCGCTTCGCGGAGCCGCAGGGGCCGGTGCTGCTCCCGGCGCGGGTGGTCGGCGTGTGGGGCGAGCCGTGGCCGCTGGTGTTCCAGTTGTCGGTGGGCAGCGAGGACGGAGTGCGCGCCGGGCAGCCCGTGGTGGCGCCGGAGGGGCTGGTGGGGCGGGTGGCGGAGGTCGCTGCGCGCTCGGCGCGCGCCGCGCTGCTCACCGACCCGGCGCTGGCGGTGGCCTGTGAGGTGGTGCCCGGCGGGGCGCGCGGCGTGCTGCGCTTCCGTGCCGAGCGACGCCCCGGCCTCTATCTCTCCCTGGTGCCGCTTACCGACACGGTGCGCGTCGGACAGGAGGTGGCGACCTCCGGCCTCTCGGCGTTCTTCCCGCAGGGCCTGCCGGTCGGCGCGGTGGCTCGGGTGGGGCGCGATCCCAACGGGCTCGTGCAGGAGATCGAGGTGCGCCCGCATGCGCCCCTGGGGCGGCTGCGCGAGGTCTTCGTCGTCGTGGATGTCGAGCGGCTGGCGCCATGGGGCGCGGCGGGGGCCGACTCGGCGCCGGCCGGGCCGAGAGCGCCGACCGGCTCGGCGATGGCGCCTGCGGTCGCGGCCCCCGACTCCGTCCGGGCGCCGGGCGGGGGGCCGCGATGAACCGCGCCGGCGGGCGGGGCGCGACGCTGCGCACCGGCTTCGGGATCCTCGTGGTGTGGACGCTGGCCGCGCTCCTGGTGCGTGGGTCGCTCTCCGACGTGCTGGCGGTCTACGGGGCGCGCCCGGATTTCCTGGTCATGGTCCTCGTCTACTGGGCGCTGGTGGCCGGGCCGGCGCCCGGCACGGCGGCCGGGTTCCTGGTGGGCCTGGTGGCCGACGCCGACCTGGGGCGCGGCCTCGGCCTCCAGGCAGGGCTCTTCAGCCTGAGCGGCTACGTCGTCGGGCATGCCGGCCAGCAGCTCATCCGCGAGAACCCGTTCCTGCAGGGGGGGCTGGTCGGGATCGTGGCCGCGGGAGTGGGGGTGGCGCGTGCCGCCGCGCTCTTCTCGGAGCCGGGCTCGGGCGGATGGATGGGCGCGTTGCCCCTGGTGCTCGGCTCGGCGCTCTACTCGGCTCTCCTGGCGCCGCTCCTCTACTGGCTCGCACTCCGGTTCGGCCTGCCCGACCCGCTCTCCCGTGTCCCCGCGGAGGAGTGACCCGCGCGAGCCGCGGCGGTTGCGGTTCCGCCGCGCGGCGATCGTCATGGTGGGGGGCATCGTCATCCTCCTTCTCGGCGTGGCGCGGCTGCAGCTGCTCGAGTACCGAAGCTACCGCGACCTGGCGGAGAAGAACTGGCTGCGCCTGGAGATCCTGCGCGCACCGCGCGGGCGCATCTTCGACGCCCACGGTGTGCTGCTGGCCGACAACGCCCCGGCCTTCACCGTGATCTTCCGCCCGCAGCCTTTCGGATCGCGCCAGCCGGACACGCTCTCGACGCCGGCCAGCGCCCTGCTCGGCGCCCTGCTCGGCCTGCCCGACTCGCTGGTGTGCCAGGGGGTGGCGACGGCCAACCGCAGCGGCCTGCCGTTCGAGTTCCGCCGCGACGCCCCCCTCGACGTGGTCGCCAAGGTGGAGGAGCGCCTGGTCGAGCTGCCGGGGGTGGAGGTGCGCATCGAGCCGCGGCGCGCCTACCCCGAGAGCACGCGCGCCGCCCACCTGCTCGGCTACGCCGGCGAGATCTCGCAGGCCGAGCTGGACTCGCTCGGCGAGCGCGGCTACCGGTCGGGGGATCTGATCGGGCGTGCCGGTCTCGAGCGCTCCTACGAGAAGGAGCTGCGCGGGGTCGACGGGGGCAAGATCCTGGTGGTGAACGCCAGCGGCCGGCGGGTGAGCCTCTACCCGGAAGAGAAGCCCGTCGAGTCGCAGCCCGGCCGTGACCTGGTGCTCACCGTCGACGTCCGCGTGCAGCGGGCGCTCGAGCAGGCCATGGCGAACGTGGCGGAGGGCGCCGCGGTGGCCATCGACCCGCGCACCGGCGGCGTGCTGGCGCTGGTGAGCCGCCCGAGCTTCGACCCCAACGAGTTCGCGCACGGTCTGTCGCGCGCCCGCTGGCAGGAGCTGACCACGGATCCGTCGCACCCGCTCCTCGACCGGGCCATCCAGGCGGCCTACCCGCCCGGCTCCACCTTCAAGATCGTCACCTCTCTGGCCGGGCTGTCCGACGGCGTGCTCGACGAGAACACCCACTTCCAGGGATGCGGCGGCGGCTACTGGTACGGCGGGCGCTTCTTCCGCTGCTGGCAGCATTCCGGGCACGGGTCGCTGGCGCTGGTGGACGCACTGGCCCACTCGTGCGACGTCTATTACTACCAGGTGGGCCTCAAGCTGGGCGTCAAGCGGCTCACCGACATGGCCAAGCGCCTGCAGCTCGGGGAGCGCTCGGGAGTGGACCTGCCGCAGGAGCGGCGCGGGCTCGTGCCGACGCCGGAGTGGTACGCGGCGCGCCGCCGGCGGGCCGGGGGGGGCGTGGTGCTCAACCTGGCGATCGGCCAGGGTGAGCTCTTGACCACGCCCCTGCAGCTGGCGGCGCTGGCGGCCCTCGTGGCCAGCCGCGGGCGCGTGGCGCGACCGCACCTGGTGCGCGCCGTGCGCGACCCGGTGACCGGCGTGGAGCGGGCAGTGCGGCCGGCCGGCGGGCGCCAGGTGGAGGTGGCGGGCCAGGATTGGGAGTGGGTGGTTCAGGCCATGGAGAAGGTGGTGGCGGCCGGCACGGGCGGCATGGCGCGCGTGGCGGGCGTGCGCGTGGCGGGCAAGACGGGCACTGCCGAGTTCTGCGATGACCTGGCGATCAAGCTCGGTTTTTGCGCCACGGGCAAGAGTTACCCGATTCACGCCTGGTTCGTGTCGTT
>CAYLSO010000070.1:0-13319 GCA_964386525.1 uncultured bacterium
ACTTGCCGACCTGGCGGGTGAGCGGCAGCCAGCCCTGGTCCACCACCGGGCGCGAGCCGCACACCGCCCCGCCCAGCACGTCGGCCAGCTCCTGGGCCAGCTCGATGTTGTCCTGCGTCTGGATGCCGCGGCCGATGGCGATCAGCGCATCCTGCTTGGTGATGTCCACGTCGCCGGCCTCGGGCTCGATGAAGCGCTTGAAGGCGACATCGGGGGCTTCGACGGGCACGTCCAGCGTCTCGACCACGGCCGCCTTGTCGCTCTTGCCGGCGTCGGCCGGGGACGAGCCCGGGTACACGCAGACCACGCCGCGCGCGTCCGCCAGCCGCACGTCCGAGAGGATCTTGCCGCCGAACAGCTGGCTGGTGACCACCACGCCGCCGTCCGCCGCCTTCATCTCGCGGCCGAAGTTGACGAACGGGACCCCGGCCCGCTCGCCGAGCGCGGTGCCGACGCCCATCGAGAGGTTGGTCCCGGCCACCAGCACCAGGCCGTCCTGGGCTTTCTGCATCAGGTGATGGACGGCGCCCGCCACCAGCTTGGCCGGCGGGACCTCGAGGTCGGGCTTCTCGATCACGAAGACCTTGTCGGCCAGCCCCAGCTTGGGCGCCAACGCGCCGACGCCGCGGCCGATGAGGACCGCGTGCAGGGGAGAGCCCAGGGCGTCGGCCAGCTTGCGGCCGGCTCCCAGCATCTCGTAGGTGATGTCGGACAGTTCGCCGCGCAGGTGCTCGGCCAGGATGAGGACTCCGTTCGCCATGGTCGTCACCTCCTCAGATCAGGCTCTGCTCGGCGAGCAGAGCTGCCAGGCGGTCCGCTACCTCGTCGGGCGTGCCCTCGAGCATCTGGGCCTTGCCGGCGACCACGGGGCGGTAGAGCTTCTCGACCTCGTAGCGGGCGGGGGCCTCCGGCGTGGGCACGTCCACGGTCTCGATCTTCGACGACTTGGCGGCCGCGCGGACCTTGGCGATGGGCACGTAGCGCGGCGGCTTCTCGGCCGACTGGATGCCGAGGATGGCGGGCGTCGGCATGGTGAACTCGCCGCGCAGCCCGCCGCTGAACTCCTTCATCGCGGTCACATCGGCGCCCTCGACCGCCACGCCGGTGACCACGCTCACGTACGGCAGGCCGAGCTGGTCGGCCAGGAAGGGCCCGATCTCGCCCTCGAGGTCGTCGATGGCCTGGCCGCGCAGCAGGATCAGCGTGTCGGCGGGCAGTGCCCCGCCGGCGCCCTTGAGGAACCCGGCGAGCAGGCGCGCGGCCGAAGCACTGCGACCTGTGCCCACCTCGCCGGCCAGCTTGACGGCGCGGTCGGCGCCCTTGGCCAGCGCCGTGAACAGGGCGTCGTCCATCTCCGGCGCGTCGAGCGCCACGACGGTCACCTGGCCGCCGTGCTTCTCCTTGAGCAGCAGAGCCTGCTCGAGGGCGTGCTCGTCGGAGTCGCTGAGCTTGTACCGCAGCCACTCGGCATCGAGGGATTTCTCGTCCGCGGCGACCGTCAGCTCTTCGACGGTGTCGGGGGCCGTCTTCAGCAGGACGAACAGGTTCATGTGCGGAGGCCTCGCATCCTGTTCACTGGTTCCGTGTCGGCGAGCCCGGCGACGCCGGGGCCGTCAGGCTCGGATCTCCTCGCAGGGAGGGGCGGGGGTGCCTTCGCGCTTGCCTCCTGGAGGACGGGCATGGGTCCGCACGCGACCGTGGGAGCTCCGGCGAGCAAGATGCGCAAGCGCGAGCCGGCGTCCCGGTGCCTAACCTGGTGTCCGCACATCCGCGCGGCCGCGATTCGGACCACGGCAGGCCCACACAGTGGTTTGCATTTCCCGCGCCAGAAGGAAGGTGAGCGCGCCAGCCCGATCGCGGGGGGCCGAAGGCGCGTAAGTCGGCGAGATCGCAAGGATTTGAAGCGCCGACGCTGTCCCCAATCGCTATCCAGTCAGGGAGGGAATCGGGCGCGGTCGCCAATCTGTCAGACAAGGTGGCGCGGTTGGGAAGAAAGGTCGGAGCGCAGCATCGGCGGCAGTGGTTGCTGCCGCGGGGGGCTGCGGGCCCGGGGTGGAAGGTCGGCTCCCCCGTCTGAAATGCGATAGTGACGGCGAGCAGCGTCGCGGGCGGATGCGCTGCCCGATCTGCGGGCCGGGACGGCCGACAGGGGTGGTGTGCGGGACTCCGGAACTTATGATCGGACTAGCGACGATTTCCTACAATTGGCAGTTTGAACAGTCCGATTGATATGTCATCCTGGGTGGCGGATGAGGGCCTTCGGACGCTCGCGGCCCTCGGAGGCGCCCATGCTCCTCAAGATCGATCCCGGCGGACCGACCCCCGTCTTTCGCCAGATCCAGGACCAGATCGCCCGCCTGGTGGACGAGGGCAGCCTGCGCCCGGGAGCGCACCTGCCCGCTACTCGAGTCCTCGCCGGGCACCTCGGGGTGAGCCGCTCGACCGTATACCGCACCTACCAGGAGCTGTGGTCGCGGGGATACCTCGAGGCCCGGCCGGGGTCGTACTCCACGGTGCGGGCCCGGCTGCGGCCGCCCGGTCCGGCCCTGGGCCAGGCCCCGTCCGGCTTCGACTGGGCGGCGGCAGCGGCCCCGGCCGCCCGGGCAGCGCACGTGGGCTCCCTTAGGCTGGGGGCGCGTCGCGCCGCTCCGGCCGCGACGGACGACGTCGTGGATTTCGCCAGCCTGGCGGCCGACGGAGCGCTGTGTCCGGTGGACGAGCTGACGCGGTCCATGCGCCGCGTGCTGTCGCGCCGCGGGCGCGAGGTGCTCGGCTACGGCGACCCGGCGGGCTACCGGCCGCTGCGCGAGACCCTGGCCCGGCGCCTGCGCGTGCACGGCGTGGCGGTCACCGCCGACGAGATCCTGATCACCAACGGCGCCCAGCACGGCCTCGACCTGGCGGTGCAGCTGCTGGCCGGGCCGCGCCGGGTCATCGCCGCCGAGTCGCCGACCTACGCCTTCGCCCTGCCGCTCTTCCGCCTGCGGCAACTGAGAGTGCGCGGCATCCCCATGCGGGCCGACGGGCTCGACCTCGACGCGCTCGAGAGGCTGCTGGCCCGCCGGCGGCCGGCCCTGCTCTACACGATCCCCAACTTCCACAACCCGACGGGCATCACCACCGGCCAGGCGCACCGCGAGAAGCTGCTGGCCCTGTGCGAGTCGCGCCGCGTGCCCGTCGTCGAAGATGGTTTCGAGGAGGAGCTCAAGTACTTCGGCAAGGCGGTGCCGCCCATCAAGTCGATGGACCGCAGCGGCATCGTGATCTACCTCGGCACGCTCTCGAAGGTGGTCTTCTCGGGACTGCGCATCGGCTGGATCGCGGCGCCGCGCGAGGCCATCGAGCGGCTGCTGGCCATCCACCGCTGCGGCGCGCTGTCGGGGAACATGCTGGTGCAGGCGGCGGTGGACGACTTCTGCAGCGCCGGCGCCTACGAGCCGTACCTGCGCCGCATCCACCGGGTCTACCGCGCTCGCATGCAAGCGCTGCAGGCGGGGCTGACGGAGCACCTGCCGGCGCGCGGCGTCGAATGGACGCGGCCGGCCGGGGGGTGCACGGCGTGGATCCGGGTGAAGGATCGCCCGGCGTCGCGCGAAGGTGCGCTGCTCGAGGCCGCGCGGCGCGAGGGCGTGCTGGTGACCCCGGGCAGCCTCTTCTTCGCGGACGAACCGGACGGGCTCTGCCTGCGGGTCTCGGTGTCGGGCGCCGACGAGGGACGGATCGCCGAGGGGTGTCGCCGATTGGGCCGCGCCCTGGCCGGTGTCGTGGGAGGGTGAAGATGCTCCTCAGGCTGCAGCGCGGCATCCTTTACGGCCCGGTGCGCTCGCGCCGGCTCGGGCTCTCCCTGGGCATCAACCTGCTGCCGCCGGGGGAGAAGCTCTGCAACTTCGACTGCGTGTACTGCCAGTACGGCTGGACCGACGCGGCGCTGCTCGAGCGCGCCGGCGAGCCGGCGTTCCCCTCGGTGGACGAGGTGCTCGCGGCGCTGGATGCCGCGCTTCCCGAGTGCGACGCGCCGCCGGCCTACCTCACCTTCTCGGGCAACGGCGAGCCGACGCTGCACCCGCGCTTCGGCGAGATCGTCGATGGGGTGACCGCGATCCGCGACCGGATGCTGCCCGCCGCCCGCACGGCGATCCTCTCGAACAGCACGCGCGCCGGCGAGCCGGCCGTGCGCGACGCGCTGCGGCGGCTGGACGTGCGCATCATGAAGCTCGACGCCGGCACCGCCGAGCTCTTCGGGCGCTACAACCGGCCGGCGGCCGGGATCGCCTTCGCGCGCGTCGTCGAGGGGCTCCGCGAGCTCGGCGGCGTGACGCTGCAGTCGCTGTTCACGGGTGGCCCGGGCGGCAACGGCGACCGACGCAGCGTGGAGGACTGGCTCGCGCAGGTGAAGGGCATCGCGCCGCTCGCCGTCCAGGTCTACACGCTGGCGCGCGGCTATCCCTCGGAGCGCATCGCGCCGCTGGGGCGCGAGCGGCTGGAGGAGATCCGGGCGCAGGCGGCGGCGGAGGGGATCGCGGCTGAGGTCTTCTGAGGGCGGCGCCGCCCTGCGGAGGGGCCCATGGGTGATTTCAACGTCTACGCCGACGGGGTGCGCGCCCGGACCTACGCGCAGCTCGAGTTCCCGGGGACCTACTACCTCGCGTATCGCGACCTGCCCGAGATCCTTGCCGCCCACGCGCGGGGGCGCGCCGCGCTCGACTTCGGCTGCGGCGCCGGGCGCTCGACGCGCTTCCTGCGCCGGCGCGGCTTCGTGGCGACCGGCGTGGACATCTCCGGAGCGATGATCGCGCAGGCGCGCGAGCTGGACCCGGAGGGGGACTACCGGCTGGTCGCCGGCGCGGACTTCACCGGCCTGCCGGCGCACGCCTACGACGTGGTGCTCTCCGTCTTCACCTTCGACAACATCCCGACGCGGGCAGCGAAGCTGGAGCTGTTCCGCGCGCTGGCCGCGCTCCTGAACCGTGACGGGCGGATCGTGAGCCTGGTCTCCTCTCCGGAGATCTACCTGCACGAGTGGGCGTCGTTCTCGACCAAGGACTACCCGGAGAACGCGCGCGCCGGCTGCGGCGACGAGGTGCGCATCGTCATCACCGACACCGCCGACCCGCGCCCGGTGGTGGACATCGCCTGGCCGGATGCCGACTACCGCGAGGTCTACCGGCAGGGCGGGCTGGAGGTGGTCGAGGTCTACCGGCCGCTAGGCAAGGAGGGTGAGCCCGTGCGCTGGGTGAACGAGACGCGCATCGCGCCGTGGGTGGTGTACGTGTTGAGGGCCGCGGGCGACTCTAAGCGTTGAGCAACCCCGCCGCGCGGGCTCGCGGCGCGGCCTCTCAGAACACCAGCTTCAAGATCTGCCTGACCAGCTCGTCCGCCGGGTAGACGAGCAAGAGCAACGGCAAGAACGGCGCCAGCGCCGCGGCGAGGAAGCCCAGCGCGTCCCCTCGGTCGAAGGGCACCATGCCCATCTCGCGGACGACCGCGTAGCTGTTGGCGAGGTCGGCCAGCGACTGGATGTCGGCGGTGCCGAGCAGCGGTTCGCTGGGCGGCTTGCCGCCCTCGATCCACCGCTCCTCGAACTGGCTCGTGTACTTCTCGCCCAGGATCCCGTAAGCGAGGACGCCGAGCCGCTTGCAGGCGAACATCTGCGGGGCGAAAGCCGCCAGCGGCCCGAGGAAGAGGACCATGACGATTACCGCGTACCCGGCGATGGCGGGGTAGAAGGCGGAGAGCGGGACGCCCGCGTACATCACGGCCCCTGCGATCTGGCTCGCCAGCTGGATCGAGAGGGTCAAGACGAAAGCGATGAATCCCTTCTGGCCGAGAGCCAGGATGCGAAGTCCGCCGGCGCGGTCGGGATGGCTCGCGCTGAGGTCCAGGCGCAGCCGGGAAAGGCCCCACAGGAACCACACCCAGAGGCCGTAGCGCCACAGCCAGCGCAGCAGGAGGAAGCGGTAGAGCGAGAGGCTCACGAGCCGGTACCAGTGGCCCGCGGCCGTGTAGCCGCCGTCCGCCGGCGACAGCAGCCAATGGGACTGGCCGGCGGGCACGAGCATCCCCGACATCCCGGTCAGCAGCACGGTCAGCGCGACCAGCAGGATCTCCGGGATGAGGGAGTCGCTGAGGCGGTCGATCCTCGCCACCAGCGACTCGTAGCGGCCCGCGTCCGCTTGCCGCACGAGCCCCGAGCTGCGGAAGTACTCCACGATGTTGACGACGGCGCGTTCCGCCAGCGGCTCGATGCCGATCAGGAGCGGGAGGCACACCAGGAAGCGGATCAGCGCACTGACGTCGCCGAGGAAAGGCACCGCCCGGGCCGGGCCGTAGGCGGTGCCCTCGATGAAGGAGAGAACAGCCAGGGGGAGGAAGGCGAGGAGGAGGGTCCCCGCGATCCGGGTCGCCACGTTGGGAGCGCTCCCATCCGCCCAACCCGTGAGCCGAATCAGGCGATTGAACGGGCCGCCCCAGAAGAGGCTGAACTGGCGCTTTCCTTCCTCCAGCTTCTCGGGCTTCATCCGTCCCTCCCGCCGCGCCGTCGGTGGGCGCCCCGGGGATCGGCGCTGAGGGCTGCAGGGAGCTGCGCGAGGGCTCCGGCGCCGCCGTCGGCGATCAGAAGTACCAGCTCAGATTCAGCGCGACGGGCACGTACACGCCGTCGTCGAAGATATCCTGGCCGATCGAGAGGTAGTTGACGCTGGCGGCGAGCCCGGCCGCGAAGTGCTTGGCGATCCGGAACTCGTAGCCGGCCCCGAAGACCAGGCCGAGCCCCGATTCGTCGGTCGCGTCTCCGTGTTCCTGCTCGATCTCGCCCTCGACCTCGACGAGGGGGACGATCGCGTACCGGCCCCAGCCCAGGCCCACGCCGCCGCGCAGGAAGATGCCGCCGGTGGCGTTCTGCGGGTTGCCCGGATAGAAGGTGGCGGCGAGGGTCACGTTCTGCAGGCTGAAGCGTTCCTTCTCGTTGACGTCGCCACGCTCGTAGAACCAGCCCTCGTAATTGACGCCGAGCATCCAGTGGCGCGCCACCATGCGCCCCACCCGGATCTGGGGCGAGGCGCCACGCTGCTGGTCGCCGGGGTCCCCGCGCTCGGGATTGAAAGGCTGCGCGGGGCCGACATCGAACTGCCCTGGGCCGCCGCCGTAGCCGACGCCGACCAACCAGCCGGGGCGGGTGTGGTCCTTGAAGGCACAGGCCGGCGGCGCCCACAGAGTGGCCGCAAGCGACAGAAGCCCGACGACGATCCCGAGTCTGCGCATAGAGCCTCCGCGGACCGGCGGGCGCCTATCGCCCGCGGGCCGGGGTCCGGCCGGGACCTTACCCCAGCGCCCGCCCCCGTCCAAACCGAAATCGGCCGGGGGGTGCGAAATCTCCGGCGCAGCTTCCCCCTCGCCCTTTTCGCTTTACCCCGCAGGCCCCTGTCGGCTAGCCTGCGTCGTCAAGTTCGGGCGGACCCACCGGACGGAGGGATGACCCAGTGCCCCATGGATCCCGCAGCGTCTCCGCGACGCGGCCGATCGGGATGAGCAGAGGAAGTCGGCCGGCCGGCCTCGGCGGATTCGCGCCGGGCCTCGTCCTGCTTCTGGCTCTGCTCGCGGCCTTGGCTGGCCCCGCTCTCGCCCAGACGCACCATCACCCGGTGAACCTCTCCTTGTTCTACCCGGTGAGCACCAACCGGACCCCGGACGTTTCCACGAACTTCCGCCTCAACCTCCTCTACGGCCGGCTGGCCGCCGTGCGGGGATTGGACCTGAACGCCGGCGTTTCGGTCCTCGACCGGGAGTCGCGCGGCGTGCAGCTCACCGGGATCTACTCGCATCTGAAGGGCGACTTCCGGGGATTACAGCTCACCGGCGGCGGCAACTTCACGCAGGGCGGCGGGCGGGGCATCCAGGTCGCCGGCCTCTTCAACTACGACCGGGGAGAGATCGTCGGCGTGCAGGGGGCCGGCCTCTTCAACTACGCCGAAGCCGGATTCCAAGGCGTGCAGGTGGCTTCCGTCCTCAGCATGAGTGACGGGCCGAGCGGCTTCCTGCAGCTGTCGAGCATCGCCAACACCAGCGGCGCGGCGTTTCGCGGCGCCCAGCTCTCCGGCTTCTTCAACTACGCCGGCCACGAGGTCGCGGGCCTGCAGCTCTCCGCGCTCAACTACGCCGGGACCGTGTCCGGAGCTCAGCTCGGCCTGGTGAACCTGGCGAACCGGGCGGACGGCGTGCAGGTCGGGCTGGTCAACGTCACCGAGCAGCAGGACGGCGTCCCGGTGGGGGCGGTGAACCTCGCCGACAACGGCACGGCCGACTGGGTGTCGTTCGCCAGCAGTCTCATGGGGATCAACAGCGGGGTGCGCACCAGCGTCAGCGGCTTCTACTCGATGTTCACGCTGGGGGGCTGGGACTTCCAGGGGACCCGCCACGAGGCCGCCTCGCTGACCTGGAACTACGGCCGCGCGTTCCCCGTCGGGCGCCGGCTGGATCTCGACGCCGACCTCGGTTTCGTCCACATCATCCCGGTGAAGAGCGACGACCCGGCGGAGAACGACCGGCTGCACTACGCGCTGCAGGCGCGTGCGCTGCTCGAACGGAGGGTGTCGCCCAAGGTGTCGATCTTCGGCGGCGCCGGGGTCAGCGTGGTCTTCTCCGAGTACTCGTCCCGCGCCACCTCCGAGGTGGAGCCGCTGTTCGTCGCCGGCGTTTCGGCATTCTGACGCGGAGAGGCCGCCGATGCGTCCCTGGATCCTGGAGTCGCTCGTGAGACAAGCCATCGCCGCCCTGCTCGGGCTCGCCCTCCTCTGCGGGCCGGGGCTCGTCCTGGCCGCCGGAGATGCGGCGCCGCCCGCCGGGGCAGACGCGGCCCCCGCCGCCGCCGACAGCCTGAGCGGCGGCAAGAACTTCTGGCGCGCCAGCGGGGAGATCTTCGCCACCAACCTGCTGATCTGGAGCTACGACCGCTACATCCGCGAGAACGGGACCAATCCCGGCTTCCGCATCGGCTTCGACTCGTGGGCCGAGAACCTCAAGAACGGTTTCGAGTGGGACGACAATTCCTTCAGCACGAACCAGTTCGCGCACCCCTACCACGGCAGCATCTACTTCAACGCTGCGCGGGATAACGGATACGACTACTGGGAGTCGATCCCGTTCACCTTCGGCGGCAGCTTTATGTGGGAGTACTTCGGCGAGGTGCATCACGCGTCGATGAACGACTGGATCGCCACCAGCGTCGGCGGCGTCGCCCTCGGGGAAGTGCTCTATCGGTTCTCGGATCTGATCCTCGACAACACCGCCACCGGCGGCGGACGGCGCTGGCGGGAAATCGCCGGCCTCGTCGTCAACCCGGGGCGCGGGGTCAACCGCTTGCTCACCGGCGAGGCCTTCCGCGTCGGGCCCAACCCGCCGGGCAAACACCCCGGCTACCTGGGCTCGTCCGTGCGCTTCGGGTTGCGCAGCATCTCGGAGAACCACATCGGGGTGGCCGACACCACCGGGATGTTCGCCGATCTGGCCTTCAATTACGGCGATCCCTTCTCCGGCCGGGCGACCGATCCGTTCGACTATTTCACCTTCGGGCTCGAGCTGGACGCGCAGGAGAAGTCGGCGCTAGCCCGCGCCAACGCCGTGGGGCTGCTCTACGGCGGGGACGTGCGCAAGACCGATGAGACGCAGCACTACCTCGGGGCGTTCCAGTACTACGACTACTTCAACAACCGTGCCTTCGAGTTCGGCGGGCAGAGCGTGGGGGCGGGACTCCTCTCCAAGTTCGACCCCGGCCGGGGCATGGAGTTCCGCACCTCGCTGCACGCCACCGCCCTGCTGGTGGGCGGCACCTCGACCGACTACGCCGCCTTCTCCGGCCGCGAGTACGACTACGGGCCGGGCGTCGGCTTCCGCCTGGGCGCCGGATTCCGGCGCTCCGGCTGGGACGTCCTCAGCGTCGGGACGCAGCAGTTCTGGATCTACCCGCTCAACGGCAACGTCGGCCATCACGTCGTGAGCATGACCGCGGTGCGCGCCCAGATCCCCATCCGGCCCGAGATCGCCGCCGGCTTCGACTACACGCTCTACCTCGCGGACCGTTACTACCTAGACTATCCGGACGTCCACGCCCGCTACCCCATCCTTCGGGGATTCGTAGCGTTCAAGCTGGACTGAGCGCGGGGCGGCCAGCGGCCGGCCCGGCGCCCAGGAGATCCGGTCAGTGCAGGATCAGTAGCTTCCGCGTGTGCTCGGCTCCTTCGCAATCCAGATGCACGTGGTAGACGCCGGCCGGCACGCGCGATCCGCGTCCGTCGACTCCGTCCCACGTCGCCGTGTGCGGTCCCGCCTCCATCATCCGGTCGACCAGCGTGGCCACCAGCCGGCCGCGCGTATCGAAGATCCGCAGGCGAACTTGACCGCGTTCCGGTAGCGCGTAGGCGATGGACGTGCCTTTGCGCACCGGATTGGGATACACGGACGTCACGCGCGGGCCGCCCGGCCCGCCGGCGACCGGCCCGGGATCGACGCCGACGCTCCCGGCCGGCGTGCGGAACTGCTTCGTCGCCCACGCCGTCAGGGGCGGCGCGAACCAGCGCGTGAATGGGAAGTAGGGCGACCGCGAGGCGGCGCGCAGCCGCAGCGCGTAGTCGGTGGCGTGGGTGAGCCCCGCCGCGTGCGCGAACATGTCCAGGTACGAGCCGTTCGCGCCGGCGGGCCCGGTGAGCTGCCAGTAGCCGCGCTGCGGCGTGCCGGCGGGCACCGTGCCGTACGGCGCCACGTTCCATTCCAGGCGCACGCGCGTCCGCCCGCCCGCGCTGCGGCCGCGCAGGTCGAGCCGCACCCGGTCGGTCGCGTCGCTGAGGCCGAGCCGCGCCAGCGGCCCGCCGGAGATGCGCTTGAGCTGCGGGAGGAAGGTCTGGTTGTGGTTGGGGTCCAGCCGCGCGCCGCCGAGATAGAAGAGCACCTGGCCGTTGTTGATCTCGCGGAGGACGCCCAGGTAGGGCATGGTCGCGAGGATGTCGCCGAAGCCGTCGCCGTTGACGTCGCCGATGCCGGTGACGACGAATCCCAGGTTGCCGTTCGTGACGCCGCCGAACTTCCGCCAGTCCCAGGCGTTCGGCAGGGTGCCGTCGCGGCGGCTGGGGAAGAACCAGAGGGCGCCCTCGTTGGAGAAGTCGTCGTCGTAGAAGTGAGAGCTGACCACGACGTCCGAGGCGCCGTCGCCGGTGACGTCCCCGGCGGAACCCGCGAAGAGTCCCATGGCGGCGCCCGCCTGGAAGCTCTTGTACCCGACCGACCCCAGCACACCCGGGCAGGGGCCGGCGTCGAAGAGGTCCAGCCTCCCTTCCATGGCATACGCCTCGCTGTACCACGGACCCCCGACCAGGATGCTCTCGCAGGGGTTGTTGGCCGGCGACCCGGCGTTGGCCAGGGCGTAACCGTGGCCGGAGCCCTCGAGGCCGAAGGTGAAGATCTGCATCGGGGTCGTGTTCACGCCTGCCGGCGAGCCGTAGAAAACCTCGAAGCGGCCGTCGTGATAGTGCCCCGGGCTCGAGTAGTAGGGACTGCCCACGGCCAGGTCGGTGTAGCCGTCAGCGTTGAAGTCTAGCGAGGCCAGGGAGCGGCCGAACAGCGATTGGTTCTGAGGGCCGAGCAGCACCGTCGGCGTGGTGCCGAGCCCGCCGGCCGAGCCGTAGTAGCAGAAGACCGCACCCGTGGTGTCGGGGCCGGCCGAGTGGCGCGGCGCCCCGATGGCCACGTCGCCGTAGCCGTCGCGGTTGATGTCGCCGGCCGCGGTGACCCACCAGCCGAAGGACGCCCCCGGGCTCGCCGGCGACACGACCCAGGGGTTGGGCAGCAGGGCGCCGCTGGCGGAGCCGAGGTAGACGTAGGCCTTGCCAGGCGCCGGCGGCGAGCCGGCCCCCTGGATGGCCCCGATGAGGACGTCGGCGTAGCCGTCGCCGTTGACGTCTCCGGCGCCCGCGATCGAGTAGCCGAAGGCGTCCTCGGGCTGCTCGCCCTCGAGGATCTGGTCGGGCGTGGCGGGGAGCCCGCCCTCCGACCCGAGGTGCACGTGAACCCTGCCGGAGTTCTCCCCGGCCCCCCCGTTCCACGAGGGCGAACCGATGACGACATCGGAGAACCCGTCGCCGTCGATGTCCCCGGCCCCGGCGGCGGAGATGCCCAGCATCTCGAACTCATCCCCGGTCAGGGTCAGGACCGGGTCCGGCGCCAGGGTCTCGGGCGCGCCCCAATAGACGTAGGCCCGCCCGGTGTCGGAGCCGTAGCGCCGCTCGCCGACCGCCAGGTCGCTGAAGCCGTCGCCGTCGAAATCACCGGCGGTGCACACCGAGTAGCCGTACTCCCCGTCGGTGTCGGCTCCGCGGTGGCCCCAGGCGAGCGGGTCCGCCCAGACCGGGCCGTTGCCGAGCCAGACCTGCACCAGGCCCTCATTGCCGCCGGACGGGGGGATATACCCCGGCGATCCGACGGCGATGTCGGCGTAGCCGTCGCCGTTGACGTCACCCGCCGGGGCGACCGAGGCGCCGAGCTGCTCGCCGACGTACGTGCCGGCGATCGTCATCAAGGGAGAGGTCGAGAGCCCCGTGGCGTTGCCGGGGTACACGGCGGCCGAGCCGGTCTTGGGCCCGCCGATGATGCCGTATTCCGGCGCCCCGACCACGGCATCGGCGTAGCCGTCGCCGTTGACGTCGCCCGCCGTGGCCACCGAGTGCCCGTGCCGCCTGCCCGTGGCTCCGCCCGTGGTGAACCAGTCGTTCTGCACCGGCCAGGTCGCGGTGCCGGTGAAGAGGTAGGCCGCGCCCCCGCCCGGGCCCGCGGCCGGCTCGTATCCCGGGGCGCCGACGAGGAAGTCGGCGCGGCCGTCGGCGTTGACGTCGCCGGCGGCGGCCACGCTGAAGCCGAACTCCGAGCCCACCGTCTCGCCGTAGTACGTCGAGCGTGGCGTGCTCTTGACGCCGGTGGAGGAGCCCAAGAAGAGCGTGACGGTGCCCTTGGCGCCCGAGCCCGAGACGTACCGCGGCGCGCCCACGACGATGTCGTCGAAGCCGTCGCCGTTGACGTCGCCGGGGCCGCAGACCGAGTAGCCGAAATAGTCCCCCGCCTGGCTGCTCTCGAAGTACCAGGCGAAGCCGGTCTCCAGGCCGCCGCCGTTGCCGTGGTAGACGTAGACTCGGCCCGCAAAGGGCACCAGCGAGCCGGGGCGGTTGGCGCCGATGACCACGTCGCCGTAGCCGTCGCCGTTGACGTCGCCGGCCGGGGCGGCGGAGATCCCGAACTGGGAGTAGGCCAGATGGTCGCCGCCGATCCAACTCGGCGTGGCG
>CAYLSO010000071.1:0-33513 GCA_964386525.1 uncultured bacterium
CGCACGCTGGACGATGTCTTCGCCATCCAGAGCGACGTGGCGCAGCGTATCGTGGTCGCGGTTGGCGTGGCCCTGAGTGCCGAGCAGCGGGAGGAGATGGCGGCGGCGCCTACCGCTGACCCGGAAGCGTACCGGTTCTACCTGCAGGGCCAGGACTACGACCGTCGGGCGGGCACCCAGCGGTCGAACCTGGAGAGTGCACAGCGCCTCTACGAGAGAGCCCTGGCGCTCGACCCGGGCTTTGCACTCACGCACGCCGCGCTGTCGGTCGTCCACGGTAGGATGTACTTCTATGGCTACGAAGCAAAGGCGCGGCGAGCGGCGCTACAACGCGCGGAAGCGGTAGAGGCCCTTCGCCTGTCCCCGGAGCTGCCGCAGGGCCACATGGCGATGGCGCTGGTGCACTACTGGGGCAACCGTGATTACGGGCGCGCCCTGACGGAGCTGGAGAACGCGCTACGGGGCCTGCCGAACGACGCCGACCTTTGGTATCGGATCGGGGCCGTGCAGCGCCGGGCGGGCAACTGGGCCGCCGTGGACAGCGCGTATCGTATGGCCAGCCGCCTGGATCCGCGCAACGCCGACGTCGCATACGACCTCGGGGGCCTGACCTACGTGGGGCAGCACCGCTACGCTGACGCGGTGCGGGCCTTCGATCGGGCGCTGACTCTGGCGCCGGACCTGAGCGAGGCAGCCGTCAACCGGGGTCTGGCATTCATGGCCTGGACGGGCAACTTGGACACGCTGCGGGCAGTGCTCGATCGCACGCCCGCGGAGGCGATCCTGGGAAGCACGGGCGACGCGGCGTACTGGCGCGCCGTACTGTATCTGTTTGAGCGGGACCCGGACCGCCTTCTGGACCTGACAGCGAAAACACGCGCGGTCGTCTTCAGCAGGCAGCTGCAATTCGTCCCGGTCGCGCTGGTCGCGGGGTGGGCGCACCGACTCAAGGGCGATGAGGGAGCGATGCGCTCGGCGTTCGCGTCGGGGCTCGCTGTGCTCGACTCGGCCGGCAAGTACCTGCCTGACGACCCGCGCATTCATGCGTCGCGCGGCATGGCCCTGGCAGGACTGGGGCGGCGGTCGGAGGCCCTGGGCGAGGCCGAGTGGCTGCGGCGGTCGGAGGTCTACCGCCGGGACGCTCTGGACGGACCGTCGTACCGCGAGGATCGGGCTCGCATCCTGGGGCAGGTCGGTGAGTCGGCCGCCGCCCTCGAAGAAGTGGAGCGGCTCCTGGCCGGGCCGTCGTGGACCAGCGCCACCATGCTGCGGCTCGACCCGCACTGGGACTCGCTCCGCGACCATCCCCGGTTCAAGGCGCTGCTGGTGAAGTACGCAGATCCGGAGAGGACCCGACGATGAGAGACTCGATCCTGGACCGCCTGTCCGATGCTCCCTGGGGCTGCTGCCGCGTGGAGTGCGAGTTCGGCCGGGCGGGGGCCAAGGGGCTTCCTTATTCTCCGGGGAACCCGGGATCCGCCGGCGACGCCGACCCGGCGGCGGTTGCGTCCGCGCAACGACTTGGCGCGGCCCCGCTCCCGGCCCGGCATATGCAAGATGCGAAGGCGGGAGGTGCGCCATGACTGCCAGATGCCTGATGTCAGCCCCGGCGGTGCGGATCGAGCGGATCCCCACGGGGGACAGAGCGGTGCGGTGGGATTTGGTCCTCGTCGCTCTCTTGCTGCTGAGCGCCCTGCTCCGCTGATCCCGGCCCGGCCGCGGGAAAGCCGCCGGTCCCCGGTCGCGCCCGCCGTGGACCCCCAGCCTCAGAAGTAGCACGTCATCCCGAAGCCGAGTTGCGTCGTGTTCAGGTGGAAGCTCTTCGAGATGTCCGTCTCGTCTCGGAGCAGCGGGGCGTCCTGGCGCCAGCCCTCGGCGAAGGGAGAACGCCACGCCGCCGGCGAATCGCGGACGATCCGCTTCGGCGTCAGTGTCCGTCGGTCGGCATGGCGCCACGCAGGCGCTCGACGCGCGGGTCGCCGGGGAAGCGCCGCTCGAACAGCGCCAGCGCCCGCCGCGCCGCGGCCCATTCGGTGCGCTGCCCGTGTCGCACCACCCACAGCTCGTAGGCGTCGCCCAGCAGGCTGGTCATCTCCGGGTCGCGGGGGAACTCGCGCAGGCCGGCCTCGAGAGTGAAAGCGGCGGAGTCGGGCTCGGCCAGCCGCAAGCGGCAGTCGGCGAGCGTGAGCCAGGCGCGCCGGTCCTGGGGCGTCAGCGTCACGAGGGCCTGCAGCTCGGCGGCGGCGGCCTCCCAGCGCTGACGCCGCAGCAGCAGCGTGATGAGGTCGGAGCGCAGCTGCGGGCTGGCCGGCTTGAGGCGCACGGCGGCGGTCAGCGGCGGCAGGGCGGCGTCGAGCTTCTCCTGGCGCGCCAGGGCCAGCCCGAGGCCGCTCTGCGAGTTGACGCTGGTCGAGTCCCGCGCCACCGAGGCGCGCAACCAGCGCTCGGCCTGCGCCAGGTCGCCGGCGTTGAGGTAGTGCGTGCCCAGCATCATCTCGCCGCGGCCGGCGTCGAGCGGCAGCGCCAGGACGCGCGCGGTCGTGCGCTGAAAGCACGTGTTGAGGGCGATCCAGGGCGCGGTGTGGAAGAGCGAGACCGCCAGCAGGCCGAGGAGCAGCCGGCGGGCTTGCCCCAGGTCCACGCAGTCGGTGATCAGCGTCAGCCCGCACAGCGCCCAGACGGCCGCCGGTGCCGCATAGAGATCCCAGTTGCGGGCCGCGCCCAGGTTGCCCTCGCCGGTGATCAGCGCCGGGGCGAGGTAGGCGGCCGCACCCACCAGCAGGAACGCGCCCTTCGCGCCGCGCGCGAAGCGGGCGCCGGGGAGCAGGAGAAGTAGCGCGGCGAGCAGCGGCACGGAGAGCGGCCCCAGGAGCCAGAACTCGCTCCAGACGTTCGCCAGGTGGCGCAGCGAGAAGAGGCGCCCGGCCCGGAAATCCTGCTGGTTGGTGACCACCTTCTGGAAGCCGCCGAAAAAACGCGTGAAGGGTGACTCGCCGGCGTAGAGGCCGGAGGCGGCGAGGCCCCCGGCGACCAGGACGGCCGCGGCGATCGACGCCGCGACGAGCGTGGCGGCGCGTCGTCGTCGGTCCTTCAGGCCGACGGCGACGAGGACCAGCGCCGGCGCGGCCGCCAGCCCCCCGAGGATGTGAAACGCGAAGCCGGCCACCGCGGCGAGCAGCGCCGGCCACAGGCCGCGGCGCCGCTCCAGGAAATCGATCCCGAGCGTGACGAAGAGCAGCAGGCAGAGGGCCAGGTACGAGTAGTTCTCGACGTGGCCGTAGAAGATCTGCGTGAAGCCCTGGGTGAGCAGCACCCCGGTGGCGAGCCCCCACGCGCCGCCGGCCGGCAGGCGCCGCGCGAACCAGTGCGCGGCCCAGCCGGCGAAGGCCGCGCCGGCGAGAACGCTGCCCAGGGCCACGGCTTCGGCGCCGCTCCAGCGGCCTCCGCCCAGGCGGTAGAGCAGGTGGTGGACGAACAGCGACAGCGGCTCGTCGGGGTGGAAGCGCTGTCCTTGCGGAATGAGGATCGACAGCGGCAGGCTGTCGCCCCAGAACAGATGGCGCTCGCGCAGGGCCCAGAACAGAAGCGCCGAGAGCCCGGCGACGACCCAGGGAAGCCAGCGGGGGGCTGGGCGCGCCGCGAATCCGGGCAGCAGCCTTGCGCCGGCGGGTGTCAGCAGGAACAGCGCCGCCGGTGCGGCGAGCAGCCAGACGGGCGGCAGGAATCCGTAGAAGTGAAAACCCCAGAGCGTGTCGCGCCAGAAAAGCGACTCCGCCGCGCCGTAGATGACGAGCCCGGCCAGGAGAACGAAGACAGTACGCAGCCGCGCCGGCGACAGGGTCACGCGGTCGCCAGCCGGGGGAGGGCCGGCGCTCTCGGGGGTCGGCCCGAGGTTGCCGCGGTGGGATGGGTTACGGGCTCGGCGCGCTCTCATGGCTCGCCCGCAGTCTAGAGAAGGCAGGGGTGGGTGGGAAGCGCGGCGCGCGGGCGGGGCTCGGCGGGGTCGGCGGTTCCCCGCGCGCGGCGTTTCCACTACTGTCTCGGCCGAGCCACCCCAGGACCCCGGCCCGGAGCGCCTCCCCGGATGAACCGATCGTCGAGCTTCGTCGCCCTCCAGCACCGCAACTTCCGCCTGCTGTGGGTCGGCCAGCTCATCTCGTTCTCCGGCTCGATGATGCAGACGGCGGCGATCCTCTGGCACGTGTCGCTGCTGGTGCCCGCGGCGCAGAAGGCCCTCGCCCTGGGCATGGTCGGGCTGGTGCGCATCGTGCCCATCATCGTCTTCTCGCTGCTGTCGGGCGTGGTCGCCGATGCCGTGGATCGCCGCAAGCTGATGGTGGTCACCCAGACCGGCATGGCGATCGCGGCCGCCGTCCTGGCCTATCTGACGTTGCGCGGCCTGACGGCGATCTGGCCCATCTACCTGCTGGCCGCCCTGGGCTCGGCCTTCGGCTCGTTCGACGGGCCGGCGCGCAACGCGCTCCTGCCCAGCCTCGTGCCCCGCGAGCACCTGCCGAACGCCATCAGCCTCAACACCATCATGTTCCAGGGCGCCGCCGTGGCCGGCCCGTCGCTGGCCGGCATCCTGATCGCGACCCTCGGCGTGGGCTGGATCTACGCGCTCAACGCGCTGTCCTTCGCGGTGGTCATCGCAGCCCTGCTGGCGATGCGCGGCGTGCCGGCGATCGCCGCCGCTCAGCGCGGCGACATCAGCCTGAAGGCGGCGCTCGACGGGCTGCGCTTCGTCTTCCGCGCGCCCATGATCCGCTCCACCATGCTGCTCGATTTCTTCGCGACCTTCTTCTCGTCGGCCACCGCCCTGCTGCCCATCTTCGCCCAGGACATCCTGCGCGTCGGTGCGCACGGCTACGGGTGGCTGTACGCGGCGCCGTCGGTGGGCGCGCTGCTCACCGGGGCGGCGATGGTGCGGGTGGTGGACCGCATCCGGCGGCGGGGGGCCGTGCTCCTGTGGGCCGTGGCGATCTACGGCGCCGCCACGGTGCTGTTCGGCCTGTCGCACTCCTTCTGGCTCACGTTCGCTTGCCTGGCGCTCTCGGGGGCGGCCGACACGGTGAGCATGGTGCTGCGCAACATCATCCGGCAGCTCACCACGCCGGACCGCCTGCGCGGCCGCATGACCGGGGTGAACATGGTGTTCTTCATGGGCGGCCCGCAGCTCGGCGAGCTGGAGGCCGGGCTGGTGGCGAACTGGTTCGGGGCGCCCCTCTCGGTAGTGACCGGCGGGATCGGCTGCCTGGTGGCCACCGCATGGACGGCGCTCGCCGCCCCCGAGCTGCGGCGCTACCGGCGGGAGGAGCCCGGGCATCTCGCGCCCATACCCGATTGACGCGCGCGGCGTGAATCGGGTTTGCTCCCCGCGATGAAACCGGCATTCCGGGACTCCCACTGGGCCACGGCCCTCGCGGCCGCCCTCCTCCTGGCCTGGGTCTGCTTCTTCGTGAGCCCGGGCTTGCAGCCCGGCAGGACGCTGCTCGGCACCGATCTGCTCGGCCGCTTCCCGCCCTGGAGCGATGCCAGGCCGCCGGGATGGGAAGCCGCCAACCCCATGCTGTTCGACCAGGCCACGCAGTTCTTCCCGTGGCGTACGCTCGAGCGGGCCCTCGGCCGCGAGGGGCTGCCGCCCTTGTGGAATCCCTTCGCCGCCGCCGGCTCGCCCCTGCTCGCCAACTATCAGTCGGCCCCCTTTGCGCCCGTGCAGCTGGCGGTGTCGCGCCTGCCGTGGGACGTCGCGCCGGCGGTCGCCGCCGGGCTGCGCCTGGCGCTGGCCGCCCTCGGCATGCTGCTCCTGCTGCGCGCTCTCGGCGCCGGTCCGCCCGCCGCGGTCTTCGGCGCGCTGGCCTTCGTGGGCTCCGGCGCGGTCACCGTGCTGCTCTATCACCCGAACTCCGACGTGAGCTGCTGGCTGCCGCTGGCCGCGTACCTCTCGTTGCGCGTGGCGCGGCGCGGCGACGGGGTGGACGGTGCGTGGCTGGCGCTCGTCCTCGGAGCGCAGTACCTGGGCGGGCATCCGGAGACCTCGGTCTTCGTCGCCTGCGGGTCCTTGGCGGTCTTCCTCGTGGGGCTGGCGCTCCGGCGCCCCGAGGACCTTGAGGCGGTGGGCGCGGTCGGGGCGCTCGCCACGGTGGCGGTGGCGCACCTGCTCGGGCTCCTGCTCGCGGCCGTGCAGATCCTGCCCTTCGCCGAGTATCTGAACGCCAGCGGCATCGTCGGGGAGCGCGCCGCGATGCACCTGGCGAATTCCCCCTCGGCGGCCGTCGGCCTGGTGGCGCCGCAGATCTTCGGCTCGCCGCTGCGGCCCAACACTTTCTTCGGTCCGGGGAATTATCACGACCTGGCTATGCAATATACCGGCGTGGCCACGCTGGTATGCGCATTGGCCGGGGTCGCGCGGTGGGCCGCGCGGCGGCGGTCCGGCCCGTGGCGCGCGCCGGGCAGCGCGCAAGCCTGGATCGCGCCGACCGCGGTCCTGGCGCTCGGGGCTTTGCTCCTGGCCTATCCGACGCCGCTGTGGCGGCTGGCGCATCTGGTGGCGCCGCTGCGCGTCGTGGCCGGCGTGGTCGGGCTCACGCTGCTCTACTGCTTCGGCGTCGCCGTGCTCGCCGCCCTCGCCCTCGAAGGGATGCGCCCGGCGGCGGGAGACGGGGACGAGCCGGCGGGGGCGCGGCGGGCGCCGGTCGTGCTGGCGGCGCTCGTCGCCGTCGTCGCGGCGGCCGCGCTGGCTGCCTGGCTGGCGCTGCCCCAGTTCCGGGAGCGGTTGCTGGCCCAGGGCGCGCGGGTCATGCGCGCCCGGTACGACCCGGCGGTGGCGTCGCAGCCGCTCGAGCACTACCTCGCCAAGCTGCCCGCGATCCTGGCCGCGGTGCGCCACTCGCTGCTCGTCTCGGGAGCGCTGGGGGCGGGGCTGGCGGCCCTGCTCTGCTTGCGGCGGCGGATGCCCGCGGTAGTCTTCGCGGCGCTCGCGGTGGCGCTCCTGGCCGCGGACCTCGCGCAGTTCGGCCGCGGCTACGTGCCGGCGGTCGGTACCGCCGACGCCCTTGCGCGCGGCGGCTGGGAAGCACTCCTGCAACGCGCCGACGTGGCCCGCGTGCTGCCCACCGGGCGGGCCCTGCCCGCCAACACGCTCACGCTCTGGGGGGTCGAGGACTTCCGCGTCTACGACGCCATCGGCACGGCTGCCCACGCGCGCTTCGAGCGGCCGCAGGCGCCGGCCGCGCCGCTGCGGCGCCGCTTCGCGGACTACCGTCGCGAGCTGCTGGACGCCGCCGGCGTGGGCGCGGTGGTCTCGGAGCAGCCGCTCGCCGAGCCCGGCCTGGTGCCGCTGGCGGACTCGGCTCGCGCCTGGGGAGCGGGCTCCTCGCTGTTCGTCTACCGCAACGAGGATGCTTGGCCGCACGCCTTCGTCGTGGAGCGCGACCAAGGCACGGCCGACGACGAGGACGCCGTGGCGCGGACCGTGGCTGCCGTCCGTGGGGCCGCGTCGGCGGCCGGCCCGGACGGGGAGCGGATCGCTCTGCCGCGGGTCGCCGTGCTCTCCGCGGCGCAGGCGGGCACCGGCGTGGCGGCCCCCGAGCTGTGGGCCGCGATCGAGTGGCTCTATCCGGGGCTGCTCTCGCCGGGATCCGCGGCTGGCGCCGGCGTGGGCGGGTGGCTCGGCGACTCGGCCGCGGCGCGCCGGCGGCTGTGGCGCTCGGAGACCGTCTATCGTCTCCAGGGAACCCGGGCGGTGCGCGCCGGCGCCCTGGTGCGCGGCCCCCTCGCGGTGGCGGGCACGGTCAGCGCGCCGCGCGGCGGCTGGCTGGTCGTGCTCGACCAGGACTACCGCGGCTGGGAGGCGCGCGTGGATGGCGCAGCGGCCGAGCCGGTGCGCGCCTTCGGCCTGTTCCGCGCCGTGCCCCTGGATCCGGGCCGCCACGAGGTCGCCTGGGCCTACCGCCCGGAGAGCTTCGCGATCGGCTGCGGATTGAGCCTCATCGCGCTCGCCGGAGTGCTGCTCTGGCTCCTCCTGGCGCGGGCGGGGGGCCAGAGGAGCGCGCCGGCGGGGCGCCACGGGGGTGCGCCGGCCCCGGTCCCTCGAGTCCCTTAGCGCTCTCCCGTTGCCGCAGCCGCGGCTCTCCGCGTAAAGTGATGCCATCGCGCAGCGCCGACATCCCCCCAGCGCCGGAGAGCCCTCGATGAGCCGCGCCTCGCTGCCGCTTCTGCCGCTCCTCCTCACCCTGTTCTGGCCGCTCGCTACCCACGCCGGAGACCGTCCCGTGTACCCCGAGACGCGCAGCGCCGAGGTCGTGGACGACTACCACGGCACCCGGGTCGCCGACCCGTATCGCTGGCTGGAAGACGAGACCGACCCCGAGGTGAAGGCCTGGGTCGCCGCCCAGAACGCCCTGACGCGCTCCCGTCTGGGCGGCTTTCCCGAACGGGCGGCCCTGCGCGCGCAGCTGGAGAAGCTGTGGGCGGCGAGCGCGGCGTCGAGCCCGACGGTGCGCGGCACGCGCTACTTCTACAAGCGCCGCGAGGGGCTCAAGAATCAGCCCTACGTGTACGTGAGCGACGGTCGCATGAAGGCCGGCGAGCGCGTGCTCCTCGACCCCAACCGCTTCAGCGACGACGGCACGGTGGCCGTCGACTGGGACAAGCCCTCGCCGGACGGCTCGCTCTACCTCTACGGCCGCTCGGCCGCGGGCTCGGAGAAGAGCACGCTGCACATCCTGGATGTGGCCACGGGCCAGGAGCTAGCCGACGTCATCCCCAACACGCGCTACTCGTCGGTGGCGTGGCTCCCCGACGGCAAGGCGTTCTACTACTCGCGCTTCCCGGAGCCCGGCTCGGTGGCGGCGGGAGACGAGAACTACTACCGGCGGATCTACTTCCACCGCCTCGGCACCGACTGCAAGAGCGATGCCCTGGTGGCCGGCGACGGGCGGCCCAAGGAGGAGTGGACCGACGTCGAGGCCTCCTCCGACGATCGCTACGTGCTGCTGACGCGCAGCGTCGACTGGGCCAAGAACGACCTCTTCGTGCGCCGTCTCGACGGCGGCTCGAAGTTCACGCCGGTCGCGGTCGGCCTCGACGGCCAGACGAGAGGCGACGTCTACCAGGACGTCCTCTACCTGCGCACGGACGTGGGCGCGCCGCGCTACCGCATCGTCAAGGCGCCGGTGGCCAACCCGGGGCCGGAGAGCTGGGCGGCTGTGGTCCCCGAGGGCGAGGGCGTCATCGAGGACTTCGGTATCGCCGGCGGGCGGCTCGTCGTGCTGGTGCTGGAGAACGCCCACTCGCGGCTGTTCGTGCACGAGCGGTCGGGCGAGCGCCTCTTCGAGGTGGCGCTGCCGACGCTGGGCACGGCGAGGAGTCTCTCCACGGTCGCCGGGCGGCCGGAGGCCTATTTCCAGTTCGACTCCTACGCCTACCCGACCGCGGTGCTGCGTCTGGACACCGCCACGGGGAAGCTCGAGACCGTCGAGCAGCTCGACTGCGGCGCCGATCTGTCCGCCTACGAGACCGCGCAGGTGTGGTACGCCTCCAAGGACGGCACGCGCGTGCCGATGTTCGTGGTCCACAAGAAGGGCCTGGCGCGCGACGGGCAGAGCCCGGCGCTGCTCACCGGCTACGGCGGCTTCGAGATCAACCAGACGCCGGCCTTCGACCGGCGCCTGCTGCCGCTGCTCGAGCGCGGCGTGGTCTTCGCCGAGGCCAATCTGCGCGGCGGCGGCGAGTTCGGCCGCGCCTGGCACGAGGCCGGACGGCTCGAGAAGAAGCAGAACGTCTTCGACGACTGCATCGCGGCCGCCGAGTTCCTGGTGCGCGAGGGCTACACCGGGCGCCGGCGGCTGGCCGTCTGGGGCGGCTCCAACGGCGGCCTGCTGACCGGGGCGCTCGTGGTGCAGCGGCCCGACCTCATCCGCGCGGCGGTGGTGGCGGTGCCGCTGCTCGACATGCTGCGCTACCAGCACTTCGCCATCGCGCGGCTGTGGATCCCCGAGTACGGCACGGCCGACGACCCGGCGCAGTTCCCGTTTCTCTACGCCTACTCGCCGTACCACCACGTGACCCCGGGCACGGCCTATCCGGCCGTGCTGCTCACCACCGCGGAGTCCGACAGCCGCGTCGCACCGCTGCACGCCATGAAGATGGCGGCGCGGCTGCAGGCCGCCACCGGGGGCGATCTGCCCATCCTGCTGCGCGTCGAGCCCAAGGCCGGCCACGGGCAGGGCAAGCCGCTGAGCAAGCAGATCGACGAGTGGCTCGACGTGAGCACCTTCATCCTGTGGCAGACCGGCTCGCTGGCCGCGCCGGGCGAGGGGGCCGCCGGCTCCGCGCCCGCCGGCGGCGGGACGCGCTAGAAAGCGGGGAGATCCCGGTGAGACGACTCGGCATGGCGACGGCGGGCCGCGCGCTGGTGGCGGTGGCATTCCTGTGGGCGGTGTTCCCGGCCTGCGGCTGGACCTGGGGCGGGGAAGGGCACCGCTACATCGCGCGCAACTATTCACAGCACCTGCCGCCGGGGATCGACGGCCTGCGCACCTACGACGCGGTGGTCGAGCAGAAGGTGACCGACCCGGACACGCGCAAGTCCTACACGCCCGGCGAGAGCTACCGGCACTACCTGGACATCGACTGGTACCCGGAGTTCCTCGCGGGGACCCTGTCGCACCAGCGCAGCGTGCTCGAGGCCAAGTACGGGGCGTCGGTCGTGCTCAACAACGGGGTTCTGCCGTGGGCGGTGGGGGAGGTGACCGCCACCATGACGCAGCAGTTCCAGGGGGCCCAGTTCGACGCCCTGGCGGTGACCATCGCCGACCTCTGCCACTACGTCGCCGACGGCTGCCAGCCGCTGCACTGCACGAAGAACTACGACGGGCAATACACCGGCAACAACGGCATCCACTCGCGTTACGAGAGCACCATGCTGAATCAGTTCCTCGGCGGGCTGCACACCGACCCGATGCCCGTGCAGTACTACCCCGACGCCGTGGACGGGATGTTCGACATCATCACCGCCTCCTGGGGGTGGGTGGACGACGTCCTGGCGGCCGACAACACGGCCAAGGCGGTGTCCGGCGGCGCCTACGACGCGCTCTACTACCAGGCGCTGTGGCACGAGACCGAGGGCTTCACCCAGGAGCGGCTGGACGAGGCCTCGCGGGCCACGGCGTCCTACGTCTACACGGCCTGGATCGACGCCGGGGAGCCGCCGGTGCCCAACTCCACGGTGGCGGTGGGGCCGCCGGTGGCGGCTGCGGCCGGGGCCCGGCTGGAGGCCGGCCCGACGCCGTTTCGCGGCGAGCTGACCGTGCGCTTCGCCGGCGAGGGGCCGCTGAGCGTGGACGTCTACGACGTGCGTGGCGCGCGGGTGGCGCGGCTGGCCGACGGCATCTCCGGTGGCGGCACAGTGACCTGGCGGCCGGCGGCGGCGCGGGGCGGCGTGGCCGGCGTCTACTTCGTGCGCTTGAGCGGGCCGGGAGTGAGCCTGGCGCGCCGCGCGATCTCCGTGCCGTAGCGCTCCGGCGGCGTCGCGGACGGGGCCGGCTGAGGCCCTTGTCTCGGCGGCCCCGGGCGGCGACAATGCGGCCCATGCCCCACGGATACTTCCTCGCCATCGCCGGCAACATCGGAGTGGGCAAGACCGAGCTCACCGACCGCCTGGCCCGGGACCTCGGCTGGTACGCCTACTACGAGCCCGTCATCCAGAATCCCTACCTGGACGACTTCTACAAGGACATGAGCCGGTGGGCGTTCCACCTGCAGATCTACTTCCTCTCCGAGCGCTTCAAGGCCCAGGTCACCATCGGCGACGCGCCCGACGCCTTCATCCAGGACCGGACCATCTACGAGGACCGTTGGATCTTCGCCCGCACCCTGCACGAGCAGGGGGACATGTCGAAGGTCGACTACGACAACTACACGGCGCTGTTCGACATCCTGGCCGGCTTCCTGCGCAAGCCCGACCTCATCCTCTACTTGAAGGCCAGCCCCGAGACCCTGATGGAGCGCATCGCCCGGCGCGGCCGCGAGAGCGAGAAGAGCATCACCATCGACTACCTGCGCCGCCTGGGGAGCGCGTACGACGAGTGGATCGAGCAGGCCCAGGGGCAGTTCGAGGTCAAGGTGGTAGATACCGACCAGGTGCCGTTGCAGGGCCCGACGCCCGCGTTCCACGACCTGGTCGAAGAGCTGAAGCGGCGCTACCCGCCGCAGGTGCCGCTGCCGCTGCCGGAGGCGAAGCCCCGCTAGACCCGCCGGCCCCGGCCGTCGCGCCCGCCGCCTACGGCGTCAGAACGAACCCCTCCGGCAGGGCCCGGACGCAGCGCTCGCACAAGGACGGGTGGGCCGCCACGTGCCCGACCGAGGCGCGGTGGATCCAGCAGCGCTCGCAGCGGGTGTGCGCCGTCGGCTTGCCCAGCACCACGAGGCGTCCGCAACCGGGTCCCAGGGGCTGCTCGGCGGCGGCGGCCGCCTCGGCCTGCAGCGCGGCGCCCTCGCCGTTCAGGCTCTCGACGAACACCTCGCTGACCAGCAGCAACGACCGCCAATCCTCGTCGTCCATGGCGCCGAGCAGTTGGCGCACGCGGCCGTCGGCCGCCAGCGTCACGGAGACCTCGGTGAAGGCGGTGAACTCCTTCGCCGCGCGCCGCGGCTCCAGCGCCCGGTGGACGGCCTCGCGCACGGCCAGCATCTCGGCCCAGCGGGCCGCGCCGGCCTCGGCCTCGGCGAGCCCGCCGGCGGCCGGGTCCGGCCACTCGGCCAGGAACAGGCTCTCGGCGCGCGCCGCCAGCCACGGCGAGGCCAGCCACACCTCCTCGGCGGTGAACGGCAGGATCGGCCCCCAGGCGAAGACCAGCTGCTCGAGGGCGTAGGCCAGCACGGCCTGCGTCGAGCGGCGCAGCGGGTCGCCGGCCGCCAGCGTGTAGAGCGCGTCCTTGCGCACGTCGAGGAAGACGGCCGAAAGATCGCTGACGCACAGGTCCACCAGGCGTGCCACGGCGACGTGGTTGCGGCTGCCGGCGTAGGCCTCGCGCACCTCGGCGAAGGCGGTGCGCAGCCGGCCCAGGAAGGCGGCGTTCAGGGGATCGCGGGCGCCCTCGGCGGGCGGATCCGCCCCGGGCGCGGGGCGGTAGTCGCTGAGGTTGGCGAGCAGGAAGCGGAACGTGTTGCGGACCTTGCGGTAGGAATCCGCCACCCGCGTCAGGATCTCGTCGCCGACCCGCACGTCGGTGCGCCAGTCGGCCGAGCAGGCCCACAGGCGCACGATGTCGGCCCCGCTCTTCTCGATGACCGCGAGCGGCGAGACGACGTTGCCGAGCGACTTGTGCATGGCCCGGCCGTCGGCGTCGAGGATCCAGCCGTGCGTCTGCACGGCGCGGTAGGGGGCCGTGCCGCGCGTGCCGACCGCCACCATGAGCGACGAGTTGAACCAGCCGCGGTGCTGGTCGGGGCCCTCGAGGTAGAGATCGGCCGGCCAGCCCAGGTCGGCGCGCTTCTCGAGCACGGCGCGGTGCGTGCAGCCGGAGTCGAACCACACGTCGAGGATGTCCGTCTCCTTGCGGAACGGGCCGGTGGACCGGCACTGCGCGCAGGCGAAGCCGGCCGGCAGGAAGCTCTCGACGGGGGTCTCGAACCAGTCGTCGGAGCCGTGCTGCCGCGCCCGCTCGGCCACCTTGGTCATCACCGCGGCGTCGAGCATGGCGTGGCCGCACGCCTCGCAGTAGAGGGCGGGGATGCCCACGCCCCACGAGCGCTGGCGCGACAGGCACCAGTCGGGCCGGCCGGCGACGGCGTCGCGGATGCGGTTCTGACTGCCGGGGGGATCCCAGCGCACGCCGCCCACGGCGGCCAGGGCCCGGTCGCGGTGTCCCTGGTGGTCGATGCTCAGGAACCACTGGTCGGTGGCGCGGAAGATGACCGGCCCCTTGCAGCGCCAGCAATGCGGGTAGGGGTGCACGTACGAGGTCTCGGCGACGAGCCGCCCGCGCTGCACCAGGTCGGCGACGATCTCGGGGTTGGCGGCGAACACCTCGCGGCCCGCCCACCGCCCGGCCTCGCCGGTGAAGCGGCCCACGGCGTCCACCGGGGAGAGCACCGGGAAGCCCTCGCGCTGGCCGACCGTGAAGTCCTCCTTGCCGTGGCCGGGGGCGGAGTGGACGAGCCCCGTGCCCTCCTCGAGCACCACGAAGGGGTTGCCGTCCACCAGGGGCGAAGGGCGGTCCATGGGATTGGAGAAGACCGCTCCCGCCAGGTCGGTGCCGGCGAAGCGGGCCAGCTCGCGCACATCCTTCCAGCCGGCGGCCTCGCGCACCGGGGCCACCCGGTCGGCGGCCAGGAGGAAGCGGCGCCCGTCGGCCTCCACCACCACGTACTCGAACTGCGGGCCGAGCATGATGAAGAGGTTGGCCGGCAGCGTCCACGGCGTGGTCGTCCACACCAGGGCCGCGAGGTCGGCGTAGCCGTCCAGCTCGGCCACGCGGGCCCCGGCGGCCGCGTCGGGGCGGACCTCGCCGCGGCGGTGGGGGAAGGCCACGTAGATCGACGGCGAGGGGTCCTCCTCGTACTCGATCTCGGCCTCGGCCAGAGCGCTCGCGCAGGTCGGGCACCAGTGGATGGAACGCAGGCCGCGGTAGATGTAGCCCTCGGCGGCCAGCTCGGCGAAGGCCTCGACCAGCTCGGCCTCGAAGTCGAGGTCCATGGTGAGGTAGGGGCGCTCCCAGTCTGCCAGCGCGCCGAGGCGCCGGAACTCGGTGCGCTGCACTTCGAACCAGTGCTGCGCGTACTCGCGGCAGCGGTGGCGCAGGGCCAGCCGTTCGGGCTCCTGCTTCTGCGCCCTAAACTCGCGCGCCACCTCGTTCTCGATCGGCATGCCGTGGTTGTCCCAGCCGGGCACCATGGGCGCGTCCTCGCCGAGCAGCGTGTGGTAGCGGACGACGACGTCCTTCCAGATCTTGTTGGCGGCGGTGCCGAGGTGGATGTGGTTGTTCGAGTACGGCGGGCCGTCGTGCAGCACGTAGCGCGGCCGGCCGGCGCGCTCGCGGCGCAGGCGGTGGTAGAGGTCAAGCGCCTCCCAGCGCTGCAGGAGCCCGGGCTCGCGCTTGGGCAGCTCGCCGCGCATGGGAAAGTCGGTCTTGGGGAGATTCAGGGTGTCGCGATAGCGCATGCCGCCTCCGCCCGCGCCGCGCCCGGGCGGCCGCCGCACGGGCGGAGCGCGCCGGGACGGCGCGGAGTCCGTACCCGCTGGTTGATCGTTCGAGTCGGCTGCGCAGTGTGCCGGGGAGAGCGCGGCGCGTCAAGGGCGGCGCCCAACGCGGGCGCCGCGCCCGCGGGCTAGAACTCGCGCCAGGAGAGCATGCGGATGTTGCCGCCGTACTTGGAGATGTACTGCTGGATGGCCTCGGCCGAGTAGAGCACGATCGCCGAGCCGTTGGCGATCTTCACGACCGTCTTGCCGCGCACGACGATGCCGCCCAGGATCCAGGCGTTGCCGTTGATGTCGAGGTCGCCCTCGCAGTAGATGAGGCCGCGATAGGTGAAGTTGCCGTTGATGCGCAGGTCGCCGTCACAATAGAGGAGGCCGTCGGCGTCGCCGCCGTTGAAGTTCCAGCTGCCCGACTGGTTCTGCGCGACGCCGTCGTCGTCGAGGCGGTAGATGCCGTTGGGCACGCCGCCGGGCACCGACGACTGCGCCGGGCCCACCCAGCTCCAGAAGTCCGTCTGGCTCATCCCGAGGGCGTCCCACGGGCCGCTGTAGAAGCCGGTGCCGTTGTTCTCGTCCTCGGGCGACGGCTCGCCGTAGATGTTCGGCGAGCCCTGCTGGGTGATCTCGTCCTCGCTCCAGCCGCCGGGCATGCACGAGCCGTGGGCGTCGGAGCTCAGCCAGCCCCCAGAGCCATACGGGAGGTTGCACGTCGGCGGCTCCGCCCCGATCTGGGTGTCGGCCCGGTGGTCGTGGCCGCAGATCTTGATGTTGCCCTTGAACTGGATGCCCACCTGGGCCGCCACCGCCGCCCTGGCCAGGATGTTGAACTTGGAGCGCGTCACTTCCGCCACCACGCCGCGCATGGCGCTGCCCGACCCGCCGGTGGAGACCACCTGGAAGACCGCCGTGCCGGTGGTGGTGTTGAACTTCGGATTGTGGGTGTCGTCGTAGCGGACGATCTGCGTGTCCGGCGGCGAGCCCGGCGTGATGACCGTCTTGTAGCGCACCGAGAGCATGCGCAGGTCGGTGGTGCTGCCCTGCGCGTACTGCTTGCTGGCGCTCGAGTAGCCGAGGTACGAGCCGGCCGGCTGGAGGGTGGGCAGGCTGGTGGTGTCGGCCCCGGAGACCGGCAGCGAGCCCGCCGGGGCCTCGTAGATGACGGTGACCGCGCGCTTGTTGAGGTTGTCCGGGACCTCGCCGGCGCGCAGGCGGAGCATGGCCTCCTGGACGCCGCCCTCGGCGATGGCCAGGGCCTGGGTGTTGCGCAGCTGGTGGCCGGCGATGCGGGTCTCGGTGCCCACGGTGACCATGAGGGCGGCGCCGAGCATCGAGAGGGCCAGCAGGATGAGCAGGGCGATCACCAGGGCCATGCCCCGTTGGTCGCTCCGGGTTCGGTGAGCAAGCGGGTGTCGCATGCGCGGGCTCCTAGCGGATGAAGACGATGACCTGGCCGGTCGTCGCCGTGGGCTTCTGCGCCACGGCGATGTCGGGCAGCTGCGGCGAGGGCCCGAGCGGGTTGGCGCCGTAGTTGAAGTTGTTGGTGGTGGCCGCGGGTGTCATATAGCTGGCCGTGCCGGCGGCCGGATCCACGCCGCTGTTGGCCAGCGTCCCGCTGTCGGTGCTGTAGATGCGCACCCCGCCGCTGTAGGAGACGTCGCTGTCGCGGAAACCGACGGCCAGGTCGGCCCGCCCGAGCCCGCCGTAGTCGGCGGCGGCCAGCGAGAGGACGATCCCCGGGGCGTTGACCTCGCGGGCCCGCGTGAAGCCGAACGAGCCGCCGTTACGCCAGTACTCGAGCTTGCCGGAGTTGCTGTTGGTCTTGGTGCCGATCACGAAGTCCCGCCGGCCGTCGCCGTCCACGTCGAGCACCGCCACGGCGTTGCCCTCGCCCGAGAGGTCGCCGGTGAGGCGCAACTGGAAGCGGTTGCCCGCGCCGGTGCCGATCTTCTCGAAGACGTGCAGCTTGCCGTAGAGGTCGCTGGTCTTGGTGACCACCACCAGATCGGAATCGCTGTCGGCGTCGAAGTTGCCGAGCGCCATGGCCCGGATCTCGCCCAGTCCGCCGGCCGGCACGCCGCCGCCGGTGGGGTAGATCTCGTCGCGGGTGAAGACCCCGGAGCCGTTGTTGAGCCAGATCTCGAGGGTGCCGGTGTTGGCGTAAGACTTGGTGCCGACGATGAGGTCGAGCGTCGCGTTGGCGTCGCAGAGGTTGAGCAGCACGGCGTTGACGTCGCCGTTGTCCTGGGTCTTGTAGTACGTCGGGTTGGTCGGCAGATAACCGAAGTTGCCCGAAGTGTTCTGGGTGAGCCAGACGGCGATGTTGCCGCTGGCGTAGGTCACCAGACCGGTGACCACGTCCGGCCGCAGCGGCTCCGTGCCGGCGTCGAGGCAGCCCGCCGCGAGCGACAGGGCGGATGCCTGGGCGTTGCGCGAGTAGGTGGGGCCGCCGCTGAAGTAGGGGAAGGTGTCCCAGCGGTTGAACCACACCGAGATGTTCGGGTTCGACACGTACTCCGAGCCGAGGATGAGGTCGACGTCCTTGTGCCCCTTGGTCGCATAGGCGTTGTCGGCGCCGGTCCAGTCCTTCTCGCGCAGCTCGGCGGCGCCCAGCGACAGGACGCGGTCGGCGGTCAGGGTGATGAGGTTGAAGGACTGCACGGCGAAGTTCATCCCGGCGATGACCTCGCTGGGGTCGAGCCAGATGGGCTGCACCACCGTGGAGCCGATGGGGTAATAGCCGTTCGGCACCTGGTAGGTCAGCTCGTAGGGCGTGACGTGGTCGGGGTCGTTGCTGGGCACCTCGACGGAGTAATCGCCGCTGGCGTCGGTGGTGGCGAAGCCGAGCACTTCGGTGGTGGCGTTCTTGGTGATCGCCACCCACACGCCCGGGATGCCGGGCTCGCCGGCGTCCACGACGCCGTCGCGGTCGAGGTCCTTCCAGACCTTGCCGGTGACCGTCCCGGTGCCGCCCGTGACCAGGCCGAACTCCGCCGCCGTCGTGTCGCCGTCGACCACCGCGACGGTCAGGGGGTTGGTGGTCGTCACGTACATGGAGTCGGGCGCCGTGGCGCTCACCGTCCACGTCCCGGGCGAGACGAAGTGCGCGGTCTGGCCGGAGCCGTCGGTATCGCGGGTATCGCCGTTGACCGTGACGGGCACGCGCGCCTCGAGCGGCTCGCCGACGTCGCGCACGTCGTCGCCGTCGGTGTCCTGCCAGCAGGTCGTCACGATCCAGCCGCCGTGCCGGGCGGTGTCGGCGAAGGAGTGGGTGACGTTCGACTGGCTGAGCAGGAAGTTCACCACGAAGGTGTCGGGGGCGAATGCCCCGTAACCCTCGGGGACCTCCTGGCGCAGCGTGTACTGGGCGGGAGCGGCGCTCAGGATGTAGTACCCCTGGGCGTTCGTCTCGGCGACCCCGCTCGTGCCGAGGCGCATGACGGCGTTCGGGATCCCCGCCTCGCCGACCTCCTTGGTCTGGTTGAGGTTGAGGTCCACGAAGACGTAGCCGTCGACCGCGTAGGTGGTGTTCCCGGCCTCGGGGACGTTGCGCAGCGAGTTGACCTCGGTGGTGACGGTGGCGCGGGCGTAGTTGCCGGCGCGGTCGGGGCGGCGGGCCTCGGTGGTCACGCTCACCAGCACGCGCGAGATCTCGTCGAGCCGGTCGGCCGGCACGGGGCCGCTGGCCCAGTCCCACGGGGTCGGGTTGGACCCCAGGTAGACGGTGAACAGGGGCGGCACGCCGGTCCCCGGCCCGCGCACCAGGCCGACCTTCTCCATGGTGCCGCCGTTGTTGCCGGCGGTGGGCGCCGAGCCCGAGGAGTCGCCGTAGACGACGCGGGCGAGCATGAAGTCGTTCGGGTTGGCGGAGCGCGCCGCGTCGCTGGCCAGCGCCGTGCTCTGGTCGGAACCGTCCACCACGCCGTCGCTGTTGACGTCGAGGGTGTAGCGGATCATCTCCGCGCCCCCGCGCCACTTGGTGGACGGCAGCGCGTAGCCGGCCGGGTAGACGGAGCCGGCGACCTTCGGCGGCTTCGGCGAGCCCTGCGGATCGGGAGCCAGCGGCGGGTTCGTGGGGCTCGGCGACGCCGACGAGCGGTAGACCATCGGCTGCAGGTTGCCGTAGAGGATGAGCTCCGTCGAGTCGACGTAGGCGAAGGCGGGCTGCGGCGGCACGGCGTCCTTGTCGACGCCGTAGCCGGCGCTGCGGATGTCCTCGCTGATGATCTCCGCAGCGACGCGGGCCGACTGTTGCGCTTCGACGAGGCTCTCGGTGGAGGCCTTGCTGCGCTGACTGCCGATCATGACGACCATGAGGGCGGCCACGACCATGGCCAGGATGACCAGGGTCACCATCAGTTCGACCAGGGAGAAACCGGATTCGCGTCGAGTCATGGCCTATCTCTTGAAGTAGGTGACCAGCCGGATGGTGTCGGGATCGGGCGCCGTCCAAGTCACCCGGATGTCCACGAGCTTCATGTCCGAGAAGCTCCCCGAGAACTGCGTGACCGTCCACGAGCGCTGGAAGCGGCCGTTGTTGCCGACCGACTCGCCGCCCCCGGACGGGTGCGTCCCGACCGTCAGGTCGGCGTGGCTGAAGGATACGGTGCGCAGCTGCTCCATCTTCTGCTGCGCCAGCTCCGTGCCCTGCGTGACGAGACGGTCGGCGGTGGAGTTGCGGCTGCCCAGCGGGAACATGGCCGAGACGCTGAGCACGCCGATGGCCAGGATGACCAGCGACATCAGCAGCTCGACCATGGTCATGCCGGCGGCGGCGCGGCGGGGCGGCGCGGCGGCGCGGCGGGGGCGGGGGCTCACGGCCGTCCCACCCAGCCCGAGAGGTCGACGTCCACGGTGTCGCGAACCCCGGCGGTATTGACCAGGACGATCCGGCCGGCGTGCCGCGAGCGGCCGTCCGGTTCCATGTAGGTGTCGTACGGCCCGCTCGTGAAGGCCACGGTCGCGAAGGTCACGCGGTTGGGGAGCCGGTACACCGTCCAGACGCTGGTCTTCGGATCCTGGAACCAGTACATGTCGCTGCTCGGCGAGAACCAGATGCGCAGGCTCTGCCCGCGCGTGATCGCCTTCTGCCGGAGCAGCTTCAGCTCCGAGACCACGGTGCTGTGGCCGCTCTTCAGGTTCCATCCGGTCAGGTACTTGTTGACCGCCGGCACGGAGAAGGCGGCGATCATCCCCAGGATGAGGACGGTGGCCATCATCTCGGTCAGCGAGAAACCGGCTCTTGGGCGCATCTCGGGCCTCCGGGAGACTCCTCCCGATAACCTGCACGGAGCGAATCGCGTGCCAGAGTGGACCTTGGGGAGAACGGACCGGAACCACGCCCGGGTCAGCGGCTTGGAGGGGTGGCGGGGACGCGGGAAAGGGGGGCGCGGATTGCAATTCGCAAGCCCCGGCCGGGACCGCGTGCAGCGTGCTTGAAGACCAAAGAGAGCCGCCGACGAGCGGCGGCGAAGGGGTGGCGCGCGGGGCGGCTGATTCCGGACCGGCGGCGGCCGGTCAGCGGCTCGAATTGGCCGGGTTGCTCGCCACCCAGAGCACCTCCGCCGGCTCCTCGCCCGCGTTGCGCAGGGAGTGCGGCAGGTCGGCGCTCAGGTGGAAGCCGTCTCCGGGGCCCAGCGAGATCAGTTCCTCGCCGAGGCGGATCTCGAGTCGGCCGCGCAGCACGTAGCCCCCCACCTCGCCGTGCACCGAGGGCCCGGGGGACGGCCCTACGCCGGGCTCGATCGTCAGGCGCGCGCAGGCGAGCCGCCCGCCGGGAATCCCCTGCGTCAGCGAGTCGGCGTGTCCGGTCGCGGCCTCGGGGTGGGGGATGCGCTTGGCGTCGGCGCGGCGCACCACGGAGACCTCGGGCAGCCACTCCGCCTCGAGGAAGAAGTGCGGCTCGCGGCCGAGGGCGGCGGCGATGCGCACCAGCGCGCCCACCGTGGGTGTGGTGTGACCGCGCTCGATCTCCGAGATGTGCGTGGCCGAGAGCCGGGCGCGGCTCGCGACCTGCCGCAGCGTGAGGTGGCGCTCCGTGCGGACCGCGCGGATGCGTCGGCCGATCTCACCGCGCTTGGCCGGATCGGCGGCGGGGCTAGAGCGCATAGCGCGGGCAGGTCGCGAGCAGCGTCGTGCAGGGCTCCTCGGCGGGGTTCTCGAAGGCGTGCGGCTGGACGGACTTGAAGTGGATGCTGTCGCCGGCCTCGAGCAGGTGCTGCTCCTCGCCCACGTACACCCTGAGCCGCCCGCTCAGCACGTAGACGAACTCCTCCCCCTCGTGCCCGCGCGGGCGGAGCTTGCGGGCCGGCGCCGGGGAGTAGGTCTTGAGCAGCAGCGAGATCTCGGCGCCGGGGAAGGCGTCGGAGAGGCTCTCGGTGCGCACCGTGCCGTCGGTGCTGAGCACCGCCCGGCGGTCGCCCGGACGCGTGTGGGAGAGCGGCGGACCGGAGGCCAGCTCGATGAGCAGCGAGGAGCGCGTGCCGAGGGCGCGCGCGATCTTGTCGAGCACGCCCACGGTCGGCGACGACTTGCCGCGCTCGACCTCGGAGAGGTGCGTGGCCGAGATGCCGACGCGGTTCTCGATGTCCTTCAGGGTGAGGCCGCGGCGCAGACGCTCCTGCTTGAGCTTGCGGCCGAGCTCGTGGTGGAAACCGGTCACCGATGCGGGCTGGGGATCCTCGGACCCGGCGTGGCTCATGGGTGCCGGTCGGCCGCACCGGGCCACGAGCGCGCGGCCATGACCAGCAGGGCGCCCTCGGCGCGGGTCAGCGGGCGGTCGGGGCCGGCCACCGGGTCCGTCTCGGCCGACAGGGCCGGGGCGGGAAGCGGCAGGCCGTGCGTGCGCAGGGCGCTCTTGGCGACGCGGGCGTCCTGGGCGAGACCGGGTAGGAAGTCGGTGGAGAGCAGGTGCGAGAGGGCGTGCGCGGCCTCGTCGCGACCGACCGGGGCTCCCGCCGCATGGGCGTCGGGAAGTTGGGCGAGGCCGCGGCGGCCGAGGGCGCGCCGCACCGTGGGCCAAGCGGGCCGGGCGGCGAGGCGGCCGCCCGAGAGGCGGGCCAGCCACGTGTAGAATTCCCGGCGCTCGAGGGTCGCCTCGGGGTCGCCGAAGGAGGCCTTGCCGCCGCGGCGGTCGCCCTGCACATCGCGCAGGTACGGCTCGCCCCAGTGGTGCAGCGCCAGAGGGGCGTCGCCGCCGCTGCCGGCGGCGCCTCTGAGGCCGGGGGCAAAAGCACCGGCTAGCTGCTGCCCCAGCACGCGCAGCGGGTCGAGGGCGGGGGCCTGCTCCCACAGTGTCTGCCAGGGGTCGGCGTGACCGAGATTGCGGAACTCGAGATGCAGGTGCGGTCCGGTGGAGCGGCCGCTGCTGCCGACCTCGCCCACCATCTGGCCGGCGCGCACGCGCTCACCCGGCTTGACGGCGACGGAGCCCGGTTTGAGGTGGGCCAGGAGCGAGAGCACGCGGTCGCCGCCTGGCAGTTGGTGGACGATGACGACCAACTGGCCCCAGCCGGAATGCCGGCGGGCTTCCAGGACGATACCGTCGGCCGGCGCCCGCACCTCGCCGCCGAACCGCTGGTTGGAGAGGTCGAGGCCGAGGTGGCGGTCGCGCCGCTGATTCTGCAGTCCACGCGTCAGCGCGTAGCCTTGGGCTTCCCCGGGGGCCGGCAGGGTGAAGTCCTCCGGGCTGCCGACCGGCGAGAGGAACTTCTCGGCCACCGGCAGATCGTCCCAGGTGCGAGGCGGGGGCGGCGGGACGTCCTCGGCTCGCGCGGCCGAAACGCAGACCAAGAGGGCGAGCGGAAAGACCGCGGAGGCAGCCCGGGCCACGCGGGCACGACTCGCCGTGGCTGTGGGGGCAAAGGCCATCGCGAATCCCTCCTGATTCGTTCCCTAGGCGTCGGTGCTACCGGACCGGTCGGTGCGTGGCTGAGCGTGGCAAGACGGGGACGGCGGTCCACTGGGAGCGTCCGTCGTTCGCGTTCCGTGGTTGCCGCAGCCTAGGTCCGGACGGCCCTTCCTGTCAACTATCTCGTATCGGCACCCAAGGCGACGGAATCGAGGGTTGCCTCAGCGGTAGCGAGCCTTCAGGTGGCCCCAAGTGACAAAGGCGACGGGAGTTGGACCACAGGGCCCGCACCCCGCACCGAGCGCTCCGAGGTAGGGCAGGCCGCAGGCCGGCGGCGACAGGAGCGGCGAATTGGCGCAGCGGAGCAAGTCGAGGGCCGGCAGGTCGCAAAGCCGCGGGTCGGTCTCGAGCGTATCCGCATAGACGGGCTCGCAGTCGGTGCGGGTCGGAGAGACCTCGTTCGAGAAGATCACCGAGCAGGAGACGTTCAGCGTGGCCTGGGAGCTGAGGCACGCGAGTCCCCCCTCGTTGCGGGCGACCAGGCTGGCCTCGACCGCGATTCGGGCCGCACCCGAGACGGCAGCCGCCCCCGACTGCGGCGCCCGGTTGGCGGCCAGGTCCACGTGGAAGAGTCTCGCCTCCGCGCACGGCGGGCCGGCGGGGCCGTCGCAGGTCACGTCCAGGCCGCCACCCGCCGCGCCGGCGGTGTTGCCCGCGAAGACGCTGTAGCTCAGGGTGGCGAGCGAACCGGGGCCGAGGCGCAGGCCGCCGCCCCGGCCGCCGGCCCCGTTGGACACGATGCGGGAATCGTTGATCGCGGCCCCCGTGCCCGCGAGCCACAGCCCGCCGCCGTCCTCGAGCGCGGTGTTGTCGCGGCAGACGCAGGAGACCATCTCGAGCGGGGCCAGTCCGGAGCCGTAGCCGCCGCCCCCGAGGCGGGCCGTGTTGCCGGCGACCTCGACGCCGTGGAGAAGCAGCGAGCCGCCGCTGGCGAACCAGCCGCCGCCGATGTCTCCGGCGTTGGACACCAGGGCGCCACCGGTCCAGGTGACGCGCGCGCCGTCGCAGAAGAGCCCGCCCCCGAGGTCGGCGCTGCTGCCCTCGATGCGCACGTCGGCCAGGCGGAGCGAGCCCCCGTGCACCACGACCGCGCCTCCGATACGGATCTCGCCATCCGGCTGTCCGCTCCCCCCGCGCAGCACCAGTCCTTCGACGGCCGTCCCCGGCACGGGAGAGCGGCACTCGATCACCGCTCCGGCCCCGCCACCGTCGACGACGACCGAGCCGGCGCCCCCGGCGGCGCGCAGCACCGCGCCGGAGGCGTGCTCGAGGCGCTCGGCGTAGACGCCCGGGGAGACGAGGACGGTGTCGCCGGCCCCGGCGAGAGCGAGGGCCGCGGCGATGGTGGGCTGGTCCGCCGGGACGCGGATGGTCGCGCCGTGGGCGGGGGCGAGGGTGGCCGCGCTGGCGGCCATGGCGAGAGTCGCCACCCAGGAGGCGGTGCCGAAGGCGTGCCTCATCGCAGCCACACCAGTTTCCGGGTGGCGGTGAGCGGGTGGCCGGCGGGGTCCTCGAGACGGTAGAGATAGACGCCGCTTGGCAGGCGCGTCCCGTCGGCGTCCAGGCCGGCCCACGAGCCGCCGGATGGCCCGGCGGGCAGGCGGGCCACGCGGCGACCGGCGGGTGAGTAGAGGCTCAGGGTTGCGCCTGGGGGTACCCGATCCCAGGTGAAGTGCACCCGGCCGCGCGCCGGGTTGGGGCTGGCGGCCAGGGCCGGGCCGAGCGCGGGCGCCGGGGGCGGCGGTCCCACCGCCACGGGTGTGACGGTCTGAGGCACGCGGCGGCAGGTCCAGAGGTCGGTGGCGGCCGGCGCGAGCGCCGTCCAGAGGACGGTCTGGGTGCCCGTCTCGTCGGTGTCCAGCGCGACGCTGCTGCCGCCGGCGTCGGTTCCCTGGCTGATCCAGCCGAGCCCGTAATCCCAGATCTCGTTGGGATGCTGGAAGCCGACGAGCACGCGGTCGAGAGGCGGCTCGGTGGCGCGGGCGACGACCACGGACGTGTTGAACTCGCTGCCGCGACCCAGGCGCAGGACGGGAAGGGAGAACTGGCTCGTGAAGAGCGTGGACGGTTCCGGCAGGAACTTGCCGGTGAGAGGATCGAAGAGCGCGCTCTGGATGGCGGCGCGCGTCGGGCTGTTGTCCCGCCAGGCGAAGCGCACGTAGCCGCTCGGCAGCACGAGGACGTCCGGGCTGCCGCTCGGGTAGCCGTCGTACTGGGAGAGCCGCGCCGGCAGCGACCAGCCGCTGGGGGGCTGGAAGCGCTGGTAGTAGACCTCGTCGCCCTCGACGCCCCGTCCGGCGTAGACCAGGAAGAGCTCGCCGTCGAGGGTGCGGGCCAGCGCGAAGTCGAAGACCTCGGCGGTGAGGTAGGAATCGGTCACCAGCGACTCCGGGGCGGCGGCCTCCTGTCCCGGGAGGAAGCGCTTGAAGAAGATCTGGTTCTTGCCGAGCCGCGTGTCGGTCCACAGAGTCGCCAGCACGCCGCCGGGCAGCCAGGCGCCGCAGGGATGGTTGGCGAAGCCGGGCGAGAAGGTGGCGCGGCGCTCCTCGCCGCGCGGCGCGGCCCACTGGCGGTAGAGGATCTCCGGGTTGCCGTAGCGCCGGTCCGACCAGACGGCAGTGAGCGGGCCCGCCAGCGGGTCCGTCCACGATGGATCGGTGGCGTTGGGATAGGTACTCACTTTCTCCAGCGGTCCCCAGGAGACGTCGTAAGCCCGCCGCAGGGCGTAGACGCGCGCGCCGTCCGACTCGTTGACGCCCAGGAGGTGGAGATTGGAACCCGTGCGCGCCAACGGTCGGATGTCCTCGGCGCGCAGCCGGGCGCCGACCGTGTGACGCTCCGGCTCCGCCCAGCCGGACGGGTGCAGCTGCACCCAGGCGGCGACGGCTTCGCCGCGCTGCTCGATCTGCGCCAGCATGAGATTCGTGTAGCGCCCCTCGTAGGTGCGCGTCCACGGCCAGGTGTCGTCGGCGAGCCGAGTGTTGTGCGTGGCGCCGGGGAAGGGATCGCCGTCGTCGCCGCGCGTGGCGCTGTAGAGGAGATCGTAGCGCCCGTCCGCTTCCTCGAGGCGCAGGCCGAGGATGGATCCCGAGTTGACGCGGTTGGTGGCGCGCCGGCTGGCGATGATGTCCTCCTCGACGCGGTAGACCAGCAGGCCCTCGCCGGGCTGGCGGGCGTCGTAGCCGCGGCGCACGCGGTCCTCGAGCAGGAAGTACTCGGGGGAAGCCTCCCCTTGCCACCACATCCGGTAGGCGCGGCCGTCCGCCGCGTCGACCGGCGGGAAGGTGCGGGGCCCCGACTCCGTGAGGTTCTCGACCTGGATCCACCCGGCGTCCATCAGCGTCCAGGCGCAGGGGCGCGCCGGCAACTCGGGGCTGCGGCTGTCGCCGCCGTACGACCCCGAGGACATCAGGCACCAGTTGCCCGGCCCGAGCTTGGTGCCGCCCCCGAGCACGCTGGCGTCGTAGAGGTCGGGCCAGCCGAGGATGTGCCCGAACTCGTGGCAGTAGACGCCGATGTCGGTGAGCGAGTCGGGGCGCACCGGGGAGCGCTCGGCCAGCACGCAGAAGTTGTTGACCCGCATGAACTGCGCCGTCGAGCCCGGCCGCAGATCCTTTGTGACGTAGGGAACCACCGTGCTCCAGTTCGCGGCGAGCGAGGAGGTCACCGACCAGAGGTTGGAGCGGTCACCAGAGGCGGCCTCCGCTCCCTGACCCACGTGCACGAGCAGGAGGGCGTCCACCTCGCCGTCGCCGTCGCGGTCGTAGCGGGTGAAGTCGACGTCGGGGTCGGCGGCGGCCAGGGCGTGATAGGCGAGGCCGGCGTCGTTGTTCGGGAAGCCGACGCGGCGCAGCCCGTAGCTGTCGTAGGCGTAGAAGTTCCGCGGGTTGGGCAGCGCGTACCAGCCGAACACGTCGCCGGTGATGCGCAGCTTGGCACGGGAGACTTCCCGGTAGTACTCGCTGAAGGAGCCGAACGGATTGGCGCCCAGGGTGTCGAAGAGCAGGGTCTGGAAGCGCACGGGGGCGAAGGCGGGCCCCTGGTCGGTGAACGATACGAGCAGGACGGGGACGTGCCAGTCGCCCTCGGTGAGGCGGGCCCCGGCGTGCGGGCGCAGCGAGCCCGTGGCCCGGGACCCGGAGGAATCGGGCGGGTGAAGGGAGAAGAGCCCCGCGGCGCGGGCCTCCTCCACCTCCGGGGGCATGGGCCCGGCGAGGGGAAGCGGCGTCGCCCCGGCGGCCATGGCAAGCCCGTGGCTCGCGCCCGCAAGCAACAGGAACAGCGCCGGCAGCCGGCGCCGCGGTATAGCCGACAAGCACCCTCCGCTCGGCCCGATCACTACCATCGAGTATCCCCATCCCGGCGGGGGGGCGTCAAGCTGCGCGATGCCTTCGGGCCGGACCGCAAGCCGGCAGGGCGGTTGTGGTACTTTGGGAGCGTGCCGGCTCGCATGCGGGGACTCCTCCTCCTGGGGGCAGCCAGCCTGCTCCTGTGCGCTTCACCCGCTCGCTCGACCGCGACGGCGAGCGTCGAAGGCCCGCTGTTCTCCGTGACCCCGCCCCGCTTCGCCGCCGATCTCTCGACCTCCCTCGACACGACCGGCGCCGCCACGCTCCTGGTCGAGATCCAGCTGCCCTACACGGAGTGCCAGTTCGTGCGCGTCGGGGCCGGACTCGGGGCCGCCCTCGAATTCCTCGTGGTGGTGCGCGACGCCGGCGGGCGCCAGGTCGCGGGGGACGCGTGGGAGGAGCGTTTCGTGGTGGCGACCTTCGACGAGACGAAAGAGGGGTCGTCGCGGGTGGGGGCCAGCCGCTCGTTCCGGCTGCGGCCGGGGAAATACAAGGTCAGGGTGCAGGTGCGGGACAGCAACAGCGGGGTGGCCTCGGAGGCCGAGCGCCCTCTGGCGGTCGCCGGCCTCGCCAAGGGCGGGCTTGGGCTGGGGGATCTGGTCTTCGGCGAGTGCGTGCGGGACTCGAGCGGCGGCGCCGACGTCTTCGCGCGCAATGCGGCCCGCCGTTACACCGGCGAGCTTTTCCGCTTCTGCGTCCGCAGCACCGTCCTGGACCTGCGCCCCGGGGGCGAGGCGCGAGCCTACCGGCTCCGCTACCGGGTCTCCGACGAGAGCGGGGGCGACGTGCTGGGTGGGGACACGTTGCTGGCCGCGGGGACGCGGCAGTTCACGCTCCGGCCCGACGTCTCCGGGCTCTTCCTCGGCTCCTACGCCCTCGTCGTGACCGTGGAGGAGGGCGGGCGGAAGTGGCGGGCGGAGGGGGGCTTCGAGATCGAAACGGTGACTGCGCCGACGGGGCGGCAATGGCCGACGCTGCTGGAGATCCTCGAGTACGTAGCCGACCCCGGAGAGCTGGAGCCGTTGCGCAAGGCGGAGGCGCCGGAGGAGCGGGAGCGGCTCTGGCAACAGTTCTGGGCGCGCCGCGATCCGTCGCCCGACACGCCGCGCAACGAGGCGCTGCTCGAGTTCATGCGGCGCGTGCGCTCGGCCAACGCGCAGTTCTCCGGCGCGGGGCCGGGCTGGCGCACCGACCAGGGACGCGTCTACATCCGCCACGGATCTCCGGACCAGGTGGAGGACATCCCGGCGACGCAGAACAGCCCGCCCCTGCAGATCTGGCACTACCTCAGCCCTCATCGCCGTTTCATCTTCGCCGACCGCAGCGGGTTCGGACGCTACGAGCTGGTGACCGAGGACGCGCCGTGACGGGCAGCGAGTGGAGCGCGGCGGCACCGCCTACCGGGATCGTCACGGTGGGGGTGGTGGGGCTGCGACGCGAGCCCGGCCACAGCGCGGAGCTGCTGAGCCAGGGGCTGCTGGGAGAGACGTTCCGGGTGCTCGAGGTGACGGCCGCAGGCGACTGGCTGCGGGTGTGCCTGGACGCGGACGGTTACGAAGGGTGGCTGCGCGCCTGGGGGGCGGTCCCGGCGGCGGGTGAGGTGCTGGGGCGCTGGGCGGCCGAATCCGTGGCGCGCGTGGCGGCGAGGGAAGCGTCCGTGCGCGCGGCGCCGCGGCGCGGCTCCCCGGTCCTGCTCGTCGCACCCTGGCAGTCGCGCCTGAGCACGGGCGAGGTCGCGGGTGCCTGGGTCGAGGTCGGGCTGCCGGACGGACGGCGGGGGTACGCGCCGCGCTCGGCGCTGGCGCGGGGCCCGGCGCCGGGTGGGGCACCAACTCCGGCGCGGCTCCTGCGCACGGCGGAGCGGCTCCTCGGCACGCCCTACCTTTGGGGGGGTAGGTCGGTCTGGGGATACGACTGTTCCGGTTTCGTCCAGTCGGTATTCGCCTGGCACGGAATCAGGCTGCCGCGGGATTCGAAGGACCAGTTCGTGGCTGCCGCCAAATGGAAAGCGCTCGGCGCGGCGGCAGCGGGGCGGCCGGCTGAGTCGCCTCGAGGTCCGCGGGGGGGGAGTCTCCTCTTCTTCGGGTCCACTTCTGGGGAAGTCGGTCACGTGGCGCTGGGGGCGGGCGGCGGTGAATTTCTCCACGCTTACGGCCAGGTCGGCAGGGGAAGTCTCAATCCGGAGTCTCAAAACTTTGTCAAAACGCTAGTTAGCCAGTATATTGGAGCTTGGAGATGGCCTTTTCCAAGGGTTTCCGCACGAGGTCGGCACTGACTTTCCGCTTGACAGCCCTCCGGCAGGAGGGCCTAGGGTATCTGAGGCTGTGGCCAGGCCAGCACCCAATCCCGCTAGGGGTGCGCGTCTGGCGAAGCGTCGCCTTGTCCCCCTGGGGGGGCAAGGTTTTGGCGTTTGACGGTTGGGTTTCTGAATCCGACGTCCGGAAGGAGGTGGGAGCGGCTCCCAGTGAGGTTTTGGGGGTGATGGAAGAGGGGTGCGCCGGAGTCTTGCGGAGGGCGCCCCCGACATGAGGTCCACCACAAGGAGGTCCCTGATCATGCGTTCGAAGCACGTCTACTGGTTTCTGGCTTTGATGCTGCTCGCCTGTGCGATCCCGAGCGTGGCGATGGCTTCGTCGGCGCGTATCCAGGCCCTGGGTGTGCAGGGCGACTACATGCTGGACTACGCCAACGTTCCCGCGTACCCGTCGGCGATCGTCCGGTACCAGAACCTCGTCTACGGCGACCTGGGAGTGAAGGACGCCAGCGACGGTAACGACGACATCTCCGATTTCACGGACAACGCCTACAACCCGGCTCTCGTCGACGCGGGCCGCGGCATGGGCCTGCTGCTGGGCAACCTGTTCGGCGGCAAGATCGGCACGTTCGGCATCTACCTCAACGAGAACGCGACGCCGCTGTCGCCGGCGCTCGGCGCCGAGTACATCAACCGCGGCTCGAACGAGGCCTGGAACGTGGTCTGGGGATACAAGTTCTCCAACATGGCCCTTGGCCTGCAGCTCAACCAGGCCTACTCGTCCTACGAGGACGACGAGGTCCTGGTCGCTCCCTACACCTCCGGATCGAGCCTGGGCGGGGTCAGCGACCTCAACGCCCGCCAGGTGTTCAACTTCATCGCCAGCACCGTCGGCGCGTTCGGCTGGAACACCATGGGCGCGGGCGCCGGCTTCAGCTTCGACTGGGATTCCAACGGTCGCAGCAGCTTCGCTGACCTGTCGGTGGCCGTCCGGCAGTACGGCTTCGAGGACACCGACAAGCTGACGCCGGAGACCTTCGAGGACGACGGCGGCCTGAGCTTCGCGGTCAACGGCCGCGGGCATATCGAGACGGCCGAGAACTTCCACCTCGTGCCGGTGGTCAACTACTACACCCTCGACCTGTCCACCAAGACGACCGGCGAGCCGTCGCTCACGAACAAGATGAACGGCCTCAACCTCGGCCTGGCCGGCCAGTGGAAGCTGCGTGAGAGCGACTGGCTGACCGCGGGCGTGGCTTTCCAGAGCGTCACCGCCGATTTCGACAACCCGGGCGGCGGCCCGAAGGCGGAGATGAGCTACAGCACGTTGCCGAACGTCTTCGCGGCGCTGGAGTCGAACCTCTGGTCGTGGTTCACGCTGCGGCTGGGCGCCTCGAAGCCCTGGTACTCCAAGCTCACGCTGAAGGGCGGGCTGGAAACCGTCGTGGCCGGGGTCGGCGAGACCGAGATCAAGGACTCTCCGTTCCAGTACTCGGTGGGCGCGGGCTTCCATCTCGGCCGCGTGGACCTGGACGCCGTGCTCAACCAGGACTTCGCGTTCTCGGGTAGCTACATGGGCAGCGGCAACAGCGAGATCCCCTTCACCCGCCTGAGCGCGACCTACCGCTGGTAGGACGCGGCAGCGCGGCAGGGTGACGAGGGCGCGGGACTGCGGTCCCGCGCCCTTCGCCTATATGGGGCGGGGGGCGAACGCCAGGCGAAGGCCGTCGGCAGTGGCCCCCGGAGTCCGCTCCGGGGGCCGTTCGCCTGACCGGTGCTCGGGCCGGGAGCTCGCGCTCGTCGGCGGGACCCGCAAGCCGCCCACGTCCTCGCGCGACACCCCGCGCCCTCGGGCGCGTCTTGCGAACGGTCAGCCTCCCCTGAGCCCCCCGCCCGAGCGCTGCCGGCTAGGCGTGGACACCCCGCAGTTGAATCACGTCCACGACTCGTTTGATGCCGAGCATGAAGGCTGCCACCCTCATGTTCACCCCGTACTCGAGCGAGATCCGCAGGACGTCCTGGAAGGCCCTGACCATGTACTGCTCGAGCCGCTGGTTGACCTCCGCCTCGCTCCAGTAGAAGCCCATGTTGTTCTGCACCCACTCGAAGTAGGAGACCGTCACCCCGCCCGAGTTCGCCAGGATGTCGGGGATGACGAAGACGCGGCGCTCGGTGAGCCGGAGGTCGGCCTCGTGCGTCGTGGGGCCGTTGGCGCCCTCGGCCACGATCTTGGCCCGGACGCGATCGGCGTTGGCCTGGGTGACGACGTTCTCGAGCGCCGCCGGGATGAGGATGTCGCAGTCGTACTCGATGACGGAGTCGGTGAGCGGCCGGCCGCCGGGGAAGCCAGCGATGCTGCCGGTGCTCTTGGCGTGGTCCACGGCGCGCTCGATGTCGAGGCCTTCGGGATTGTGCGCGCCGCCCTTGACGTCGGTGGCGGCCACGATCTTCGCCCCGTCCTTGGCCAGGAGCTGGGCGGCGATCGAGCCGACGTTGCCGAAGCCCTGCACGGCCACGCGCGCCCCGGCGAGCGGGATGCCGAGGTGCTTGCAGGCCTCGCGCACGCAGAACAGCATGCCGCGCCCCGTGGCCTCGTGGCGGCCGCGCGAGCCGCCGGCGATGACCGGCTTGCCGGTCACCACGCCCATCACGGTGCGGCGCGCGTAGGTCGAGTAGGTGTCCTGCATCCAGGCCATGACCTGCTCGTTGGTGTTGACGTCGGGTCCGGGCACGTCGGTGTCGGGGCCGAACAGATCGGAGAGGTCGGCGGTGTAGCGGCGCGTCAGGCGTTCCAGCTCGCCGCGCGAGATCTTCTCGGGGTCCACGGCGATGCCGCCGCTGGCGCCGCCGAAGGGGATGTCGACCACGGCGCACTTCCAGGTCATCCACGCGGCCAGCGCCTCGACCTCCTCGAGCGTGACGTCGGGATGCAGGCGGAAGCCGCCCTTGGCGGGGCCGCGGGCGATGGAGTGCTGCACGCGGTAGCCGGTGAAGACCCGCAGCCGACCGTCGTCCATGACCACCGGCAGGGAGGCGACCGTGACCCGGCGGGGGCGCTTGATCAGCTCGCGCAGGCCGGCGTCGAGGCTCAGCAGGCGGGCCGCCTCCTCAAACTGCGATTCCGCGTTGGCGAGGGGGTTCAGCCCCTTCTGGATGTTGGTGCCTTCGCTCTGCATGCGCGCCTCCTGCCGGGCCGCCGGGCCGGCTGGCTGCCGGCGCTGGAACGCCCCGCGCGCGGCGGCGCCTGGCATGCCCCGAGGCCCGGAGCAGCGGGAAGGTAACAAGAAACCCCTCCCGGGGAAATCCCGGGAGGGGTTTCGATCTCGGTCGTCGGCGGGCCGGCGCTAGCGGGCGGCGGCCTTGACGCGGCCCCAGGTCGCGGTCACGGAGGACGGTCCGGAGGCGGCGGTCTTCAGCGGTCCGCTCGCGGCGCTGATGCCCACCGTCTCGTCCTTCCAGCTCCAGATGTACCAGCGCGTGGTGTCGGCGGGCTGGCTCTCCGCCAGGCTGGCCGCGGCGTCTCCCCGCACCAGGAAGAGGCGGTGCGAGTTGTTGGTCACCACGTACTGGATGGGGTCGGTCGCCGGGGGCTTGGGCGGCACCACGATGAGCGCGTCCACCGGCGTGGACAGCACCTTGTACTTGGTGGGGTCGCGCCCCTCGGTGTCGTCCACGGGCTGCGTCCTGGTCAGGATGAGGTCGATGCTGCTGGCCGCCTCTTGGGGCTCTCCGGCCAAGTTCGTCCCGCCCTGGAACAGATTGCGGGCCGACAGCACCTCATCGTTCCTGAACCATCCGG
>CAYLSO010000072.1:0-15916 GCA_964386525.1 uncultured bacterium
GCCTTCGCGGTGGCCGACGACGTGCTGCTCAAGGCCACCAAGGGCATCTCCGACCTGGTGACCGTGCCCGGCCTGGTGAACCTCGACTTCGCCGACGTCAAGACCATCATGCACAACCAGGGCAACGCCCTGATGGGCACCGGGCGCGCCTCCGGCGCGGACCGCGCCATCACGGCGGCGCGCCAGGCCATCGCCAGCCCGCTGCTCGAGGACATGTCGATCACCGGCGCCACCGGCGTGCTGCTCAACATCACCGGTGGCCGCGACCTGAGCCTGCACGAGGTGAACGAGGCGTCGCAGGTGGTCATCGAGGCCTCGGGCGTCGAGGCCAACGTGATCTTCGGCGCCGTCATCGACCCGCGGCTCGACGGCGACATGGTGGTCACGGTGATCGCCACCGGCTTCGGCGGGGCCCAGGCCCGGCCGGACCGCCTGCGCGAGCGCGCCGCGCGCCCCGAGGCGGCGGGGCCCGACCTGGCCGAGCTGACCGAGGACTTCACCCTGTCGCCGGAGACGCTCAAGCGGCCGGCGCTGTGGCGCTCGGCGCGGCGCGTGCCGCTGCCCGTCGGGCACGACGCGCTCGACGTGCCGGCGTTCCTGCGCAAGCACGCGGAGTAGAGCGCCGTGGCGTTCTGGTCCGGCCTGCGCCGCCTGGGGGGGAACCGGCACTATAATCGCGGCATCGTCCACTTCAATCGGGGCGAGTACGCGGAGGCCGTGAAGTCCTTCGAGGAGGCGCTGGCGTCCATCGGCGACGCCGAGGACCCGGACTACAGCCTCGGGGCGTTCTACGCCGCCGAGGCGCGCGGCAACCTGGCCCTGGCGCACCTGCGGGCCGGGGACGCGGAGGCGGCGGAGGCCGAGCTCCGCCGCGCCCTCCAGGCCAACCCCGACTACGCCGACCTGCGCTACCACCTGGCCGCGCTGCTCGAGCGCGCCGGGCGGGTAGAGGAGGCGCTGGCCGAGTGCGAGCGGGCGCTGGCCGCCAGCCCCGACTACCTCGAGGCGCGTCTGCTGCTGGCGGTGTGCGCCGACCGGCTGGGCCGCAGTGAGGCGGCGCGCGACGCGCTGGAGCGCGCCCGCCGCCAGGGTTTCCGCCTGCCCGACGTGCCCGGGCTGGATCCCTGGCAGGGACTCTCGAACGAGGCCCGCGAGTGCCTGCGGCGCGCCGGCGAGCGCCGTTCCCTGGCCCAGCAGCTGCTCGAGCAGGCCCTCCAGCGCTACACGCAAGGCGATCTTCCCGGAGCCGTCGCCGAGATGGCGCTGGCGGTCGCGGCCGAGCCGCGCTTCCCCGATCTGCGCGCCCGGTTGGCGGGGCTCCTGGCCGAGGCGGGGCGCCACGGCGAAGCGGTGGTCGAGCTGTCGCGCGCTCTGGAGTTCAACGCGGCGTACCTCGAGGCGCGCGTGCGCCGCGGCATCTCGCTCTTGGCGCTGGGCCGCGCCCAGGAGGCGCGCGACGACTTCGAGAAGGCGCTGGCGGCGCACCCGGACTACCCCGATCTGTTGTTCTTCGCGGCCGCCGGACGGTTCTGCGCGGGTGACACGGCGGGGGCGGCGGAAGCCCTCGAGCGGGCGCTGCGCAAGAACCCCGGCTTCGCGCGGGCGCGGCGCCTGCTGGCCCTCTGCCGGCTCGCGGAGGGGCGCGATGCGGAGGCGCTCGACGAGCTGCGGGCCGGACTGGGCGCCAGCCGCGAGGCGCCGCGAGCCTGGTGCGATGGGGCGTGGTTGGCGTTGCGGCGCGGCGACCCCGAGCGGGCCGTGCGCGAACTGGACCGGGCGCGCGCGCGGTTGCCCGAGTACCCGGATCTGCACTACGGGCTGGGCCTGGCGCACCTGGCTGCGGGTCGGCCGCGCGCCGCCGAAGAGGCCTTCCAGAGGGCCCTCGAGCTGGCGCCCGCCTACGCCGTGGCGCGCTTCCGATTGGGCCAGGCGCGCCTCGGCCGCGGCGCGGCGGCGGCGGCGCTGCCCGAGCTGGAGGGCGCGGCGGCGGCGCTGCCCGAGTACGCGGACGTGTGGCTGGCGGTAGCGCGGGCGCGGGCCGTCCTGGGGGATCCGGCCGGCGCCGAGGGGGCGCTCGACCGGGCGCTGGAGGTCAACCCCGGGTTTGTGGAGGCGCGGGCCGAGCGGGCCGCGCTCTACGGCGCCTGCGGCCGCGGGCCGGAGGCCGTCCGGGACTGGAAGGCCGTGCTGCACCTCGATCCGCTGCATCCCCTGGCGCGCGCCCACGCCGGGGAAGTGGCGCTGGAAGCGATGGAGGAGGGCTACTCCGGATGAACGCCCATGCGGTGCGCGCGAGCGCCCCGGGCGGGCGGCGGGCGGCTAGGCGCCCGCGGTCTTGGCGGCCGGGCGGCGCGTGCGGCCGGTCGGAGCCTTTTGCACCTTGTTCGACCGCAGGCAGCGGGTGCAGACCTTGAGATGCATGGGGCGACCCTTCACCAGGGCGCGCACGCGCTGCAGATTGGGCTGCCAGATCCGGCGCGAGACGTTGTGCGCGTGGCTGATCTTGCTGCCGCGCGTCACGCCCTTGCCGCAGATATCACACTGAAGGGCCACGATGATCCTCCGGGAGCGCCGCCGATGCGGGGTCTCGAGAAGCGGCCGGAGCCGAAAGGCTCCGGCCGAGCCCCGGCAAGCTACCACGCCCGCCCGATGGTTGGCAACCCGGGGCGGGCGGGGCCGCGCCGCGAGCCGCCGGGAAGCGCGTGGGAGGCGACCGTGACGGCGGCCCCGCCCGGGGCGACTCCCTCCACCCAGGTCCAGTACCTGAGCGGCGTCGGGCCGCGCCGGGCCGAGCTATTGGCCAAGCTCGGCGTCGCCAGCGTCGAGGGGCTGCTGCGCCACTACCCGCGCGACTACCTCGACGCCCGCCGCATCACCACCGTGCGCGGGCTGGTGCCGGGCCAGCTGGCCACGGTCGTGGGGCGCGTCGTGGCGGCCCGCGTGCGCCGCAAGCCGGGGCGCGACGACTACCTGGTCCGCGTCGAGGACGACAGCGGTGCCGTGTCGGTGACCTGGTTCGGGCAGGGGTTCCTGTCGCGCACCCTGGGGCTCGGCGACCTGGTGGCGCTGTCGGGCGCGCCGCCGCCGGCCCACCCCATCGAGCTGGTCAACCCGTCGTTCGAGGTGCTGGGCGATGAGGAGCGCGAGCTGCTGCACGCCGGGCGCATCATCCCCGTGCACCCGCTGACCGCCGGGATGACGGCCAAGCTGATGCGCCGCCTGGTGCACACCGCGCTCGAGCTGGTCGGCGACCAGATCGAGGACCCGCTGCCGGGCGCTCTGCGCGCCGAGCGCGACCTCGAGGCGCTGAGTGCCGCCCTGCGCGCCGTGCACTTCCCGGAGGACGACGCGGCCCTGGCGCGGGCCCGCCGCCGGCTGGCGTACGAGGAGCTGTTCCTGGTGCAGGCGCTGCTGGCGGCGCGGCGGGCGCGGCGCGAGACCGCGGCCTCCGGGTTCGTCACCGCGGCCACTTCGGAGCGGGCGCGGGCCCTGGTGCAGGCGCTGCCGTTCCGCCTGACGCGGGCCCAGAAACGCGCCATGAAGGAGATCCTCGACGACCAGCGCGCGCCGCGGCCCATGCACCGGCTGCTGGTCGGCGACGTGGGCTCGGGCAAGACGCTGGTCGGGCTCGTGGCCTGCGTGCACGCCGCCGAGGCCGGCTACCAGTCGGCGCTCATGGCGCCGACCGAGATCCTGGCCGAGCAGCACCACCGCACCGTCGAGCGCTTCGCCGCGCCGGCCGGCCTGCGCGTCGCACTGCTCACCGGGCGGCTCCCGGCGGCCGAGCGGCGCCGGCTGGCCGCCGCCCTCGCCGCCGGCGAAGTGGACCTGGCGATCGGCACCCACGCTCTCATCCAGGAGCCGGTGGGGTTCGCGCGCCTCGGGCTGGTGGTGGTGGACGAGCAGCACCGCTTCGGGGTGCGCCAGCGCGCCGTCCTGGCCGGCAAGGGCGGCACGCCCGACGTGCTCGTCATGTCGGCCACGCCCATCCCGCGCACCCTGGCGCTGGCCTGCTTCGGCGACCTCGACGTCTCCGTGCTCGACGAGCTGCCGCCGGGCCGCGGCAAGCTGCGCACGCGCGTCACCGACGAGTCGAAGCGCGAGCGCGTCTACGAGTTCCTCGCCGCCGAGCTGGCGGCCGGCCGCCAGGTCTACGTCGTGCTGCCGGTGATCGAGGAGAGCGAGAAGGCCGACCTGCGGGCCGCCACGGTGACCCACGATGCGTTGAGCAAGCACCCGCTGCTCAAGCGCTGGCGGTGGGGGCTGCTGCACGGGCGGCTCAAGGGCGACGCGCGGCAGGCGACGATGGCCGACTTCGTGGCCGGCAAGGTGCGCGGCCTGGTCAGCACCACCGTCGTCGAGGTCGGTGTGGACGTGCCCAACGCCACCGTCATGCTGGTCGAGCAGGCCGAGCGCTTCGGGCTGGCCCAGCTCCACCAGCTGCGCGGCCGCGTCGGGCGCGGCGAGCACGCCTCGACCTGCATCCTCATGCCGGGCCCGTCGGTGGGGCCCGAGGCGCAGGAGCGCTTGCGCGTGCTGGCCGCGACGCAGGACGGATTCGAGCTGGCCGAGGCCGACCTCAGGGCGCGCGGGCCCGGCGAGCTGTGGGGCACCCTGCAGACCGGCCTGCCGCGCTTCCGCATCGCCGAGCTGGGGCGCGACGCCGCGCTGCTCGAATGGGCGCACCAGGACGCGCGTGCAGTGGTACAAGGAGATCCGGCGTTCGAGCGGCCCGAGCACGGGCCGCTCCGCCGGGCGATCCGCAATCGCTTCAAGGAGGAGACGCTATGGAGCCCCACGGGGTAGAGCACACGGAGCGCGCCCGCGTCAGCGTGCGGACGGCGGCCGGCGGGTCGGCCGTTCCGGACGGGGGAAGCGCGGTGCGCCGGGCCACGGCGCTGGCCGGCGGCTGGACCACAGCGCACCCGCTGGCCGAATCCCTGCGGCCCTCCGACGCGGTGCCGACCCTGAGTCGGGTGCTCGCCGCGGCGGCCGAGCGCAGCGCCGCCGAAGGGCGCGCGGCGGACTCGGCGTCGCGGGTGGACTGCCCGGGGTGCGACGCGGAGTACGGCTTGCCGCCCGGACTCACACCGCCGTGGGGCGGGCGGGTGCGCTGCCCCAAGTGCCGGACGGTGTTCTCGGTGGGCGTGCGCGCCGAGGCCGACCGGCTGGTGGCCGGGGTGGCGGCCGCCGACCCTCCGGCCTGGGAGCGCGCCTGCGGCGACCAGTCGCTGTGGGCGATGTGGGGCCAGGAGTTGCTCGAGGCGTACGCCGCGCTGCGCGAGCGCTACGGACCGCAAATCGCCTCGCGCGCCTTTCGCCGTGCCCTCGAGGACGCCGCGCCGGGCGTGCCGTGGTTCGCGCCGCCGACGCCGTCGAGCCCCCTCGAGCCCGAGCTGGCGGCGGCGGACGCGGGTGGGACGATGTTCGAGCGGCGGCAGGGGTCGTAAGGGGGAGCGGGGCCGCGGGGCGGCCGCGGCACACGCGGCTCTACCGACGGCCGGCCTGCGCCGACTGCCGGAACACCGCCGCGCCCAGCAGCGCCAGCAGTACCGCGCCGGCCAGGATCGCCGCGGCCGGCCCGGCCGCCCGCACCACCGTCCCCGCCGCCCCGATCGCCAGCAGGAACGCCAGGCGCGACGCGAAGTCACGGCCCGCGAAGGCTCGCCCGCGCCGGCGCTCGCCCGCTGCCTCCTGCATCTCGGTCTCCGAGGCCGCCAGCAGCGGCCCGACGCAAAGCCCGGTCCACAGCGCCGCGGCTCCCATCAGAAGCGGTGCGCGCGCCAGCGCGAAGAGGGCCAGGCCGAGCGCCGTACCGAGCAAGCCGCCGCCCAGCGCCCATCTGGCCGAGAAGCGCCGGCGGCTCATCGCCCAGGTCGCGCTCGCCGCCAGCCCGACGCCGAAGACCCCCATGAGGACGCCGAGGCGCCCCACCTCGCCCGGCCGGGACTGCACGTGCAGCGCCCCGGCGACGTGCAGGAAGCCGCCGCCCACCCACAGGCCCACGCCGGCCAGCAGCGCGCGGCGCGCGCGGCCTGCCCGCACCAGCAGCGCCGCCCCCGCGGCGACCAGGCGCGCGTAGCGGCGCAGTGAGAGCCTCCGCGCCCGGGCGCGGCCCGGGGCCGCGCCGCGCAGCGTCGCCAGGAGCAGCGCCGACACGCCGAAGGTGGCCGCGTCCACGTAGAGCGCGCCGCGCCAGCCGATGGCGTCCACCACCCGTCCGCCGAGCCCCGAGCCCACCACCGTGGCGGCCACGCCACACAGCGCCAGCAGGGCGTTGGCGCCGAGCAGCTCGTTCGGCGGCACCAGGCGCGGCGGGAGCGCCGAGCGCGCCGGCAGGAAGAAGACGTTGAGCGTGAAGCCGGCGAAGACCCCGGCCAGCAGGGCTCCGGTCCCGGCCGCGTCGTAGGCCCCGGGCAGGCCGCCGACCACCAGGGCGCGCAGGGTGTCGGCGACGACGAGGACGGCGACCAGGGACCAGCGGTCGATGAAGGGACCGACGAAGGGCGCGAAGAGCAGCGACGGCAGGAGCATCGCCAGGCCGAGGCCGACCAGCCCGGAGGCGTTCGCGCCGCCGGCCAGAGCGCCTGCGGCTCCGCCTGCCGCGCCGCCGGCCGTGAGCAGCGACACGAGCGCCAGGTAATGGATGCGGTCGCCCGCGATCGAGAGGATCTGGGCGGCCGCGAGCCCGGCGAGCCGCGGGCGGCGCGACAGCGGCAAGGCGCTCAGGGCCGGGGGCGCTCCGCGGGCGCGGCGCCGGGGAGCGCTCCGCCCGCCGGCAGCCGATCCGCTTCGAGCGACGGCAGCTCGGCCGGCGGGCGCGGATCCCGCCCGGCGAGCGCGTCGCCGTAGAGGCTCTCGAGCCCGGCGGCCACGTGCGACCAGTCGAACGCCTCGGCGCGCTCGCGCCGGGCGCGGCCGAGCCGGCGCGCCAGCTGCGCGTCGCGCGCCAGGGCGGTGAGCGTTGCCGCCAGCGCCTCCGCGTCGCCGGGCGGGGCGAGCAGCCCCTCGACGCGGGGCCGGCAGACGGCGCGGTAGCCGGGCAGGTCGGAGCAGACCACCGGCTTGCCGGTGGCCATGGCCTCGAGCAGCACGATGCCGAACGACTCGTTGCGCGTGGCCGGCGAGCAGAAGACGTCGGCGGCGGCGTACCAACCCGGCAGGTCGCGCGCCGCCACGGCCCCGGCGAAGTGGACGGTGCGGCGCAGCTCGGCCGGCAGCCAGGCGCGCACCAGCGGTGCCAGGGCCGAGGAGCCCACGACGTTGAGCCGCGCCTCGCCGGCCAGCTCGCGCACGACGCGCGGCCAGGCGGCGAGCAGCACGCCGAGCCCCTTGCGCGGGTCGAGGCGGCCCACGAAGAGCACCGTGAAGCGGCCGTCGCGGGCCCCGACGGGGACGGGGACGCCGGGATGGAACCGGCGCGTGTCCACGCCGTTGGGCACGACGAGCGGCGCGGGCGCGAACTCGGCGGTGACGAAGCGCTGCGCCGCCGGGGAGACGGCCAGGCGCAGGTCGAACCGCGCGTAGTGCCAGGCGAGCGGCTCGCGGAACGCCCGGAACAGCCGGCTGCGCTCGCCGGCGGCGTGGAAGGTGCCGACCAACGGTGCCGGGCGGCGGAAGCTGGTGAGCAACGGCAGCGAGGGCGTCAGCGGCTGGTGCACGTGCACCAGGTCGAAGCGCTCGCGCCGCCACAGCTCGTCGAGCTCGGCGGAGAGCGAGGCGCTCACCACCAGGTCCACGAAGGCGCCCTGGAAGGGGACGAGCAGACCGGTCCCGAGGCGCACCACCCGCACGCGGTCGAGTCCGGGCAGCGACGGGTCGGCGTGCGCCGGCGAGTGCCCGACGTGCAGCGGCCGGCCGGTGACGACGGTGACGTCGTGGCCGCGGCGGGCGAGCGCGGCGGCCGAGTGTCCGACGTGCTCGCTGACGCCGCCGAAGCGCGGGTAATACGCCTGCGAGACGATGGCGATCTTCATGCCGTCCGCGCCGCGCCGAGGCGCGGCGCCGGTGCGGGCGGGGCGCCGGACGGCGGACCGCTCCGGCGCCGCGTCCGCAGCGGGGCCGAAGAAGCGGCGGAAGATGCACCACTCGCCGGGATGGGCGCGCAGCGTGCGCTCGAGCCACGCGGCGACCGCGCCGTGCAGCGCATCCGGGTCGCGCACCGCGCGCTGGGCTGTGCCCGCGAGCGCCTCCATCTCCACGGCGAAGCGGCCGGGCGCGCCGCGCCTGCAGAGGGCGCCCGCCAACACCGCGCCGGTGCGCGCGGCCAGCCCGGCCGGACCGGCGGGCAGGACCACGTCGTGCCCGGCCAGGCGCGCCGGCCGGCCGCGGGCGAAACCCGTACCGTCGACGAGCAGTGCGACGATGCCGCCACGCGCGAGCGTCCGGTAGAGCGCGATGGCCGGCTCCTCCGGCCCGACCACCCGGATCCGGGCGCTCCGCTTCGCCTCGCGCACCCGGTCCCGCCAGGCGGGCAGGAATTGCGCCCGCGCCACCACCGTCACCGGCCGGCCGAAGCGGGGCAGCACGAGCGCCCCCATCTCCCAGTTGCCGATGTGCGCCGCGCAGACGACCAGCCCGCGCCCCCCGGAGACCGCCTCGGCGAGCGCCGGCTCGACGCGCAGGCGCGTCCGTTCGGCGAGGCGCTCGGGGCCGGCGCGCAGGGCGCGCAGGTACTCGATCACGAAGCGCGCATAGGCGGCCCCGGCCCGGCGGGCGAGGGCCTCGACGGCCCGTGGCTCCAGCTCCGGGAAGAGGCGGGAGAGGTTCTCGCGGGCGGCGCGCTCGCGCTCGGGACGCAGCCGCCGCGTCAGATGGGCGGCCACCCCGGCCACCGCATCGTCGGCGGCCGGAGGCAGGGCGCCGGCGGCGCCGGCGAGCAGGGCCAGGGTCCAGGGGGGAGCGGTCACGGGGCGGATAATAAGTAGAGACGGCGGCGCGGGGATAGAACTGGATTCAGGACCCCATGGGACCCCGCCGGGCCGGGTGGGGGGCAGGACGGTACCGAGCCCTGCGGCCGCGCCTGCGGACGGTTGACACCCCGACGGCGGGAGCGTAGGTTCGGTGCGCTCCTCCGCCCGTGGATGACCCCGATGGACGGCGGCCGCCGCCCGGCCTGGCGATGCCGTTGCGCGGCCATGCCAGACACGCACGAAACCCCTCGCCCGAAGGGTTCGGGCAGCTCGCCCGGACCCGCCGTGGAAGGCTCCGATGTCGAGCGAGAAACTGATCCGTTGCGAGATCGCGCGCCCAGACGGCTCGGGCGGCGGCGTCCGCTACGTCCCCCTCGAGATGTTCGGCCTGTGGGAGCACCTGCTGACGAGCCGGCACGGCTTTCGGATCCGCTCGCGGACCGCGTCGGTCTGGGTCGAGATCGAGGAGGGCGGAGCGGGGGCCGGCGTGCGCTCGCCGGTGGAGAAGGTGACGGAGCTCTGTCTCTTCGTCTTCGACGCCGGCGACGGCATGCTGCACCGCATCTGCCGCTTCGTCCCCACGGCGGAACTCGAGTCGGTGCGGCAGATCCTGCTGCGCCATTACCGGCCGGGTGACGGTGCGGCCGGCCCGGCCCCCTGGCTGCGCGAGCGCCACGGCGTCTGGTTCCGGCCCCGGGCCGAATCGGACGCTCTCGGGACGGCGGCGGCGCTGGGCTGAGCGGCGCGGGCGTCGGCCGCGAGCTCCAGTCCGCCGCCTCCGCGCCCGGCCCCCGGCCAGTCCCCGCCAGGGCCCCCGCCGCAGCGGCCAGATCCTTGTCCCCATTGCAGCTTCGCACCCGCGTTGCAGGATGCACGGCCCGGGGGGCGCCAGCCGTCTTTTCGCCCGTGAAGAACCCTCAAGGAACGACAGGGAGCGGCCGATTCACTAAGCGATTGCGCCCCGCAGAACGGACGCTGCGGATGCGGGTCGCGAGGGCCTAAGTGGCACAGCTCCTGCAACAATCCCGGCGGATGCCGCGGTTCGGCAGGAGGCCGGCCCGCTCGGGCCGCTGGATGCCCCTTCGCTAGGAGGATTCTCACCGTGGTCGTCGTCAGCTACTCGGGCAAGGAGATCAACGCCAAGCTCGTCTACTACGGGATGGGTCTCTCCGGGAAGACGACCAATCTCGAGGCCATCTACGAGACCGTCCCGGAGACGAGCCGCGGCAAGATGGTCTCCATGAAGACGCAGTCCGACCGGACGCTCTTCTTCGACCTCCTGCCCCTCGACTTGGGCGAGGTGATGGGCTTCAAGACGCGGTTCCTCTTGTACACGGTTCCCGGCCAGGTGTTCTACAACGCCACCCGCAAGCTGGTGCTGAAGGGCGCCGACGCGATCGTCTTCGTGGCCGACTCGGAGCGCGGCAAGATGGACGAGAACAAGGAGTCGCTCTCCAACCTGCGCGCCAACCTCGCCGAGTACAAGGTGAACCTGGACGACCTGCCGTGGGTCATCCAGTACAACAAGCGCGACCTGCCCGACGTCTACACCGTCGAGGAACTGAACCGCGAGCTGAACCCGGCGCGGGTGCCGAGCGTCGAGGCGGTGGCCACCCAGGCAAAGGGCGTGATGGAGACCTTCCAGCTCGTCTCGCAGATGCTGCTGGAACGCGTCACCCGCGACCTCAAGCGGCAGTCGGGGAGCGGCCGCGCGGCGGTTCCCGCACCCGTCCCGGTCGCCGCGGCCGCGCCGGCGCCCGCCCCGGTGGCGGCCAGCGCAGCGCACGCGCCGGCTCCGGTGGCGGCGCGCCCCTCCCGGTTCAACCCGCCCGCGCCGGAAGCCCCGGCTCGGCGGCCGGCGGCCGAGGCCGCCAGGCCGGACTGGAAAGCCGCTCCGCAAGAAGCGCCGTCCTACGGCCGCGAGATCGAGCTGCCGGGCGAGAAGCTGCGGGCCGGCCCCGCCTCGGCCCCGGCTCGCGCGGCGGCTCCGGCGGCGAAGACGTCTCCCGAGGGCATCGTCGTGCCGGTCAAGCTGGGCCGCGGCGAGCGCCTGCGCGAGATCACGCTGCGCATCGTCGTCGAGATGGACGAAGCCGCGTAGCCACACCCCGATTCCTTTCGCCCGCGCCCGCGCCCCGGAGGGACCTCCGGGGCGCACGCGTTTCCGGGCACAACCCGGCGGTTGACAGGCCGGGCGGGCTGCCGGAGACTCTGATCGGTTGCGGGCGGATTCGGCGCCGCCCGTGGAGTGCTTGCGGCCGAAGGAGGAAGGGATTCATGCGGCTCGTCGCGAATGCCCAGCGGAGCTCCAGGCGAGCGGGGGGAGTCTCCGCCGCCCTCGCCATCGGCGTGCTGGCCGTGGCCCTGCGGGCCGCGCCGCTCAGCGCCGCCGAGACGGCCGCGGTGGCCGCCCCGCCGGCGGTCAGCGCTGCGGCCATCCCCAACGCCGCCGGCCCCGGCGGGCTCGGTTTGCCGCTCTTCAGTTTCTTCGATCCCAGCCGCCTGACCTGGAGCCAGTCACTGGCCTTCGGCTACTCGAGCGGCCGCGGCTACGGCGGCACCTCGGGCCTCTACACGTCCAGTTTCGGATACCGGATCGCCGACCCGCTGCATCTGCGCCTCGATGTCGGGGCGCACCTGAGTCCCGGGGGGCTCGGCGCGGGGCAGACGCAGGGCGTCTTCCTGCAGGGCCTGAGCCTCGACTGGCGGCCGTCCAAGAACAGCGTCATCCGCTTCGAGTACCAGGACTACCGCTCGCCGCTGCAGTGGAGCGGGTACTCGCGCTTCGGTCACTCCGGATACGACCCTTACGGGTTCGAACCGTTCGGGGATCCGCCCTCGCGCAATTGAGAGCCGCTGGCCGGGGGATTCACCACGGGCCCGGGGCCCGCGGGGCGGGCCGCCTCGCGGGCCCCGCGGCGATTTACGGCAGGGGGGGAGAGGGGCAAGACACAAGGCGCGCCGCGGGTGCGGCGCGCCTCTGCGGATGCTGCAGCCGTGGGTCTGCTCCGGCGCGGCCGCTGGCGGCCGCACCGCGCGATGGCGGAGCTGCCTCGGGCGCAGCGGTCCCGAGCGGAGCGGGAGCCTAGTCGGTCTTCCGTGACCGCCCTAGCGGCGGATCCACCAGAAGATGTCTGCCCAGTAGAATTCGAAGAGCAGCATGGGAGCCTCCCCATCCATCCTCTGCCGGCGTTCGCACCGGCGCGGGTAAGGCCGGGAGGTCGTCTGGTGCCGGGCCTCCCGTTCGGGTTATCGGCGGGAAGGCCTCGGGCTTGAGGGGGCCGGCGGGACGCGCCCGGGGCGGGGCGGACGGCCGGACGGGGAGGCGGGGGCGGGGCGGAGGGGTCGGAGTCGCCCCCGCCTCCGCCCGCCCGCCCCCTGTTACAGGGCCTTGAGCACCACCACGGTCATGTCGTCGAGGATGCCCGTGCGGTGGAAGGCGCGCGCCTCGGCCAGCAGGCGGTCGCGCAGCCGCTGGGGGCGCAGGTGCGCCCAGCGCTCGAGACAGGCGGCCAGGAGCCGGCTACCGAAGTCCTCCTGGCCGCGCCGCGCGTCGGGCACGCCGTCGGTGAGGAAGACCATGCCCTCGCCCGGCTCGAGGTGCACGGTGCGCTCCGTGTAGCGCGTCGCCGGATCGACGCCGAGGATGAGGTCGCCGCTCGGCAGCGTGTGCACGCCGTGGCCGGGCCGGATCCACAGCGGCGGGTTGAGCCCCGCACTCGCCCAGGTCACCGTGCGCGAGCGCGCGTCGACGACCGCGTAGCTCATGCAGACGAACTTCTCCGGCTGCTGGTAGCTCGCCAGCTCGGCGTTGAGCGCGCCCAGCACGCCGGCCGGGCTCTGCCCCTGCACCGCGTGGCGGCGCAGCGTGGCTTGCACGTGCGACGCCAGCAGCGCGGCCGGCACGCCCTTGCCGCACACGTCGCCCACGGCGACGCCGAACTCGCGCTGGCCCAGGGGCACGTAATCGTAATAGTCGCCACCGACGTGCCCCGACGGCAGCGAGGCGCCGGCGCAGGCCAGGGTGGGGAACGCCGGGTCGCGATCGGGCAGCAGCCGCTCCTGGATGCCGCGCGCCAGCTCCAGCTCGCGGCTCACGCGCGCCTGCTCGACGCGTTCGTCGTGGTACTGCGCATTCTCGACAGCGAGCGCGGCGTGGGCCGCGTATTCCGAGAGGGCGGCGCGGTGACGCGGCGAGGCGAGATCGTCCGAGAGACGCGGGCCGAGCGCCAGGAGCCATGCGGTGCGCCCCGAAGTGGCGATCGGCAGCAGCGCGCGCGAGCCGGCCCGCTCCAGGTCGGCGAGCCGCGCCGGGGCCGAGCCCAATCCCGCGGCCGCGGCCATCTCGATCAGGTCCGCAGGGCGCCCCAGGCGTTGCGCCGCCGCCGTGAGGCCGGCCGGGAGGACCCGCGGCACCCCGCCGTCGGGCAGGTCACCGAGCCAGTTGGCGAGCCGCGCCTCGCCGCCCGGCCCGACCTGGTAGACGCCGCAATGGGCCAGACCGAGGCGGGAGTGCAGGTCGGTGGCCACCGCGTCCACGATGCTGCGCACGTTCCCTGCCGGGAAGACGGGCGGCGAGGAGGGCACGGTCGTCACCCGCGCCGGGAGGGCGCGGTCGCGCCGCCAGCGGAAGTCGAGTACCTGGTGCACCTCGATGGCGTAGGCGAAACCGGCCGGCACGAGCAGCAGCAGGAGCGCGGCGGCGCGGGTCGCGGTCCCGCCGGGGTCGGCGCCGAGGTTGCTCCGCACCGTGACGGCCACCAGCGGGAGCAGCCCAAGCACCGAGCTCCACAGCAGCACGTGGAGGCGCCGGCGGTGGCGCGGGCCGGAGTAGCGGTACGACACCGCGAAGGAGAGCAGGGCGGCGACGCAGCCGGCGGCGAAGACCAGCGCGGCGAGGGTCGTGAGGCCGTCGGCGAGCGCCGGCGAGAGCGAGGAAGCAGTCGGCGTGGTGACCGCGAGCAGCGCGACCACGGCGTAGAAGCCGCGGGCCACTGCGGTGCGGCGCTGGCCGCGGCCCTCGGGGAAGAGCGCGAAGAAGTGGAGCAGCAGCGGCGGGATGAACAGCGGTGCCGCGCTCGAGAGGCTGTCGTGCACGGCGGCGAGGGCATCCAGCGGCCAGGCCGGGCGCGGCGCGATGGCGAGCGCGCTCATCGTGCACCAGAGGAAGAAGACGTGGCCGATGCGGTCGGTGCGCCGGCGGGCGACGGCCGCACCCAGAAGCAGGAATCCGGCGGCCACGAGGCCCCAGGCGAGGCGCCACGCCACCGTCTCGGCCCCCGGCGCCACGGCGACGAGGGGGACACGCGCGCGGCCGTGGTCGAGGCGCTCGAGGAGGACCGAATCTCCCGGCCGCAGCCGGCCGAGACGGCTGTTCAGGTTGACGGCCCCCGTGCCGCCGGCCAAGGCCACCGTCTCGCCGACCTCGAGCCCGGCCGCGGCCGCCGGACTGCCGGCCTCGAGCTCTCCCACGCGCGAGCCGCGCAGGAGCAGTCCGACGCCTGCCCGATGGGGCGCGTCCACGACGCCCCACACCGTCAGGGCGAGCGTCAGCGCCCAGACTGTCCAAGCCACACGCCATGTGCGCGGCATGCAGGCCGCCTCCCCTGCGGGGGCGGGGCGAGGGTAGGGGCAGGGCCTTCCTCGGTCAAGCGCCGCCGGGGCCCCGGTGCCATGCCGCCGGAGGCCGATATTGCGCTCAAGCCCGCAGCCCGGCGTGCCGATTCCCTAGACGAAGGGCGGCGCCAAGACGGCGCCTCCCCCCAGGGAGGTCGGTGCATGCTGGTCCTGACAAGGAAGTTGGGAGAGATGATCCGCATCGGTGACCAGATCAAGGTCACCGTCCTCGAGGTGCGCTCGGGCCAGGTCAAGCTGGGCATCGACGCACCCACCGAGGTCAAGGTCCACCGGGAAGAAGTGTACGCCCGCATCCAGGCGGAGAACCGCCGGGCCGGGCGGGCCAGCCCGGAGGCCTTGAAGGAGCCGGCGCGCGAGCTGCGGGAGCGCGCCCTGGCGCCGGATCCTGACGACGCGATCGGTTCGGCCTGAACCCCGGAGGCCCCGCCCCCGGGATCCGGCCGGAGGGGGTGCCGTGAGAAAGAGCCGCAAGCAGGCGAACGCGACCGCCACTTCCACTCCACGGGAGACGCGCCCGGCACTGACGGTGCTGTCCGGCGGCGCGCGCACCGTCCTCGCGGCCGTGCGCGACGGCGTCGTACGCCGGGCGCAGAGTCGCGTGGCTTCCGGTTACTACGAGCGCCCCGGAGTGCGCCAGCGGCTGGTGGACCGGCTGTGGGAAGAACTCTTCGGCAGCTAGAGTGAGTCGCCGGGATCGGCCGGCCACGGAGTTCGGGGCGGGGCCCGCGAAGGGCCGCGCCCCGAACTGCTTTCGGCCCTCCGCCCTCGCGGGCGTCCCCCCGCGCACACTTGTCCCCGGATCGCCCCGGCACCGCAGTGTTCACGCTCCGTAAACCTCGCGAGCCGCTGTCACCTTTCGCCGGCGCCGCCGTAGGGAGCAGAGCGCAGGCCGCCGGCCGCGCGACGACAGTTGACGTGTCCTTGTGAGGGTTTGCTTGCCGCGCCACCGCCGGCGTGGTTCAATTAGTTGCTGCAATCGGCGTCCCCCTAACTCATCAGCCCGGAGGCCTACTATGAATGCTTCGCTAACTCGCGCTCTGCTCCTCACCGTCGGGCTCGTCTGTCTGGCCGCCGGCACCGCCGGCGCCGTGATCATCAACCCCGGCGACATCCTGGTGGCCGACCGCGACGCGTTCGGGGGTCCGGGGGCGGTCATCCACGTCGACCCGGGCACCGGTGTGCAGACGATGATCACCTCCGGAGTGTCGTTCGTCAGCCCGTGGGGGATCGCGCTCGACACCAACGGAGACATCCTGATCGCCGACCCGAGCGCCTTCGGCGGGCCCGGCGGCGTCATCCGCGTGGACCCGGTGACCGGCATGCAGACTCCGCTCTCCAGCGGCGCTCCCTTCGTCAATCCCTACGGC
>CAYLSO010000073.1:0-1503 GCA_964386525.1 uncultured bacterium
CGAGACGATCTCCCCTTCGCCGTGGCAGCGCGGGCAGGCCGTCACGCTGACGAACTGCCCGAGGATCGATGAGCGCACCTGCCGCACCTGCCCCTGGCCGTGGCAATCCTGACAGCGCGTCCGCCCGCCGCGGGCCGAGCCCGAGCCGCGGCAGGTCTCGCACGGCCGGGTACGCTTCAGCCGGATCTTCTTCTCGGCGCCCTCGGCGATCTCCTCGAGCGTCAGCCGCAGTTCCACCTGCAGGTCTTGCCCGCGCGCCGGGCCACCCGCCGGCCGCCGCGTCTGCTCCCCGAAGAGATCCTCGAATCCGCCGAACCCGCCGAAGTCGCGCATGAAGGTGCGCAGCGCGTCGGCGATGTCGAAGTCCGTGGCGGGGGCGCCCGCTCCCGCTCCCGCCCCGCCCGCCGTGTGCCCGAACTGGTCGTAGCGGCGGCGCCGGTCGGCGTCCCGCAGCACTTCGTACGCCTCGGTCGCCTCCTTGAACTTGGCTTCCGCCGCCTTGTCGTCCGGGTTGCGGTCGGGGTGGTGCTGCATCGCCAGCTTGCGGTACGCGCGCTTGATCTCTTCCTCGCCCGCGTCCCGCCCCACCCCCAGCACCTCGTAGTAGTCGCGCTTGGCCGCCACGCTGGCTCCCTAGTCGCCGGCGGGCGGGGCCCCCGCCTCGCCCGGCTCCGGTGCGCGCGCCACCGTCACCTTGGCGGCGCGCAGCAGCCGCTCCCCGATGCGGTATCCCTTCTCGACCACCCCCACCACCGTCCCCGGGGCGTGTTCCGCCGAGGCCACCTCGAAGAGCGCCTCGGCGACGTGGGGGTCGAACCGCTGGCCGGCGGGATCGACGACCTCGACGCCGTGCGCGCGCAGGATCTCGCCCACGCGGCCGTGCACCAGGCGGACCCCCCGGTGGATGGGATCGCCGGTCTCCGCCGCCTCGGCCGCGGCGAGGGCGCGCTCGAGATCGTCGGCGAGCGTGAGCACCTCGCTCAGCACCCGGTCCCGGGCGCGCCGTTCGGCCTCCTCGAGATCGCGCGCCGCGCGCTTGCGGAAGTTGGCCAGATCGGCCTCGGCACGCAGCCAGCGATCCCGGGCGGCGGCGCACTCCGCCTCCAGCTCCGCCAGTCGGGCCTCCGCGATATCCGTGCCCGCCGCCACGCCAGGCTCCGCCCCGGCCGCACCCGCGTCGGAAGCCGGCGGCTCCGATGGCGCCCCGGCGCCGTCCTCCGGCGCCTCTTCCGGCGCTGCCGGCCCCCCTCTGCCCGGTCCGCGCTTGCTCTTGCTACGCATCCGCCTCCCTTTCCCAAGTGCCGCCCGCATCCCGCTGGCCATTGAACGCGCCACCCTCGCGGGCTGTCAACGCGCCGTCTCCGGCTCCGCCTCGCGCCACAGCGCCAGCACGACCTCGTCGGTCAGGCGGCGTTGGATCTGCGGCACCCGCACCCCCGACCCGTCCACCTCCAACAGGCCCCGCTGCGCCAGCCGCCGTGCCGCGGCCGTCCAGGCGCCGGC
>CAYLSO010000074.1:0-3721 GCA_964386525.1 uncultured bacterium
CCAGGCCGTGGCGCGACGACGGATTGCCGTAGCGCTCGCCGAAGTGCGGCAACATGGCGGCCTGCGCCTCGGGCGCGACGGGCGTGGTGGCGGCGTGGTCGAGGTAGGTGAAATCCTTCTGCATCGTTGCCTTCTCGGGGGAGTCGCGGTTGCGGGACGCGTCGCCAGGGAACACGGGATCGGCGCAGCCGACTGTACTCGCAGGGCGCTTCCCGGGGCAAGGCGGTCGGGGCGCCGGGCGCAAAGCGCCGCGTCGCACGCCGCCGGGCGGGATACCCACCGGGTTGTCCACCGCGCCGCGGCAGCGGGCCGCCGCCGCGCGCCCCCCGGTTGCTTGACAGCGGTCGTCCGCGGCCCGTAGGTTCCGGTTCCAACCTGGAGGGCCGATGATCCGCAGCATGACCGGATACGGGGTGGCCGAGGCCGAACTCGGCGGGCAGCGCCTGGCGGCGCAGGTGCAGTCGGTCAACCACCGCTTCGCCGAGATCACCATCCGGCTGCCCCGCTCCCTGTCGCAGTTCGAGAACCAACTGCGCGCCCTGCTGGCGCAGAGCCTGGGGCGCGGCAAGATCACCTTCAACGCCTCCTTCGACGGCCGCGAGGAGCCGGGCCGCCGGGTGCGCATCGACATCGAGCGCGCGCGCCAGTACATGGACGAGGTACGCAAGCTGAAGCTGGCCCTGCGGCTCAACGACGACCTCGACATCGCCACCGTGCTCAGCCTGCCCGACATCATCGTCGCCGAGACCTCGAGTTTGCCCGAAGAGGAGGCTTGGACGCGGCTCGAGACGGTGGCGCGCGCCGCCGTCGCCGACCTCACCTCGATGCGCGACCGCGAGGGCCAAGCGCTGGCGGCGGAGTTCACCAAGCGGCTCGACGCCGTCGAAGCGCTGGTGCGGGAGGCGGAGCAGCGCGCGCCGCTGCGCCCGGCCGAGGCCCGCGACCGCCTGATGGCGCGCATCAAACCGCTCCTGGGCGAGATCGAGGTGGACCCCGTGCGTCTGGCGCAGGAGGTGGCGTTCCTGGCCGAGCGGCTCGATTGCACCGAGGAGTGCGTGCGCCTGCACGCCCACCTGGCGCAGTTCCGCGAGCTGATGGCCGGCCCCGAGCCGGCGGGGCGCAAGCTGAACTTCCTTCTGCAGGAGATGAACCGCGAAGTGAACACCCTCGGCTCCAAAGCCAACGACACCGGGCTGGCGAAGCTGACCATCGGGCTCAAGGACGAGCTCGAGAAGCTGCGCGAGCAGGTGCAGAACGTCGAGTGACGCTGACGGACGGGGCCGCGCCGCAGGCCGGGCCGCCGCCGGTGCCGCAGGGCTTCCGTCCGCGCGGCTTCCTGGTGGTCGTGTCGGGGCCGTCGGGAGTCGGCAAGACCTCGATCTACAGCCGCCTCCTGCAGGAGCGCGACGACCTCGAGTTTTCGGTGTCGGCCACGACGCGGCCGCGGCGCGACGGGGAGACCGACGGCCAGGACTACTGGTTCCTCACCGAGGCGGACTTCCTTCGCCGCGTGGCGGCCGGCGAGTTCGCCGAGCACGCCCTCGTGCACGGGCGGCGGTACGGCACCCTGCGCGCCCCGGTGGACGCCGCCGTGGCCCGCGGCCGCATCCTGCTGCTCGACGTGGACGTGCAGGGCGGCCGCTCGCTGCGCGCCTGCTACCCCGACGGGGTCTTCGTCTTCATCTACCCGCCTTCGCTCGCGGCGCTGGAGGCGCGTCTGCGCGGGCGGGCCTCGGACCGCCCGGAGGTCATCGCCGAGCGGCTGCGCAACGCGCCCGGGGAAATGAGTCACTACCCCGCGTACGATTACATCGTGATCAACGACGACCTGGCGCGCGCCCAGGCGACGCTCGCCGCCATCGTGGCGGCGGAGCGCGCGCGGCTGTCGCGCCTGGTCCCCGAGTAGCGTCCTGTGGGAGAATCGCCCGCCCGACCGGCGCGGTGTGCGCGGCGCGGTACGGCGGGCGGGGCGCGCCCTTGACCTGCTTCGGCCCGCTCCCGCAACCTGATGCGGGTCGGTTCTCGATGGGCACCATTCCCGGCGCGCCGTCGGCGCGCGAAGGAGTCGCATCCGTGGCCAAGGATACCAAGCGGGGTCTCCGTTCCCTCGCCTTCGCTCCCCATCCGGGGCAGAACAAGTACGAGCTGGCGATCATCGCGGCGCGGGAGGCCCGGCACCTGAACGAGCTCTCCCGCCTCACCGGCGAGCCCCTGGCCGGCAAGGTGACCGCGGTCGCCCTCGAGCGCGTGCTGCGGGAGGAAGTGCCCTTCACCTACGAAGAGCCCGCCCCCACGCCCGCCGAAGCCTAACCTCGCCGCCGCGCGCGGGAGGAGAGAGCCGTGCTCACCGGCAAGACCGTCGTCCTCGGTGTGACGGGCGGCATCGCCGCCTACAAGTCCGCGGAGATCGTCCGCTGGCTCCGCAAGGAAGGCGCGGCCGTGGTCGTGGTCATGACCCCGGCCGCGCGCCGTTTCATCACCCCCCTCACGCTCGAGACCCTGTCGGGCAACCCCGTGGTGACCAGCCTGTGGCGCCCGGCGCGCGGGCTGGATCTCGGCGAGCGTCCGCCGGGGCGCAAGGGTCCGGTGGAGCACGTCGAGATCGCCGACGCCGCCGCGCTCGTGCTGGTCGCCCCGGCCACCGCTAACTTCCTGGCCCGCGCCGCCGCCGGCCTGGCCGACGACGCGCTGGCCGCCACTCTGCTGGCCAGCCCGGCGCCGGTGGTCGTCGCGCCGGCGATGAACGTCAACATGTGGAACCACCCGGCGACGCAGGAGAACCTGATGCGGCTGCTCGCGCGCGGCGTGGCCGTGGTGGCGCCGGACGAGGGCGAGCTGGCGTGCGGCTGGGAGGGGCGCGGGCGGCTGGCGAGCCTGGAGAAGATCCAGGCCGCGGTGCGCGCCGCGCTCGGCGGCGCCGCCGGGAAGACGGCGGTCACCGTGGGAGCGGGCGCCGGCGCGTTGGCCGGGCGGCGCGTGCTGGTCAGCGCCGGGCCGACGCGCGAGGCGATCGACCCGGTGCGCTACCTCTCCAACCACTCGAGCGGCCGGATGGGCTACGCGCTCGCCGAAGAGGCGCGGGCGCGGGGCGCCGTGGTCACCTTGGTCGCCGGCCCGACGGCCCTGGCCGAGCCGGCCGGCGTCGAGGTGGTGTACGTCACGACGGCCGACGAGATGCAGCGCGCCGTGGACGCGGCCGCCGGCCGCGCCGACGCCGTGGTCATGGCCGCGGCGGTCGCCGACTACCGCCCGGCCCGGGCGGCGACGGCGAAGCTGCGCCGCTCCGAGGCGGGGCTGGAGCTGCGGCTGGTGCCCACGCCCGACATCCTGCGCGGGCTGCGCAAGCGGCCGGGAATGGTGACGGTCGGCTTCGCGCTGGAGACCGGGCCGGGGCTGGCGGCGGCCCGGCGCAAGCTGCGCGAGAAGGGCTGCGACCTCGTCGTGCTCAACGACCCGACGCGCGCCGATTCGGCCTTCGGCGGCGACACCAGCCGCGTCACGCTGGTCAGCGCCGGGGCGGCGGAGCGTCTGCCGGTGCTCAGCAAGCGCGAGGTGGCGGGGCGCATCTGGGACCGGGTGCAGGCGCTGTGGGCGAGGCGGGGCGGAGGCGCGGCGCGCCGCGGTCCCACCCGCCAAGCGCCGCGCCGCGGGGCCGCTGGCTCGCGGCGCGGACCCGCCCGCCGCCCGGCGAAGCAGGGCGAGTGATGCCGGAGCGCGAGAC
>CAYLSO010000075.1:0-1616 GCA_964386525.1 uncultured bacterium
CGATCCGGTCGGATGAGGGCGCGGAAGGCCGGCGCGTCGCACCATTGACCCGCCCGGACCCTGGTGTACTCTCGGTCGTGGCCTGCCGGGCGGCGTCGCCTCGCGTACCGGCGGCCCGGGAGGGAGCTGGACGACCTGAACCAAGGAGCCCCGCCTCCATGGCCGTCATCGACAGACTGCAAGACGCCCTCTCCGACCGCTACCGCATCGAGCGCGAGTTGGGCCGGGGCGGAATGGCCACGGTCTTCCTCGCTGAGGACCTCAAGCATCACCGCCAGGTCGCCATCAAGGTCCTGACCCCCGAGGTTGCCGCGGCAGTTGGCTCAGAGCGCTTCCTCCGCGAAATCGAGATATCCGCCAAGCTCACCCATCCCCACATACTGCCGGTCCACGACTCGGGTTCCGCAGACGGCCTGCTCTTTTACGTAATGCCCTACGTCGAGGGTGAGTCGCTGCGTCAGCGGCTCACGCGCGAGAAGCAGCTACCGCTGGAGGACGCCCTGCGCATCGCGCGCGAGGTAGCCGACGCGCTCAGCTGCGCCCACAGCCGCGGGGTAGTGCATCGCGACATCAAGCCGGAGAACATCCTACTGGAGAGCGGTCATGCAGTAGTTGCGGACTTCGGGATCGCACGGGCCATCGCGGTGGCGGGAGGGGAGGCGCTAACCCAGACGGGGATCGTGGTGGGCACCCCGGCTTACATGAGTCCGGAGCAGGCCGCCGGCAGCGGTGACTTGGACGGCCGGTCGGACCTCTACAGCCTCGGTTGCGTCCTGTACGAGATGCTGGCGGGAGTGCCGCCCTTCTCGGGCTCCACGGCCGAAAGCCTGGCGCACCAGCATCTGAACGTTACCCCACGCCCTGTGACGGAGATCCGCCCAGCGGTACCGGCAGTGGTGGCGGCGGCGCTGCAGCGGGCGCTGGCCAAAACGCCGGCCGACCGGTTCAATCCGGTGGCCCTGTTCGGCGAGGCGCTGGCTCAACGCGAGACCGCGGCCGCAATTGCTCCTGTTCCGATGCCCCCGGTGGTGCCATCGCGCCCGCGCCGGCGGCTGGCACTGGCGGGTCTAGCGGCCGTCGTAGTCGCTGTGTCCGTGGCCGCTACGCTCTGGGGCACACGCGCGCGACGTGAAGCGTCGCCAATCCCGGTGCCCGCGCCCGCGCACGGCCGCACCGACGTCGCGGTTCTCCCATTCCAGAACTTGAGCGCGAGCGGCCCACACGTGTACTTTGCCGGCGGGCTGCACGAGGAACTCCTTACGCAGCTCGCCAAAGTGGCGGCCCTCAAGGTCATTAGCCGGACTTCGGTCATGGGTTACGCGAATACCACCAAGCCGCTAAAGGAGATTGCGGCTGAGTTGGGTGTCGGCAGCATCGTCGAGGGCAGCGTGCAGGTGGCGGGGAACCGTCTGCGGGTAAACGTACAGTTGATCGACGCGGCGACCGATGAGCACCTCTGGGCGGAACGCTACGACCGCACGCTGGACGATGTCTTCGCCATCCAGAGCGACGTGGCGCAGCGTATCGTGGTCGCGGTTGGCGTGGCCCTGAGTGCCGAGCAGCGGGAGGAGATGGCGGCGGCGCCTACCGCTGACCCGGAAGCGTACCGGTTCTAC
>CAYLSO010000076.1:0-11375 GCA_964386525.1 uncultured bacterium
CTCCTTCCGAGATCGCCTCGGGTACCCGCCCGTGACGCGGAGCGCCGCCCGCGGCCCGGGCGGCCTGCCGCGCGGGGTCCGGCGCGCCGCCGGGCCCCGCCGTGCTTGCCTACTTGCCCTCGCTGCGCACCGGGATGTCCCGCGGGCGGGCCGATTCCGCCTTGGGCACCCGGATGTCGAGGACGCCGTCCTTGAACGTCGCGCTCACCTGATCGGCGGCCACCGCGGCGCCGAGCCGGAAGGAGCGCTCGAACCGCCCGTGGAACCGCTCGACGCGGTGCCACTTCACGTCCTTCTCCTCGGTCGCCTCGCGCCGCTCGCCGGCGATGCGCAGCGTGTCGCCGAAGAGCGAGACCTTTACGTCCTTCCTGTCCACGCCCGGCAGATCGAGCCGCAGGCGGATCTCGTCGGTGGTCTCGCGGATGTCCGCGCCCGGCCGCCCCACGCCGGACTCGCCGGCCGGGGTGGCGTCACCGGCGCCGCGCCCGACACTCTCGAACAGCCGGTCCATCTCGTTTTCCAGAGCGCGCCACTCGCGCGTCGGGGTGCAGCGCACCAGGCTCATCTGCATGACACCTCCACTTGTCGATTCCCCCCCCGCGCCACCACGGCCGGGGGGGTCGGCGGATCGCTTGGTTCCGCGCCGCCGACTCGAAACCGCAAGCGACGTGCCACAAGGGATGAAGGGACGCTACTACAGCAACTGCCTGCTTGAGAAGCCGTTACGCCTTGTGAAGACGGCGTCCGGAGCGCTCTTGTTTCACATCGGCATGCCGTTCCGTTCCAATCGTAAACAATCGTTTCAGCTTGCGACGGAGCCGCGGTGGGCCGGGCGGTGGCGCGCCCGGCCGGAGCGCCGGCGGCAGCCCGGCTACAGCTTCGGCAGCGTGATGCCGACCTGGGCCTGGTACTTCCCCTTGCGGTCCGCGTAGGACGTCTCGCACTCGGAATCGGCGGCGAAGAAGATCAGCTGCGCGATGCCCTCGTTGGCGTAGATGCGCGCCGGCAGCGGGGTGGTGTTGGAGATCTCCAGCGTGGCGAAGCCCTCCCACTCGGGCTCGAAGGGGGTGACGTTGGTGATGATCCCGCAGCGCGCGTAGGACGACTTGCCGACGCAGGTGCACAGCACGTCGCGCGGGATGCGGAAGTACTCGACGGTGCGGCCCAGCGCGAAGGAGTTGGGCGGGATCACGCACACGTCGCCCTTGAAGTCCACGAGCGAGCGCGGGTCGAAGTGCTTGGGGTCCACCACCGTGGTGTTCACGTTCGTGAAGATCTTGAATTCGTCGGCGATGCGGATGTCGTAGCCGTACGAGGAGATCCCATACGAGATGACCCCGTCGCGTATCAGGCGCGGCTCGAACGGCTCGATCATGCGGCGCTCGCGGCACATCTTCTCGATCCAACGGTCCGGCTTGACTCCCATGCCTCCTCCGGCGCTTCGCGGCGCGATCCAGGGTGCGATCTCCCCCGGCCCGCCCGGGCCGGGGCCCGACGACATCACAGAGATGACGGCCCTAGGGACCGCCTTCGATCCCCGGCGTGGCCGCGTCGCCGGCGGCCGACCCGCCGCGGGCCAGGCCGACCAGGTGCGCCAGCTCGGGCAGCAGCAGGCGCGCCAGCCCCAATCGGCAGGCGGCCGGCGAGCCGGGCAGCGCGAAGACCAGGCGGTCCCCGCGCTGCCCGGCGCACGCCCGACTGGTCATCGCCGCCGCGCCGATCTCGGCGTAGGAGAGGGCACGGAACAGCTCGCCGAAGCCGGGCAGCTCGCGCTCGCACAGGCGCGCCACCACGTCCGGCACCCGGTCGCGCGGCGCCACCCCGGTGCCACCGGTGACGACCACGGCGCCGAGCTCGAGCTCGAGCAGATCGCGCAGCGCCGCCTCGACCGCCTCCGCGGCATCGGAGACGATGCGGCGTGCCACCACGCGATGCCCGGCCGCCGCCAGGCCCTCGGCCAGGAGACGCCCGCTCTCGTCGGTCTCCGCGGTGCGCGTGTCGCTGGCCGTCAGCACCGCCACGCGCGCCGCGACCCGCGGGCCGTGCGGCGCCGCGCCGCCCGCCGCCGCGGGGCCCACGCCGCTCACCCGCCCTCCCCCGCCAGCAGCCCTTCCACCGGGCGCAGCGCCAGGCCGAACGCCGCCTCCGTGACGCGCGGGTCGCAGGTGTTGCCGCGCGCCAGCAGGGTGAGCTCGCCCGGGGTCACGGGCGGCGACGGCAGCAGCCACTGCATGAGCTGCGCGCCCGCCCACAAGAGCGGCCAGGGCACCGGCACGAAGAGCCGCGGCCGCCGTCCCGCCACCTGGCGCAGCAGCTCGCGCAGCTCGTAGGCGCGGGGGCCGCAGACCGGGTACGTCGCGTTCCACAGGTCCGGCCGCTCGCAGGCCCGCGCCGCGATCTCGGCCACGTCCGCGACGTGCACGGGCTGCAGGCGGTAGCGACCGTGCCCGGGCACCGGGACCACGGGCAGCGGCCCGGTCAGCCGCCGCAGCAGCCGCAGGAACTCGCCGCGCTCGCCCAGCACCAGGGAGCAGCGCAGCACCAGCCACTCCAGGCCGCTGCCGCGGATCAGTTCCTCGGCGCGCCCCTTGCTCCGGAGATAGGGCGCCGGGTCGCCGGCGTCCGCGCCGATGGCGCTGACGAAGAGCAGGCGGCGGACTCCGGCGCGGCGCGCCTCGGCGACCACCGCCGTGGTGCCGTCGACGACCACGGACTCGAAGGTCTGTGCCCCGCGCTCGCGCAGGATGCCCACCAGGTGGATCACGGTGTCCACGCCGTCGGCGGCGCCGAGCAGGGTCAGGGGCGACAGCAGGTCGCCGGCGTGGAAGCGGCAGCCGGCCAGGTCGCGCCGGCGTGCCGCGCCTGCGGGGTCGCGGACCAGGGCGATGACGTCGTGGCCCCGCGCGGTCAGCGCCGGGACGATGTGGGTCCCGAGGTAGCCGGTGGCCCCCGTGACCCAGACGCGCCCGGGCACCGCTCAGCCCCCGCGCTCGGCGCGCGCAGCGGCCAGGCGGCGCAGCCGGGCGGCGTCCTCGGCCGTCCAGCGGCGGACGTGCTCGCCCACCGTCAGCGGACCCGATTCCGGCGTCCAGCCGGCGCGCGCCCACCCCGCCAAAGGCAGCAGGCGCAGGCGGGCCACACTCCGCGCCCGCGCCGCCGCGAGCCTCTGCACCGCCGCCGCCAGCGGCGCGTCGGCCGCGGCCGAGCCGGCCGGCGGGGCGTCCAGGGCCGGGTGGTCCTCGGTGAGCAACCGCTCGAGGCGCGGCCCCCACAGCTCCGCATCGTCCCGCAGCCACTCGGCCACGATGCGCTCCGGGCCGGGTCTGCCGCCCGGCCCCGCAGCGGGAGGCGGCTGCGGATCGAGGCCGGCCACGAGACCCGCCAGCGCGGCGGGCGCCGCCGCCAGCGCTCCCACGAGCCGCGCCACCTCCAGCTCGTCGGGCAGCAGCAAAGCGCCGCCCACGATGGCCGCTCCGGCGGCCGGCGGCAGCGCCGCCGCGATGCCCTCGGCCAGGTAGCGGCGGGACAGCGCCACATAGCGCGCCGCGCCGGCGGCGATCCCGGCGCGCATCTCGTCGCTGACCGGCCCCAGCACCTTGCCGGGCACGCCCGCCACCAGCGAGCGCGGCGGGATGCGCTTGCGTTCTCCGACCAGCGCTCCCGCGGCGATGAGCGAGCCCTCGCCGATGTGGGCGCCGGTGAGCACGATCGCCCCCATGCCGATCAGGCAGCCGTCCTCGACGGTGGCGCCATGCACGATGGCGCCGTGGCCGACGACCACGCCGCGCCCGACGGCGGCCGGATACCCCTCGTCGACGTGGAAGACGGCGTTGTCCTGCACGTTCGATTCGTCCCCCACCGCGATGGGCGCCAGGTCGCCGCGCAGCACCGCCCCGAACCAGACGCTCGTGCGCTCCCCCAACTGCACGTCGCCGACCACCACCGCGCCCGGGGCCACGAACGCCGTGGGGTGGGCGCGCACGCGCCCGGGGAAGGCGGCTGTGCCGCCGCGCTCCTCCGCGGCCGGGACCCGCGCTTCAGATGACATTGGACTCGGCGTGCAGCGGCGAGCCGCGGAAGCGCGCGATGGAGAGCGGCGAGACGTCGATGGGGCTGCGACCGTCGAGGATGAAGCCGGCGATGATCTCGCCCACCGCGGGAGCGTGCATGAAGCCGTGGCCGCTGAAGCCGTTGGCGAGGTGGAAACCGGCCACTCCCGGCACCGGGCCGAGGATCGAGTTGTGGTCGGGCGTCACCTCGTAGAGGCCGCCCCAGCCGGCGCGGTACTCCGCCTCTTCCAGGCGCGGCACGCGCTCCATGGCGAGCAGGAAGACCTGATCGCGGAACTCGAAATCGATGTTGGTGTTGAACGACGGCGGCTCGTTCTTGTCGGCGAGGCCGACCAGCATGCCGCCCGACTCGCGGTGCATGTACACGCCGGTGCGCATGTCCACGACCATCGGGAAGCGGCTGTCGAGCCACGGCAGCGGCTGGGTGGTGAAGATCTGGCGGCGCACCGGCACGACCGGGACCTCGACGCCGGCCAGCCGCCCGACCTCGGCAGCGTAGGGACCGGCCCCGTTGACCAGGTGCCGCGTGGCGGTCTCCCCCGCCGCCGTGACCACCCCGCGCACCGCGCCCCCTTCGACGCGCACGCCGGTGACCGCGGTGTCGAGGACGAACTCGGCCCCGTGGCGGCGCGCCGCCGCCACGTAGCCCTGCGTCACCAGGTGCGGGTCGGCGATGCCGTCGGTGGGGCAGAACGTGCAGCCCAGCAGGTCGTCCGCGCAGAGCTCGGGCACCCGCTCCCTGGCCTCCCCGGGGGTCAGGGCCCGGGCCGGGACGTCCAGCGACTGCCAGAGCGCCAGCTGCCGCTGGAAGTCCTCCCACATCGCCGGGTCGGCCAGGCAGAAGAGATAGCCGCACTGGTCGAAGCCGGCCTCGGCGCCCACCTCGTCCGGGAAGCGCTCCAGGGCGCGCACCGACGCCTTCGAGATCTCGACGTTCACTCGCGCGGAGAACTGCTGGCGCACGCCGCCGGCGCAGTGGCCGGTGGAGCCGATGCCCGGCATCTTCTCGCGCTCGAAGACGACGACCTTGGCGCCCCGCCGGGCGAGATGGAAGGCGATGCTGGCGCCGATGCAGCCGGCGCCAACGACGACGACGTCCGCGGTCCTCGGATAGCTCATGGTGCGGCCTCTCTCGGGTCCGTCGCGTCCCACTGGCGGGCGAGCTCCGCGTACTTCTCCGGGAATTCCCCCGTGTAGCGCAGGAAGGAGGGCACCGGATAGCGCACCCCGCCGCGGTGCGTGCCTTCCAGGCCCTCCACGATCTCCGCCGACCGGGAGTGCGGCCATGCGAAGGCCATCTCGTCGTCGCCGGTCTGGCCGAAGACGCGGTCGCCGTAGCAGGGCAGCACCACCTGCGGCTCGCCGGTCTGCAGGGTGCGGATCACCAGCTCGGCGCAGTCGATGCGCGCCGCGTGGCGCGAGGTCAGCTGGCCGCCGCGCTCGTAGAGCGCGGCCGCCACCAGGCGCATGACCTGGGCTCCGTTGCCGTAGAACACGACGACCTCGGGCTCGTAGGCGGCGCGCCCCAGCGGCGCCACGAGCAGGAGCCCGCGGCCTCCGAGCGGAAACCTCGGCACCGCCGCCTCGCTGCGCGCGCCGGCCTCGGCGTCGCGCGTGTACATCTCGACGCACAGGTTGCCGGCCTCATAGAAAGGCAGCGACGGGGAGAAGCCGAAGGCCACGTGGGCGAGCGGGCAGGAAAGGTCCTCGCGGCCGACGGCCAGCCCCCAACCGTAGCGGCGGGCGAACGCGAAGCTCTGGCAGACGGCCACGCGGATGCCGAGGTCGCGGTGCGGCCGCTTGAGCTTGGGCGGGGCCTCGGCCCCCGGCGCGGCGAAGCCCACGGCCATGGGAAAGCTCTGCGGCCGGACGTACTGCTGTAGCACTCGATCCAGGTCGCCGGCGGACACGCGTGACACGCGAAGCCTCCACTCGGGCGCGCCCTCGCCGCCCGCGGGGGCAGTCTAGCAGAGGCGGGAGCCACTCGGCAGCGCGCGCCGCACACCCCGGCGCCGCCGCGAGACCGGCTAGCAGGCCCGGCCTTGCGCCGCCCGCCGCGCCCGCCACAGGAGGAAGTACGGCACGCGCCGGTACGGCTCCCACGCCGGGTCGCGGCGCGCCTGCGCGGCGCTCGGGCGCGGCTCCCAGAGCCGCTCGACGACGAAACCGGCCGCGGCCAGCAGGCCGCTCCACTCGGCCAGCGGGCGGTGCAGGTTCACGGTCGCGGCCGGGAAACCCGGGCCGAACCGGAAGCGCACGCGAGCCCGCTCGAAGTACTCCCCCACGGCCAGCGATGTCAGATTGGGCAGGGCGCCGCGCATCACCGGCGGCAGCTCCGCCAGCCAGTGCGCCCCGGGCGCCTGGGTGAACGGGTGCGGCAGGACGGCCACCAGCCGACCGCCGGGCGCCAGCAGGCGCGCCCACTCGGCCAGCGCGGCGCCCGGGTCGGCGAAGTGCATGAGGCTCAGGTAGGAGACGATCGCGTCGAACGAGGCATCGCGGTGACGAGGCAGCCGGGCGGCGTCGCCGGTCTCGTAGCCCAGGCGCGCGCGCACGGCCGCCGGCAGAGCGCGGCCGCGCCGCCGCGCTTCGGAGATCAGGCGCTCCGAAACATCCACGCCCAGTACGCGCGCTGCCCCGGCCGCCGACAGAAACCGAACGAAGCGGCCCTCGCCGCAGCCGGCGTCGAGGATCGCGGCCCCGCGCAGCGGGCGCAGGGCCGCCAGCATCGCCGCGTCGAGCAGCCCCTCGCGGTGCCGGTCGCCGTGGCGCAGGAACTCGCTCCACGCGCTCGCGTTGGCGTCCCAGGCGGCGGCCTGAGCGGCCGCGCCCCGGCTCAGGGCCTGCCGCGGGCCCGGCCGGCGACGGCGCCCCGCCGCCGCGCCCGCACCCCGGCGCCCGATCCGCGTCAAGTCCCGCCTCCGCTCCTAGGGGCGGTCCAGTTCGCGCAGCCGCTCTTCGGCCAGCTTCGCCTCGCCGGAGCGCGGGAACTTCTCGCGCAGGCGCGTGAAGACCTTCCTGGCCTCCGCCTTGTCGCCAAGCTTCTGGTTGACCATGCCGAGCTTGTAGAGCGCCGCCGGCAAGCGGTCGCCCCGCGGGTAGCGGCTCTCCACCTCGCGATAGGCCGTGCCGGCGCTGTCGTAGCGGGCCAAAGCGTAGTACGACTCCCCGACCCCGTAGAGGGCGTTGTCCGCCAGCTCGTGGTCAGGGTACGCGGCGAGCAGCGAGCGGAAACCGCCCAGGGCCATCTCGAAGCGCCCCTGCGTGAAGTCCCGCGCCCCCTGCTCGTAGAGGTCCTCCGCCGCCAGCCCTCCGGCCGCTGCGGCCCGCGCCGTGTCCTGCGGGGTCGGCGCCGGGATCGCGCGCGAGGGGCTGCCCGACACCCGGGAGACACGGTCCACCGTGTCGTCGAGCTTCGCCGACAGCTCCTCGATGCGGTCCACGAGTTCATTGGAGGCGACATTGGTGCCCGCCTTGAGCGACAGCAGCAGGTCGCGCTGTTCCTGCAAGTCGCGCTCGACCTGCCGCCACGCCGTGCCCTGGTCCTGGTGGAGCGAGTCCACCTGCCAGCGCAGGGTGTCGAGCGTACCCTCCATGCGGGCCATGCGCCGCGTGTAGCAACCCCCGCTGGCCAGCGGCAGCAGCAGCAGCAGAGCCAGCAGAGCGGCGCGGGCCGGGCCCGCCGCCAGGCGGTGCGACGCCGCCGATCGATCGGTATTCCTGGGGTCCGTCATGTTCCCTCGTCGCTGGAGAGCGCCAGGCAAGCCGGCCGGCGGGGCCACGCCCCGCCGGCCGCCTGCCGGAGGATGCCTCCTACTTGGTCACGATGTGGGCGCGCCGGTTCTGTGCCCAGGCCGCCTCGTCGTGGCCGGGGTCGAACGGGCGCTCCTTGCCGAACGAGACGATCTCGATGCGCCCGCCATCGATACCGGCGGCCACCAGGTAATCCCGCGCCGCGCCGGCCCGCTTCTCGCCCAGCGCCAGGTTGTACTCCGCCGTGCCGCGCTCGTCGCAGTGGCCTTCGATGACGAGGCGCGCCTCCGGGTGGTCGCGCAGCATGCGGGCGTCGCCGTCGAGCGCCGCCCTGGCCTCGTCGCGCAGGTCGGCGCTGTCGAAGTCGAAGTAGGCGTCTTGCCAGGTGATTGCCGTCGGCACCGGCTCGACCGGCGGGACTTCGCTGGGCGTCTCGGCCGGCGGCGGGGTCGCGGGCTGCTCGGCGGGCGGGGGTGCGGCGGCCGGCGGGGGCGCGGCCTGCTTCTTCGAGCAGCCGCTCACCGCGAGCGCCGCCGCTAGCGCAACCAGCCCAAGCAGGCGCAGCCTCGAGTATGCAGTCATGGAATCATCCTCCCTGCCGCCAAAGGAGTCGGGTCCCGCGAGGGTGCGCGGGGCTAGCGCAGCCCCGCGGCCGTGGCGGCCGGCGCGGGGCGCGGGGACCACGCGGGCGTCTTCGCCTCGGGTCCCGGAACGGACAGTCTGCGGATGCGGAGGCCTTCGGCATCGGTGACGAAGATACCCCGGCCACCCTCCCGATTGCTGGAAAACACGATCTGCCGCCCGTCGGGCGACCAGTGGGGGTTCTCGTTGGCCCCGCCCGTGACGAGCAATCGCGGGTCCCGGCCCTCCACGTCGCTGACGTAGATGTCGAACCCCCCGCCGGCGCGGACCACGAAGGCGATGCGGTCGCCCTTGGGGGACCAGTCCGGCGAGTCGGTGTACGAGAACGAATAGAGGAGCCGGCGCACGTTGCCGCCGTCGGCGTCCATGATGTAGACCTGCGCCGAGCCGCCGCGGTCCGAGGTGAAGGCGATCTGTGTGCCGCTCGGCGACCAGGTGGGCGAGGTGTCGATGGCGCGGTTCTTGGTCAGGCGCCGCGGCGTCCCGCCGCCGGCCGGCAGGGCATAGATCTCCGAGTTGCCCTCGAAGGACGAGGAGAACGCCACCTGCGTGCCGTCCGGCGAATAGGCGGGCGAGATGTTGAGCCCGCCGGAGTGCAGCGTCTCCACCTTGCCCCCCGCCGCCGACACGGCGAACAGCGACCAGCCCCTGGTTCCCAGCCACGAGAAGGCCAGGCGGGCCCCGTTGGGCGCCCACGCCGGCGACAGCGCCAGCCCGCCCTGCGTCAGGCGGCGCGGCCGGTAGCCGTCGTAGTCGCAGGCGTACAGGTCGCGCCCCTTGTCCCCGCCGGCCACGAACGCGATCTGCGTCTCGGCGATCCCGCGCTCGCCGGTGAGCTGGTAGACGACGTCGTCGGCGACGCGGTGCACGAGGGCGCGCAGATTGCCGAGCGCCCCCTGGTACTCGGTCTTGCCGATCAGGCGCCGGGCCGGGAAGTCCTTGATCTCGCCGGTGACCGTGACCCGCGCGCCGCGCACCGCCACCCGCCCCTCGATCACCGCCTGCACGTCGAACGGCCGCTCCTCCTTCGACCAGCCGCGGGTGATCGAGAACAGGCCCGAGAGGTCGAGGTCGTTGTAGAGGATCTGGTCCGCGCTGGCGGAGTTGGCGCGCGCCGTCGCCTCGCCCTCGGCCCGGAACCCCTCCTGGAGGATGCGGATGGCGCGCGAGCGCTGGGTGCGGATGCCGATGCGCACCTCGTCCTGCGGCGCCGCCGCCGGGGCGGCCGCCGCCACCAGCAGCCCGACCAGGGCCGCCAGGCACAGGCCGGTCCGGCTCCCCGGCGCCGCGAGGGCCCGTCGTCCCCTAACGCCCGGCGTACTCGAAGGCAAAGTGCACCCCCAGCGTGCTACCGCCGAAGCCCAGCGGCAAGGGCGGCAGCGGGTTCGAGATGAGGATGGCGCGCAGCGCCGACTGGTCGAAGAAGGCGAAGCTCGAGCTCTCTTCGAGCTTGGGGTCGCTCACCGCGCCGTTGCGCTGCACGCGGAAGTAGACGACGGCCCGCACCGGCTTGCCGGAGGTCACGATGCCCGCCGGCGCCGACCAGTTCTGGCCGATGCGGTTGCGCAGCGCGATGAGATAGTAGGTGAATTCGAAGTCGGCGTCGTCCACCCCCACGTCGGCCGACAGCCCGGTGCCCCCCACCGTCGCCGAGCCGATCATGTTCTCGGCCCCGGTCGGCAGCGCCGGCTTCTTGGCCGCGCCCTTCTCGATCCTCACCGCTTTGTCGCGCGGCCGGTTGGGCGTGGCCTCCGGCTTCCACTGGGCCTTGGGGCCCTCGTCCGGCTCGGGCGCGGCCAGCTGCTGCCCGACCGGCCCGCGCGGCAGGTTCACCAGGTTGACGCGAATCGTCGAGGGGATCCCCGACGCCCGCCCCAGCGGTTGCGCCAGGAAGAGCACCAGGAAGACCACGGCGTGGGCGGCGGTCGATCCGGCGACGTCCTTCCAGGTCACCGCGTCATCTCCGCCGGCGGGAGCGCTCGTCCGGCTCGGTCACCAGGCCGACGCTCGCCACGCCCGCCTCGCGCACGCGGCCCAGGAGCCGCGCCACGGTGCCGTACGACACGCGCTGGTCGGCGCGCACGAAGACCGGGCGGGAGGCCGCGCCGGCCTGGGACAGGACGGCGTCCACCTCCTCGGCGGCCACGACGTCCTTGCCGATGCGCAGGGTGCCGTCGGCGAGCACGTCGAGCACCAGCCCCTCGGTGAGGTCGAGGCCGGTCGAGGACGCCTTCGGCAGCTCGAGGTCCATGCCGCCCTGCATGAGCGGCGCGGTGACCATGAAGATGATCAGGAGCACCAGCACGACGTCCACCAGCGGGATGATGTTGATCTCCGCCATGGGGCGGCGCTGGAACTCGCCGGTGGGCAGCGGGGTCGGCATCTCAGGCCCCGACTTCCTGCCGCGCGGCGTCGGTGGCGGGGCGCGGGTGGGTCTCGGCGGCGTGCGGGTCGCGCGCGGCGACGTCGGCGAACTCGGTGATGAAGGCCGCCGCCAGGTTGTCGATGGAGCGCACGCGCGAGATGAAGTGGTTGTAGCCGACGACCGCCGGGATGGCGGCGGCCAGCCCGGCGAGCGTGGCGATGAGCGCCTCGGCGATGCCCGGCGCGACGACGATGAGGCTGGCCGAGCCCTGCACGCCGATGTTGAGGAAGGCGGTCATCACGCCCCACACCGTGCCCATCAGCCCGACGAAGGGCGACACGCTGCCGGTGGTGGCGAGGAAGGCGAGGTTGCGCTCGAGGATCTCCATCTCGTGGACGCGGGCGCGTTGCATGGCACGGGTGGCCAGTTCGACGGAGTCGGCGTCGCTGCGCGCCGCGTCGCGGCCGCGGTCGGAGAGCACGCCGAGGCCGGTGACGGCGAGCCGGCCGAGCACCGAGTCCGGGTGCTGCGCCGCCGTCAGGCGG
>CAYLSO010000077.1:0-5912 GCA_964386525.1 uncultured bacterium
CCGCGAAGGCCGGCGCCTGGCGCCCGGGCTCTACCTCGTAGCTCTGCGGCAAGGCACGAGCGTGCGTGTGACCCGGGTGGTGGTGCTCGACTAGACGCGCCCCCTCCAAACGCCAGAGGCGGCCGGGACTCCCCGACCGCCTCGCGCGCTCTCCAGCCTGCGTGCGCTAGTTCCTGAGCAGCACGACCTTGCGCGTTTCTTGTATCCCAGGGCCCGTCAGCCGGATGAAGTAGATCCCCGTGCCCAGCCTGGAGCCGGACTCGTTCATCCCGTTCCAGACCACCGTCGCGGTGCCTGCGCTCCGCTCGCCATCCACCAGCCGGCGTACCAAGCGCCCGCTGACGTCGTAGACGCCGAGCTGGACTCGGCCTGCATTCGCGATGCAGTAGCTCACGGTTATCGTTCCGCGGGCCGGATTCGGGACTGGCGGGCGCAGAAGACTGATTGGGCTTCGCGACTCGCCATCCCCGACCCCGGTCGATATGTCCGCCAGCCACAGTGCCCAGACATCGTTGAGGTAGTACGAGCCATAGCTCTGGTAGCCCCCGAAGACCACGACGCGGCCGCGTGCCGGGTCGTACACTGCCGTGTGGCCGGCCCGCGGGCTCGGTGGGGTACCGGTCGTGTAGACACCCATTGCAAAGCGCGGGATTCCGCCCATCCCGTGCACGTTGATGCGCGGGTTTGCGGCAGATTGGAAAGCCGTTCCTGTTCCTGGACGTAGCGTCTTTGTTTTCAGGCTGAAGCGCGATTTCCGTGTGATTCGACGCGGCACTCGAGTCGTCAGCTGCGCCGACGGGGCTATACCCTCGTTTCAGCCTTCAACCCATGCTGAGTCAGGGACATAGCCTGCGATCGCGTTCAACGCGATCGAAACGCCGCGCTTCTCAATGGTCGTCTACAGCTGGCCGCCGCCGAAACCGGCACGGTCGATGCCGCCGGCGCCCCAGACTGACTTCTTCCTGGAATCCGTCCCTCCCCAGGAGCACACTGGACGCGCTCCGGATCACCCTGGGGCATCCCACCGGAGGCCGCTCATGCAAAAGGCTAAGGCGTTCTTCCTCGTCAGCCTGGGGGTTCTCGCGCTGGCGGTGGCGTTCCACCTCGGGGCGCAGTCGGCGCAGGGGCAGGCTACCAACGGGGCTCAGGGCGGAGAGTTCATGGTCGGCACCGGGCTCCCGCCCTGTGTCTCCGGGGCCTGGGGGCGGACAGTCTACTACGCGAATTTGGGCCTATCCGGGGCGCCTTTCGGCGGCGGGCTGTTGCCCGTGCCCGTTCCGGGGGGCGACCCTATCGTCGCCACCCGAATTTCAGAGTGGTACGAGGGCACGGTGCCCGGCGTACTCGTCCTGGTCGCCAACGGCGATTGCTACTACTGGGCCAGCAGCAGTTGGCTCTACCTGGGAAACCTGAACCGAGTCGGCCCCGTCCAGACCGTCCCGAGCACCTGGGGCCGGATCAAGGCCGAGAGGCGGTAAACGCAGGCGCGAGTGACGAAAGGAGGGCAGGATGCCCGGACGCTCTCGGTTCATCGCCACCCGACGGCTCGCAGCGTTGGCGATGATTGCCTTGCTGCTGGGCGGCTGCAGCACCTGGCGCATGCAGGGCCAAGCACCTGCGACGACGGTCAGCGCCAGGCCATCTCCTCCCCACGTGCGCATTACGCTCCAGGACGGAACGAGGCTCGAGGTCTACCAAGCAGTCGTCCAGGGAGATAGCCTCCTCGGCGTCGGGCCCGCCGCACCGTCGAGCTACTACAATTATGGGCGCCCCGTTGCCCCCACCGTATCGCACCCCCGAATCGCGGTGGCGCTGGGCGACATCCGTACTCTTGAAATCCGAACTCACAGCGGAAAGAACACCACGCTTCTAATTACGGGGATCATAGTTGGCCTATTGGCGGTATTCATTATTGGGTTGGCAGCGTCAGGTAGTTTCGAGGTTCCTTGAACGACGGACAGAGAGGGAGCCCTCTCATGGGTCCTGTGCAAGCGGAGCGCACCACCTGGGGCCGCATCAAGGCCGAGAGGCGGTAGCAATCGCAGCAACACAACTCCGGCCTTGCTGTCGGTGCCCATGGTAAGAGATGCGAGAATCCCCCGAAGGTGTCCCTCGATCCGCTCGGGGGCGACGTTGCGAGTAGGAGGGTCGGGCCTCCCCGGCGATTTGATTCCGGGTTGATGTTCGGCCACGAGAGTCCACGGCAATCCCGGCACAACTCCCGCCTGGGCCGGAACAGTGTCGAGCCCGAGAGGAACGAAGATCAACGGAGGCGCGGCGTCGGTTGTTCGGGATCTGGGAACGGGCGGGCGAGTCCCAGGAGCGCTCATGGAAATCATCGGCATCGAAGGAATTGACGCGGGGACTCTCGAGTCCGAGATAGCGCGCGCGGGCAAGTTTGTGCTATTTCAATACTGCATTTCCGCGATCTTCGTGACTTTCAAGTGTCACCGAACACTGAAAAGCGGCCACTGAGGAACACTTCAAAACCGGCCACAGCGGGGCGACTGGTGGCGAGTATGGGGCCCCGGGTCGGGGCCAGCAAGGTTCGGTTCTCCGCGGCTGGCGGGTCGCGATCCGGGGTCGGGAGGGGATGCGGCCCCCTCGGTGCGGGAAGACGAGCGCCGAGGCTGGCCCAGGAACGCCGATCGTGATCGGGCGCGACCCGTAGCCCTCCCTGGAGCGAGCCGTGACGCGCATCGCGGAACGCAGCACGGGCTCAGTTCTCCTCGTTCTGCGCTTCGACGGGATGTCGGGATCGATGGTGCATGCGGTAGCTCTTGCCCTGCATGGTGAGGATCTCGGCGTGTTCGAGGAAGCGATCGAGGATGGCGGTGGTGGCGGGGATGTCGCCGAGGAACTGACCCCAGTCCTCGGTGGGGCGGTTGGTGGTGATCAGAGTGGAGGCCTTCTCGTGGCGGCGGACGAAGACCTCGAGCAGGTCCTCGGCGGCGGTGGGGCCCAGCTTCCTCATGCCGAAGTCTTCCAGCGCCAAGAGGTCGACCCGGGTGAGGCGTTCGACCAGCTCGCGCCGCTCGCCGGTGGCTGCCGCCTCGGCGAAGTCCTGGGCCAGGTCGAAGGTGCTGCGCACCAGCACGCGGTAGCCGGCGCGGATGGCGCCGACGGCGATGGCCAGGGCGGCGTGGCTCTTGCCCACCCCGGGCGGGCCGATGAGGAGCACCCCCTGGTGGGAGGCGACGAAGCGGCCGGCGGCCAGCTCGCACAGCCGGGCACGCGGCAGCTTGGGATTGAAGGACCAGTCGAAGTCGGCGAACTCCTTGACCTGGGCGATGGTGGCCTGCTTGAGGCGCCGAGCGAAGAGCCGGTCGGCTCGGCGGCACAGTTCATCCTCGACCAGCAGTTCGAGGAACTCGCGATGGGGCAGGCCGGCGCCGGTGGCCTGCTGCAGGCGGCCGGGCAGGGCCTCGGCCATGCCGGACAGCCGCAGATGGCGCAGCCGCGTATCGAGTTGGGCACTCATGGCAGATCCTCCAGTCGGTAGTCGGTCAGGGGACGGATGCTCTCGTGTGCGCTCGTCAGCCCGCACGCCTCGGCGGGCAGAGCGGCGGTCTCGGTCAGCCGCTTGAGGTCCTTGTAGCGGAACAGCCGGTGCTCGTGAGCCCGGCCGGCGGCGTACAACAGGCGCTCGCGGGGATGGACGCGGGTCAAGCCCAGCACTCCCTGGATCAGCCGGTAGGCGCGCACGCCGCGCTCGGCGATCGCCGCCGTCGCCCACTGGTGCAGCGGTTCTCCCACGCGCGCGCAGCGACCGAGCAGGTGTTCGGCGAAGGCGCGCTGGGTGGAGACGGTGGTCAGCGGCGAAGCCCCCGCCCGGGGAGCGTACTGACCCGCGGCCAGGCGCGGATGGACGGCGACCAGGACCTCGCCGTGGTAGAGGCGCACCAGGTGGCGATCCCAGCGCACGCGCAGGGTTTGGTTGAGCAGCGCCAGCGGGGCCGGATAGAAGGCCCCCTGGACCTCGACGTGGCCGTCGGGATGGACGGTGCGCGTGCCGCTGGCGAAGACAGCGAAGGGCTCGCTGGGCAGCGGCTGCAGGGCCGGCTGGTCGGTCTCCAGGAAGTGGGTCCATACCTGCCGGCGCGTGGTGCCGTGGAGGCGCAGCCGGGCGATGGTGCGGTTCCAGTGGCGCAGGAAGGTGTTGTGCTCCTCCAGGCTGTCGAAGCGCCGCCCCTTGAGCGCATTGTCCTTGACGTAGCCGCCGCTGCGCTCCTCCTTGCCGTTTTCCTGCGGAGTGCGCGGCCGGGTGGGCAACGCCGTGAAGCCCCAGTGGCGGGCGAAGGCGGCGTAGACCTCGTTGGCGTCGGGATCGTAGAGGCAGGCGCGCACCACGGCGGCTTTTAGATTGTCGTGGCGTACGACGCGCGGCACCCCGCCCAGGTCGCGAAAGGCGTTCTCGTGGACGGCGAGGAAGCCGTCCAGCTTCTGGTCCCAGACCGCTTCCTCGTAGCCGTGCCGGGAGTGGCACAGGGTCAGGCGGAAGACCCAGGGCCGCTGCCACTGGCCGCTCTCCGCGCGCCAGGTGGGAGCGCCGCGGAAGAAGTCGACCTGGGCTTCCTCCCCAGGCTCCGAGTGGTAGACCCCGACCGCCCGCCGCGGCCGCTCCAGCCGGCGGACGTAACGCTTCACCGACTCGTAGCTGTGGGGGTAGCCGCTCTCCTCGACCAGGTCCTGCCAGATGCGCTGCAGGCTCAGACCGCTGTCGAGCTTCTCCACCACCGCAGCGTGGTAGGCCGCCGCCGCCGAGCGCGCCGGCAGCGCCGAGCCGGGGAACACTTTGGCCGCATTTGGCCCCCAGCCGGCGAACCCTTTGGCCGGGTTTGATGCGCCAGGGTCCGGGCTTCCGGCCTCCGCTGCGTCGCCGCAACCCGGCGAGCCGGGGAACACTTTGGCCGCATTTGCTCGCCCCTGCCGGGCGTAGCGCGACACCGTCTCGCGCCGGACCCCGGTCTCAGCCTCGATCCGGCGATAGGTCCAGCCCAGCTCCAGTAATGCGATAACCTGTTGTCGTTTTGCCATCTTCAGGTAGTTGCTCATGGGCCCCCTCCCTGGTGGTTGCCAGGGAGAGTGCCGGAGACGCCGCTACCCGTAGTGGCCGCATTTCAAGGGTTCCGCCGTGGCCGTATTTGGGGGTTCGGTGACATGGGAACGATTCGGCGTCCCCCTCCCGTCGGCGCGAGCGTCCAGAACTTGAGGTCGCCGATGATGACCCTCACGCTGGCAGCTTCGCGACCCCGCCTCCCCAGCTCCCGCCGCGGACCTCCCCGCTGGCAGGAACGCGCCCCTCGGGTTTATCCCCACACCGACCACGCTGCGGCCGGCACCAACCCATTGTTCCCTTCAGCCTTGATGTCCTCTAACGCTTCGCCGCTGAGCCGCGCCCGCCGGTCACCGCGCTCGGCGTCCGCGAGGACGCTCGGCCGGCGGGCGGCGGCTCCTGCGGCCAGTTAGGCAGCCGACTGCGTATTGCAGCCATCATCTGTACGTTGCCTTCACCTGGCCCCAGGTTTCACCGCGGGCAGGAACGGGGGCCCCGCATGCCACGCAGGTTGTGTCCGTGAAGGCCGGGTCAAGCATGCCGTCGCCGTAATAGTCTACCGCGTAGCAACACGCTGGCCTGCCTATCGTCATCGTGAAGGGGCCAAGTGCCTGCCCGGGAAGGAGGCACGGCAACTGCGTCGCATACCAGCCGCCCCTTCCGGAGATGATCAGAGCGCACCCCCAACCAGGCGGCGCCTCGCATGCGGCGATAGCGCAGGTGTCCAGTTGCGAGGGGGGTGTCGTGAGCGGGCGAAGGACTATGTTGCAGTACTCGTACCCCGCGCGATTGGTATTGTCCACGACAAACATGACCTTGACGCGAAGGGGCTCCGTGGCAAGCGTGTCACAACCGG
>CAYLSO010000078.1:0-26237 GCA_964386525.1 uncultured bacterium
CATCGAGGCGGTGCCGGAGAGCATCGAGTGCACCATCGAGATGGCCAGCGAGTTGAGCGCGAACGCCCAGATGATGGCGGTGAGGTTGGGCGCCCACCAGATCACGCCCAGGCAGCCGATCTGTATCGCGTAACCGATGAAGGCCACGGGCGTGCGCCGCGACTTGAACACCCAGTCCGACATGTAGCCGGCTACGAACGCGCCGGCGATGCCGGCGAGCACCACCGCCATGGCGCCGCGCTGGAAGATCGGTGCGTCGAGCTCCAGCTTGTGCGCCTCCTGCATGTAGCGCGGGAACCACTCCTCGAAGCCCTTGCGCACGAAGCCGGTGCAGAACTCGGCCACGGCGATGATCAGCGGGATGCGGCTGGTGAAGACCTTCCTGGCGACGTAGGACAGGGTGATCTTCTCGGTGTCGCCGCTGGTGGCGTCCTCGGGGTCGAAGTCCCCGAGCCCGGCCTCGGTGGGCGAGTCCTGCACCACCAGGTAGGTGAAGACCGCCATGACGGCAACGGCGATGGCCGGCAGGAAGAAGCGCCACTGCCAGGGCAGCGCCACCACCAGCGAGGTGGTCATGAGCGCGAAGACGGCGGCGCGGCCGCTCTGGATCATCGAGCCGAAGATGGCCGAGAACACGCCGCGCTCGGTGACGTGGAACCAGCCCGAGTTCACCTTGATCAGGGCCAGGGCGCTGTACGACTGGAAGTACATGTTCAGCGTCCACACCGTGGCCAGATAGGCGAGCAGCACGCCGCCGGTGCCGAGGAAGCCCAGGTAGGCGCCGAGCCCGAACGCCAGGTTGAAGACGCACGCCCCGATGGCTCCGACGAGCATGGCGCGCCGTCCGCCGAAGCGGTCGGCGAGCGGGCCGTTGAAGATGGCGGCGAGGCCGTAGATCAGCGACGCGGCGCTGATGATGGCGCCCACTTCCGCGCGGCTCCAGCCGTACTGGTCGGAGAGCGACTTGTTGGCGAAGCCGAAATTGTAGCGGGCCATGTACATGGCCGCGTAGGTGAACCCGAGGGTGAGCCAGTTCTGCGTGCGCCGGACGCGGAACTCGCGGGAGTGCTGGATGCGGGGGCGGGCCATGGCACTCTCTTGGGAATGGGTCGGGCTGCGTGCTCCGAGGATCCCGTCGCGCTTCTACCTGTTTCGGTGTGGCGGAGTCAAGGGAGGGGGGGAAGCCGAGGCCCCGACCGAAGGTTTCACTTGACCGAGAGGTCCGGCGTTCCCAGCCCTGGCTTACCCAACGCCGAGCAGGCCCTCCTCGCGGGTGTTTACCGGCCTCCCCGAGTTGCGACTCGGGGGATTTTCTTTAATGGAGATTCGGACGCTGAACCGCACGGCATTTCTGGTGGACGGTTTCGATCTCTACCACTCGCTGATGGACGCGAGTTTCCATCAAGGACTCGAGGGTGCGGGAACTCGCTGGCTGGATCTCCGGGCGTTCTGCGGATCATTCGAACATGCCATCGGAGGGGGCGCGCGGCTTGCCGCCGTCCATTACTTCTCCGCCCTCGCAGAGCACATGGAGGCCGTGAAGCCAAGCACCACGGCGCGCCACCTCGCATATATCGAATGCCTGCGCGCGTCCGGGGTCGAAGTCGTTCTCTCCAGCTTCAAGCAGAAGTGGATCCTTTGCCCGCACTGCAAGCAGAAGATCGTCCGTCACGAGGAAAAAGCAACTGACGTTGCCATCGCCGCCAAGCTCCTGGAGCTTCTCGCGCGGGATGAATGCGACTCGATCGTCCTCGTGACCGGAGACGGCGATATCGCCCCGGCGATGCGCACCGCCAAGGCGCTCTTTCCGGCGAAGCGCCTTTATTGTTGCTTTCCTTACAACCGGCAGAGTCACGAACTGCGGGGCCTGGCCGAGAAGACCTTCAAGATTTCCAGGCAGCGTTATGGGCGGCACCAGTTCCCGAACCCCGTGATTTCCCCGGGCGGGCGACGTATTTCCAAGCCGGACGCCTGGTAGGCGGGCGGCCCGGACGATGTCCTGGGGCTTCCGACCCCCCCTCGGGGCGCGCGGGCGCCCACTTTAGCGCCTTCCTCGCCTTTCCGATAAACTACTGGGCCTCCCCGGCCGGCACCTGTGCCCGGCGGGGGGCATCCGAAGCAGTGACACCGAGGACCCGATGACGCCCGACCAGGAATCCCAGGATTTTCTCGCCCGTCTCGCCGAGGAGCGCCGCGCCTACAAGCTGCCGCTGCGCGCTTCGGCGGTGGCGCGGGACTTCGTCTACGACCTGCTCTCGCTGCTCTTCCCGCACTTCTCGGAGGAGAGCCGCAGCGAGCCCGAGCAGGTGGCTTACGACTACTGGCGCGCCCGCGAGCGCATCGCGCTCTTCCTCAAGGCGCACCCGGACACGCGGGAGCGCGCCGGCGAGCTGGCCAAGGAGTTCCTCTCGCGCCTGCCGCGGCTGCGCGAGGTGCTGCTCGAGGACGCCCGCGCCATCTACGAAGCCGACCCGGCTGCCCGCAGCGCCGACGAGGTCATCGTCGCTTACCCCGGTTTCTTCGCCCTGGCCTGCTACCGCTTCGCGCACGAGCTTTCGGGACTCGGCGTCGAGCTGCTGCCGCGCCTGGTCACCGAGGTGGCGCACAAGGAGACCGGCATCGACATCCACCCGGGCGCCACCATCGGCCGCTCGATGTCCATCGACCACGGCACCGGCATCGTCATCGGCGAGACCACGGTCATCGGCGACCGCGTGCGGCTCTACCAGGGGGTGACGCTGGGCGCGCTGAGCGTCGACAAGCACCAGACCAACGCTCAGCGCCACCCTACCATCGAGGACGACGTCATCATCTACGCCAACGCCACCATCCTCGGGGGCAACACCGTGATCGGCGCCGGCAGCGTCATCGGCGGCAACGTGTGGCTGACGCAGAGCGTGCCGCCGGGCAGCCTGGTGACCGAGGTGGCGCACGTGCAGAAGCGGGTCGCCAACGGAGCGGAGAGCGGGGCGCAGGAGGAGAGCAAGTGAAGGCCAACAGCATCCTCGATACCATCGGCAACACGCCGCACGTGCGCATCCAGCGGCTCTTCGGCTCGCGCCACGAGGTCTGGATCAAGCTCGAGCGCGCCAACCCCGGGGCCAGCATCAAGGACCGCATCGCGCTGTCCATGGTCGAGGACGCCGAGCGCCGCGGCGTGCTCAAGCCCGGCAGCGTCATCATCGAGCCGACCTCGGGCAACACCGGCATAGGCCTGGCGATGGTCGCGGCGGTCAAGGGCTACAAGCTCGTCCTGGTGATGCCCGAGTCGATGTCCATCGAGCGGCGCCGGATCATGGCCGCCTATGGCGCCGCCCTCGAGCTGACGCCGCGCGAGAAGGGCATGGGCGGGGCGATCGCCCGCGCCCAGGAGCTCCTGGCGCAGACCCCCGGCGGCTGGATCCCGCAGCAGTTCGAGAACCCGGCCAACGTAGAGGTGCACCGGCGCACCACGGCCGCGGAGATCCTGCGCGATTTCCCCGAAGGGCTCGACTACCTCATCACCGGCGTCGGCACCGGCGGCCACATCACCGGCGTCGCCCAGGTCCTCAAGCAGACCATACCCAGGCTCAAGGTCTTCGCCGTCGAGCCCGTGAAGTCCACCGTGATCGCCGGCGGCACGCACAGCCCGCACAAGATCCAGGGCATCGGCGCCGGCTTCGTCCCCAAGGTGCTCGACCGCGACGTGCTCGACGGCACCGTGGCGGTGACCGAGGAGGACGCCTTCACCTTCGCGCAGCGCGCGGCACGCGAGGAGGGGCTGTTCATCGGCGTGTCGTCGGGCGCCTCGCTGGCGGCGGTGGCGCAGAAGCTGCCCGAGATCCCCGACGGCAGCCGGGTGCTCACCTTCTGCTACGACACCGGCGAGCGGTACCTGTCGGTGGAGGGGCTCTTCTAGGCGGGGCGCTCCGGCCTTCTTGCTGGTGCGCCGGAGGCCGGTTTCGCCCGTTCGGGCGCCGTCGGGGTCCAGATGTCATTGCCGTGCAAAGACCGTTCATCATCGAAGCCGGCCCCGAACCGGGCGCCCCCGGGGTTCATCTCAAGGGACGCAAGCGGCGGCAGGTCGTGGTGGCCGCCGGCCAGCAGCAACGCGGCGCCGGGCTGCGACCCGGAACCGCGCGAGGATGGACCGACGGACGCATCACGCGGCCTGACCAACGCGCTCACCGTCGGCCAAGCGGCGAGGGGAGAAGCATCGCCCCTCGCCGTTTCTCTATTCTAGGTGGCGGCGCGGGCGGAGTCGGCGGCGCGGGCGGCGGTCGTCGCACCCCTCGCGCCCCGCAGCCGGCGCTGGAAGGCGTCGAGGTAGGTGTAGATCACCGGCGTGACGTAGAGCGTCACGATCTGCGAGAACGCCAGCCCGCCCACCACCGCCAGGCCCAGCGGGCGGCGGGCCTCGGCGCCGGCCCCGAAGCCGATGGCGATGGGCAGCGTGCCCATCAGCGCCGCCATGGTGGTCATCATGATCGGCCGGAAGCGGATGCTGCACGCCTCGACGATGGCGTCACGCGGCGACTTGCCCTCCGTGCGCTCGGCGGCGAGGGCGAAGTCGATCATCATGATGGCGTTCTTCTTGACCAGTCCCACCAGCATGACGATGCCGACGTAGGCGTAGATGCTCAGCTCGGTGCGGAAGACGAGCAGCGTGAGCAGGGCGCCGAAGGCCGCGAACGGCAACCCCGAGAGGATGGTCAGCGGGTGGATGAAGCTCTCGTAGAGCATCCCCAGCACCAGATAGATCACCAGCACGGCGAGGATGAGCAGCCATAGCAGCCCCTTCTGGCTGGCCTGGAAGACCTGCGCGGTGCCGTAGAAGCTCGAGCTGACGTTGCCCGGCAGCGTCTCGCGCGCCACGCGCTGCACCTCGTCCACCGCCTGCCCCAGCGAGGTGCCCGGCCGCAGGTTGAACGACAGGGTCACCGCCGGGATCTGCCCCATGTGGTTGACGCTCAGCGGGCCGACCCCGGAGGAGACGCGGGCCACGGCGCCGAGCGGGACCAGCTGCCCGCCGCGCCCCTCGACGTAGAGGCTGCGCAGCGCCGACAGGTCGCGCTGGAACTCGGGCAAGAGCTCGAGGATCACCCAGTACTGGTCGCTCGAGGTGAAGATGGTCGAGATCTGGCGCGAGCCGTAGGCGTCGTACAGCGTCTCCTCGATCTGCTGCGCGGTGACGCCGAGGGAAGCGGCGCGCTCGCGGTCGATGGCCACGTTGATCTGCGGATTGCTGACCTGCAGGTCGGTGCTCACGTCGGTGAGCCCGGGCAGGTCGCGCAGGCGGGCGAGGAGCGCGTCGGCGCCGCCGTAGAGGGCCTCGATGTCGGTGCTCTGCAGGGTGAACTGGTACAGGCTGCGCGACTGGCGGCCGCCGACGTTGATCACCGGCGGGTTCTGCAGGAAGACGCGGATGCCGGGCACCCGGGCGAGCTTCGGCTGCAACTCGCGGATGACCTCGTCGGCCGACAGCCGGCGCTCGGAGCGCGGCTTGAGGCGGATGATGACGCGGCCCTGGTTCGACGAGCCGCCGCCGCCCCCCCCGCCCACCGACGAGGTGTAGGAGGCCACGTTGGGGTCGCGGCCGATGATCGCCGCCACCGCCCTCTGGTGCGCCACCATGGCCTCGAAGGAGGTGCCCTCGGCGGTCTCGGTGCCGGCCGTGATGCGGCCGGTGTCCTCGCTGGGGATGAAGCCTTTGGGCACCAGCACGAAGAGCACCACGGTGCCGGCGAGGATGCCGAGCGAGAACAGCATGGCGGCCCGGCGGCGGTCCATCACCCACACCAGCGAGCGCTCGTAGAAGGCGAGCGAGCGCTGGTAGACGCGCTCGATCGACTCGTAGGCCCGGCCGTGCCGGGTCGCGTGCTCGGGCCGCAGGAAGCGGCTGCCGAGCATCGGCGTCAGGGTCAGCGACACCACGCCCGACACCAGGATGGCGACGCTGATGGTGACCGCGAACTCGTTGAACAGCCGGCCCAGCAGGCCGCCCATGAAGAGCACCGGGATGAACACCGCGACCAGCGACAGCGTCATCGACAGGATGGTGAAGCCGATCTCGCGCGAGCCGTCGAGCGCCGCCTGCAGCGCCGGCTTGCCCGACTCCAGATGGCGATGGATGTTCTCGAGCATGACGATGGCGTCGTCCACCACGAAGCCGACTGCTAGCGTCAGGGCCATCAGCGACAGGTTGTCGAGGCTGAAGCCCAGCAGGTACATGACCGCGAAGGTGCCGACCAGCGAGATGGGCAGCGACAGGCTGGGGATGACGGTGGCGGCGAGGTTGCGCAGGAACAGGAAGATGACCAGCACGACGAGCATCAGGGTGAGCAGCAGCGTGAACTGCACGTCGCGCACCGAGTGGCGGATGGACTCGGAGCGGTCGTATAGGGTGGAGATGTTTACCGAGGGCGGCAACTGCGGGCGCAGCCGCTCGACCAGCGCGTGCACCGCCTCGGCCGTCTGCACGGTGTTGACCCCGGGCTGGCGCTGCACCGCCAGGGTGATGCTGCGGCGCTCCCCGTGCCAGCTCGCCACGCGGTTGTTCTGCACGTCGTCGCGCGCCTCGCCGAGGTCGCGCAGGCGCACCGGGGCGCCGTTGCGGTAAGCCACGACGATCTCGCCGAACTCCCGGGCGCTCTGCAGGCGGCCGTTCGCCATCAGCGTAGCGGTGCGGCTCGGGCCCTGCAGCACGCCGGTCGGCAGGTTGACGTTGGCGGCGCGGATGGCGTCGCCGACGTCGCCGATCGGGATGCCGCGCGAGGCCAGGGCGCGCGGGTCGAGGCGCACGCGCACGGCGTACTTCTGGCCCCCGAAGACCGACACCTGGGCCACGCCCTTGACCATCGAGATGCGCTGCGCCAGCACGTTCTCGGCGTACTCGTTGAGCTCGGAAAGGGCCATCACCGGCGAGCTCAGCACCAGGAAGAGGATCGGCTGGTCGGCCGGGTTGACCTTCTGGTAGGAGGGCGGCGTGATGCCGGTGGGCAGCGAGCGCAGGGTGCGGGCGATGGCCGCCTGCACGTCCTGGGCGGCGGCGTCGATGTCGCGGTCGAGCGCGAACTGCAGCGTGATCGAGGTGCTGCCCAGGCCGCTCGAGGAGGTCATGGCGTCGACGCCGGCGATGGTCGAGAACTGCTTCTCGAGCGGCGTGGCCACCGCCGAGGCCATGGTCTCGGGGCTGGCGCCGGCCAGGCTGGCGTTCACCGAGATGGTCGGGTAGTCGACGTTGGGCAGGTCGCTGACCGGCAGCAGCGTGTAACCGACGACCCCGAAGATGAGGATGCCGGCCATGACCAGCGTGGTCATGACCGGTCGGCGGATGAACAGCTCGGAGAGGTTCACGGCCGGCCCGCGACCGCCTGGCGCACGGTGACGCGGGCGCCCGGGGAGAGGCGCAGCTGGCCGTCGGTGATCACCGTCTCGCCGGGCTTCAGCCCGCTCCTCACGACCGCGGTCTCGTCGACCACCCGGGCGATCTCGACCGTCCGCGTGGCGGCGGTGGAGTCGGGGTTGACGACGTAGACGTAGGTGCCCTGCTGGCCGGTCGCCACCGCCGGTGCCGGCACCGTCACGGCGCGCGGCTCGACGTAGAGCACCAGGCGCACGTCCACGAACTGGCCGGGGATGAGCCGGCCGTCGCGGTTGGCGAATTCGCCCTTGAGCAGCAGCGTGCCGCTGGCCGGGTCGACGGCGTTGTCCACGAACACCAGCCGGCCCTCGAGGTCGAGCGAGTCGCCGTCGCCGGCGCGCACCACGACGCGCGGTCCGGAGGCGCGGTAGCGCTGCACCAGCGGCACGTCGCTCTCCGGCACGGTGACGCGCACACGCACCGGGTGGATGCGGTTGATCGTGACCAGCGGCTCGCTGGTGGCCGCGCGCACCAGGTCGCCGGTGCGCACCGCCAACTGGCCGCTGCGCCCGGCGATGGGGGCGCGGATCGAGGCGTAGTGGAGGTCGAGGCGCGCGCCGGCCACGGCGGCGGAGTCGGCCTGCATGGCGGCCGCGTACGCGGCCGCGTTGGCGCGCTTCTGGTCGCGCTCGGACTGTGGGATGAGGTTGCGCTCGAGCAGCTTGTCGGCGCGCTCCGCCTCGAGGCGGGCGTTCTCGGCCTGGGCGCGGTCACGGGCCAGGGCGCCGAGCGCCTGGTCGAGCGCCGCCTGGAACGGGCGCTGGTCCAGCTCGATGAGCACCTGGCCGGCCGCGACCTCGTCGCCCTCGCGGAAGGCCACGCGGGTCACGACGCCGCCGACCTGCGAGCCGACCTTGGCTTCCTCGATGGGCTCGACGGTGCCGGTGGCGGTCAGTGCCACGGGCATCGGGCGCTCGGCGACGGTGGCCACGGCGACGGAGACCCGCGGGGCCGGGGGCTTGCGGCCTCCGGAGCAGCCGGCGGTGACGACGATGACGGCGACGACAGCGAGAGCCAGCCCCAGCCGGAGGGCCGGGGCGAGGGCGACGGAGGGCCGAGGGCGCGGGGCCGGGCGGCCCGCGGACTGCGGGACGGGCGAGGTCATAGTGGGAGAGATCGGGGGTCCGCCTCCGGCCGCCACGGCCGGTGCGGCCCGCCGCCGGCGCGGCGGGCCAGCCGCCGCGCGCTGAGCAGCAGTCTACACCAAAGGCGCGCCGGGGGCGCTGGGGATGCGTTCGAAGCGCGCCGATCGCGCTCCCGGGCGGCCGCGCCACGCGGCGGGTGAATTCGGACCGTTTCTGTGGCATGATACCCACGAAACGGGGCCGGAGAAGCGCTCCCGGTTTGGTCATCGCACCACCGCAAACATCGAGACACCCAGTGCGGAATTCGTGCACATCGCGGCCGCGCGCCGCGCGCCCCCGCTACGCCCGCCGGCACCCAATCGCCGAGGAGGTCGCACCGTGATCATCGGAGTTCCACGAGAGACGGAACGCCTGGAGCACCGGGTGGGTCTGACGCCGTTCGGCGTCGCCCGGCTGGTCCGGCACAAGCACAGTGTGGTCGTCGAGCGGGACGCCGGCGCGGCGGCCCACTTCACCGACCGCGATTACGCCGGCGCCGGCGCCGAGGTCGTCTACAGCGCCGAGGAGGTCTTCAAGCGCGCCGACCTCGTCTGCCAGGTCGGCATGCTGGGACCCGCCGAGCTGGCCCTGCTCAAGCCCGGGCTGGTGATCTGCGGCTTCCATCACCTGGCGGTGGCCCCGCGCGCGGTGCTCGACGGGCTGAAGACCGCCGAGGTGACACTGATCGGCTACGAGATCATCGAGAACGAGAACGGCGACCGCCCCATCCTGCTCTCGACCAGCGACCTGGCCGGCCAGCTGGCGATCCACGAGGCGGCGCACCTGCTGCAGATCTCCTCGGGCGGACGCGGCATCCTGCTGGGCAACATCCCGGGTGTGCCGGCGGCCACGGTGCTCATCCTCGGGGCCGGCTCGGTCGGCACGGTCGCCGCGCAGCACGCCGCCGACATCGGCGCTCACGTCATCGTCATGGACACCGACATGCGCAAGCTGCAGCGCATCTACCGCACGGTGTGCGGGCGCGTGGACACCGCGCTGGTGGACCAGGCGCAGCTGGCGCGCTTCCTCAAGGTCGCCGATGTGGTCATCGGCGCCGTCCTCATCCCCGGCGGCCGCGCCCCCTTCCTGGTCACCGAGGAGATGGTCAAGACGATGCGCCCGGGCAGCGTCATCGTGGACGTGTCGATCGACCAGGGCGGCTGCATCGAGACCAGCCGTCCCACCACGCTCGACCACCCCACCTTCGTGGTGCACGACGTGGTCCACTACTGCGTGCCCAACATGAACGCCAACATCGCGCGCACCGCCTCGCGCGTGCTCTCCGACGCCGCCTTGCCCTACGTCATGGAGATCGCGGAGCAGGGGCTCGAGGCGGCGCTCAAGGCGGACGCCGGGCTGGCGGCGGGCGTCTACACGTACCATGGCAAGCTCGTCCACCAGGCGGTGTCGCGCCACCTCGATGCTCCCCACGAGGCGCTGGCCGCGCTTCTCGAGGGGAGGGCTGGCTGATGACCTGGTTGGACGAATACAAATCGAAGCTGGGCTCCGCCGACGAGGCGGTGAAGCTGGTCAAGAGCGGCGACAACATCTACTACGGCGGCAACGCCGCCAGCCCGCGCGGCCTGATCGACGCGCTGGCGCGGCGGGCCTCCGAGCTGGAGAACGTGCGCCTCGCGCACGTGCTGCTGCTCGGCGAGGATCCGCTGTCGGCGCCCGGCATGGAGAAGCACTTCCGGCACCACTCGATGTTCGTGGGGCCGGCCGACCGCGCCGCCGTCAACGAGGGCCGCGCCGACTACGTGCCGGTCTTCCTGCACCAGATCCCGCGGCTGTTCGAGGACAACGTCTTCCCGATCGACGTCACCATGGTGATGGTGTCGCCGCCCGACCCGCACGGCTTCATGAGTTTGGGCGTGGAGGTCCTGGCGTCGAAGGCGGCCACGCGCCTCGCGAAGAAGGTGATCGTGCAGGTCAACGAGAAGATGCCGCGCATCCTCGGCGACTGCTTCCTGCACGTCAGCCGCGTGGCGGCCGTCGTCGAGCACACCGCCGACCTGCCGACCCTGGGCGGGCGCGGCAGCAGCGACGTGGAGCGCGCCATCGGCAAGCACATCCTCGGGCTGATCGAGGACGGGGCCACCATGCAGATGGGCATCGGGGGCATCCCCGACGCCATCTACGAGTCGCTCGAGGGCTTCCGCGACCTCGGCATCCACACCGAGATGCTCTCCGACGGGGCCATGCGGGCCATCGAGCGCGGCATCATCACCGGCAACGCCAAGACCTTGCACCCGGGCAAGGCGATCATCACCTTCGCGCTGGGCAGCGAGGAACTGTACCGCTATCTCGACAACAACCCGATGATCGAGGCCCACCCGGTCGAGTACGTGAACGACCCGGTGGTGGCCAGCCGCAACGACAAGCTGGTGGCGGTGAACTCGGCCATCGAGGTGGACCTCACCGGGCAGGTGTGCTCCGACTCGATCGGCACCTACATCTACTCGGGCTTCGGCGGGCAGGTGGACTTCATCCGCGCCGCGGCGCGCTCCAAGGGCGGCAAGCCGGTCATCGCCGTGCAGGCGACCGCCAAGAAGGGCACGCAGTCGCGCATCGTCTCGACGCTGAAGCCGGGCGCCGGCGTGGTCACCAGCCGCGCCGACGTGCACTACGTGGTCACCGAATTCGGCGTGGCGCACGTGTTCGGCAAGAACCTGCGCCAGCGGGCGGAGGAGTTGATCGGCATCGCCGCGCCGCAGTTCCGCGCCGAGCTGGAGGCGCAGGCCAAGGAGCGCAAGCTGCTGCCGTAGGCCGCCGGTTTGCCGGCACGAAACCCGGGGCCCCGGCGGGAGTCGTCCGCCGGGGCTCCGGCATGCGGAGGCGCTCCATGACGTACGCTGCGCCCAGGTTTCGGCACGCTCTCGTGCGCCCGCCGGGTGCGCGCTTCGCCGCCGGCCTGACCACCTCCGGGCTCGGCGCGCCGGACTTGGTCCAGGCCCGCGAGCAGCACGCGCGCTACTGCGAGGCGCTCGAGCGCTGCGGGCTGGCGCTGCGGCGGCTCGCGCTGACGCGGCTGTCGCCGGGCACGGCGTATCCCGACTCGACCTTCGTCGAGGATTGCGCCGTGCTCGTGCCGGGCCTGGCGGTCCTGGCGCGCCCCGGAGCGCCGAGCCGCCGGGGCGAGGTGGCCGCGATCCGCAAGGTGCTGGGGGAGTTCTTCCCCGAGTCCGCCGAGATCACGCCGCCCGGCACGCTCGACGGCGGCGACGTCTGCCAGGCGGGGAGCATGTTCTTCGTGGGCGTGTCCGAGCGCACCAACGAGAAGGGGGCGCGGCAGCTGGCGCGGGTGCTCACCCGGCGGCGGTACGCGGCCACGCTCGTGGACATCCGCGGCCTGCCGGGGATGCTCCACCTCAAGAGCGGCCTGGCCTATCTGGGCGACGGGCGGCTGGTGGCGACGGAAGCCCTGGCCGGCCGCGACGTCTTCGCGGGCTACGAGGTCGTCGGCGTCGAGCCCGGCGAGGGGTACGCCGCCAACTGCGTGCGCGTGAACGACCACGTGCTGGTGGCGGCGGGATTCCCCAAGCTGGAAGCGGCGCTGCTCCGGCTGGGCTATCCGGTGATCGCCCTCGAGGTGTCCGAGTTCCGCAAGATGGACGGCGGGCTGAGCTGCCTGTCGCTCCGGTTCTGAGGCGGGGCGGGGCGATGGCGACCTTCGGCCGGCACATGCGGGAGCACTGGGCGCTCGACCCCGAGATCACCTATCTCAATCACGGCACGGTGGGGGCGCCGCCGCGCCGCGTGCTCGCCGCCCAGCAGGCCATCCGCGACGCGATCGAGAGGCAGCCGTCGCGCTATCTGCTGCGCGAGCTGGCGGCCATCCGCGTGGGCGGGCCGCGTTCCGAGCCGCCCCGGCTGCGCTCCGCCGCGGACGCCGTGGCGGAGTTCCTGGGCGCGCGCGGCGACGACCTGGTCTTCGTGGACAACGCCACCGCCGGGGTCAACGCCGTGCTGCGCTCGCTCGACCTGCGCGCCGGCGACGAGATCGTCGTCACCGACCACGGTTACGGCGCGGTGAACAACGTCGCGGCGTTCGTGGCGCGCGCCGCGGGGGCGTCGGTGCGGACCATCGCGCTGCCGTACCGGGTGCGGGATCCGCGCGTGGTCGTCGAGGCCTACGCCGCCGCGCTCACCCCGCATACCCGCGCCGTCATCGTGGACCACATCACCTCGGAGACGGCGCTGGTGCTCCCGGCCGCCGAGGTCGTCGCGCTCTGCCGCGCCCGCGGGGCCGCGGTGCTGGTGGACGGCGCGCACGCTCCGGGGGCGCTGGCCCTCGACATCCCGGCCCTGGGCGCCGACTGGTACGTCGGCAACCTGCACAAGTGGGCGTACTCGCCGCGCAGCTGCGGCATCCTGTGGGCGCCGCCGGCGCGCCAGGCGAGACTGCACCCGCCGGTCATCTCCTGGGGGCTCGACCAGGGTTTCGCCGCCGAGTTCGACTGGGTCGGCACGCGCGACCCGTCGCCGTACCTGGCCGCGCCCGAGGGTATCGCCTTCCTGCGCGAGCTGGGCGCCGAGGCGGTGCGCGCCTACAACCACGATCTCGCATGGGAGGGCGCGCGGTTGCTGACGCGACGCTGGGCGACCGAGCTGGAGATCGACGAAACGACGGTCGGCACCATGGCGACCGTACCGCTGCCGGCGCGCTCTGGCGGGGACGCCGAGGCCGCCGCCGGCCTGCGCGACGGGCTGCTCTTCGAGGACCGCATCGAGGTGCAGCTGCACGCGGCGCACGGGCGCCTGTGGGTGCGCATCTCGGCGCAGGTCTACAACGACCTGTCCGACGTGGAGCGGTTGGCGGAGGCCGTGCTGGCGAGGGTGTGAGCGCGGCGGTCCGGGCGGGGCAGGCAGGTCGGGGCGCGGCACCCGGGTTCGGGCGCGGCCCGCCGGGTTCACCCGTGCGATACGCCGGGTCGTCCCGCCTCGTCACGCCCGCCCGATTCCGGTGGCATTGCCCGGCCGCGGCGCGCTACGCTTTCGGAGACCCCTGAGGCCGCCGACCCTTATTTCCGGCAATCACTCCCGACCATCTCCGACCATGCCGGCCCCAGGGTTTCAAGGGGGTCGTATGCGAGTCCGCGCGTTCTTCGTCCTCGCGGTCCTGCTCGTCGTCTGGGCCGCCGCCTCGTCCGTTCCGTCCTCCGCCGACACCTGGACCTGGGTCTCCGGCGACAGCGCCCTGAACCGAACCGGCGTCTATGGCACCAAGGGGGTTGCCGCACCCACCAACCGGCCCGGCGGACGCTGGGCGGGAACCAGCTTCTGCGGCGCCGCGAGCGATCTGTGGCTCTTCGGCGGCTACGGTTACCCCGCGTCGGGATTGGACGGGCATCTCAACGATCTCTGGAGATACGACGGGACGAACTGGACCTGGATCTCGGGCGGGTCGGTCATGAATCAGATCGGCAACTACGGGACCAAGGGCGTGGCCGCTCCGACCAATGTGCCGGGGGCCAGACGCAGTCCTGCTGCCTGGTCAAGTGACGCCGGCGCCCTGTGGATGCTCGGCGGGCTCGGCTATGCCGCCAGCGGGAGCATGGACTACCTGAACGACCTCTGGAAGTTCGACGGGACCAACTGGACGTGGCTCTCCGGCAGCTCGGCTGCCAACCCGTACGGCAACTATGGAGCCAAGGGTGTGGCTTCGCCGACGAACGTCCCCGGAGGACGGCAGGGCGCGCTGGCCTGGCGCGACGCGAGCGGCAATCTGTGGCTGTTCGGCGGCTACGGCAATTCCGCGGCCGGCACCGGCCGGCTCAACGACCTGTGGAAGTTCGACGGCATGAACTGGACCTGGGTCGCGGGCAGCAATCTGACCGACCAGCCCGGATCGTACGGGACCAAGGGGGTTGCCAGCGCCGGGAACGCGCCCGGCGGCAGGTCCCACGCGCATAGCTGGATGGACGAGTCCGGCAACCTGTGGCTGTTCGGCGGCTTCGGCGTGGATGCCGCCGCGGCGGCCGGATATCTGAATGACCTGTGGCGGTTCGACGGCGCCAACTGGGCCTGGATCGGCGGGAGCAGCACCGGCAACCAGTACGGGGTCTACGGAACGCCGGGAGTGCCCAGCCCGACCAACCAGCCAGGCGGACGGTACGCCGGGGTCGCCTGGAGGGCGACCGACGGCAGCGTCTGGATCTACGGAGGATTGGGCTACGACAGCGCCTACAGCAACATCTCGCTCAGCGACCTCTGGAAGTGGGACGGCGCGAACTGGACGTTCGTGGCGGGCGGGACCGCAGGGCTGGTAGGCAGCTATCACGACGCCCTGGGAGTCTCGTCGCCTATCACCCAGCCAGGCTCGCGCCAGGGCTCCATGGGCTGGTTCATGCCGGCGGACGGCAAGCTCTGGCTGTTCGGAGGCCAGGGCTACGACTACAACATGAACTCGGGGTCCTTCGGGGAGCTGTGGGCCCGGCAGCTCTCCGAGCTGCAGGAGCCCGACCTGACGGTGAGCGCCATGGCGGTGCCGGCGAGCGTCAGCCACGGCTGCGCGCCGATCCTCGTGAGCTTCACCGTGGACAACCTGGGCGGCAGCGCGGGGGCGAGCTCCCTCGGGGTCTACCTGTCGGACGACACGACCATCACCGCCGCCGACCAACCGTTGGGCTTCGCCGCGGTGCCCGCGCTCGGCCCGTCCGGCACGTACTCCTGGTACGTCGCGGTGACCCTGCTGGAATCCGAGTACAGGACGATGATCGTGGGGGTCCTCGCCGATCGCACCGACGCGATGACCGAGTCCGACGAAACGAACAACTCGCGCCTGACGCTCGTCGATGACCTCAGCCCGCGCCTGCTCTCGATCGCCGACGTGCTGAACGACCAGGGGCGTTCGGTGCGCATCACCTTCGTGCGCGCCGCCCGGGACGAGGCCGAGTCCCCGACGCCGATCCTGCAGTACGAGGCCTTCCGCCGCATCGACGCCGACGCTTCCCCGGGCGGGCTGCGCGCCGCCCGCGCGCCGCTGGCGCCCGACGGCACGGCGATCGCCGGCTGGGAGTTCGCGGGCGCGGTCCCGGCCCACGGCGAGGACGAGTACAGCATGGTGGTGCCGACGCTGAGGGATTCCTCGGGCGGGGGGCTCGGATACTCCGCCTTCTTCGTGCGCGCCGCCACCGCGACGCCGACCACGTTCTTCGACTCGTGCCGGGATTCGGGCTGCTCGGTGGACAATCTGCCGCCGGCCGTGCCGGCGCCCTTCACCGGCGTGCCGGTCGCGGGCGGCAACGCGCTGCACTGGGGCGCCAGCCTCGAGACCGACCTGGCGCACTACCGGCTCTACCGCGGCGCCGACGCGGGCTTCGTGCCCGGGCCGGGCAACCTCGTCGCACAGCCGGCGGACACCGGCTACGTGGACGCCGCCGGCGCGTACTTCTACAAGCTCTCGGCGGTGGACGTGAACGGCAACGAGAGCGGGTACGCGGTGGTGCAGATCACGGGCGTGATCGGCGTGCCGGCCCCGGAGTTCCCACGCGAGCTGGCGCTGGGCCCGGCGACCCCGAACCCGGTGCGTGAGAGCGTGCTGTGGCAGCTGGCGCTGCCGCGCCCGGCGCGGGTGCGCGCCGACGTGCACGACGCCGCGGGACGGCGGGTGTGCCGTCTGGCCGACGCGACGCTGGACGCGGGCTACCGGCCGCTGCGCTGGGATCTGCGCGACGCCACGGGCCGCCGCGTGGAGAGCGGGAATTACTTCCTGCGCGTGCGGGTCGGGGAACGGACGCTCCGGAGCGCGCTGACGGTCGTGCGTTAGGGGGGGAGAGATGCGGTTCGGGAATCTCGGATTCGTCGCGATCGCCCTGCTGGGGCTCGCCGGCGCCGGGGCGTCCGGCGCGGCCGGAGAGCGGCACGCCGCCGACCGGACGCAGATCGAGAAGGTGGTGCGCGCCTCGATCGGCTGGGCCCTGACCAAGGACAGGGCGCTGCTCTACGACTGCATGGCGCAGGACTCGAGCTTCTTCATCTTCCACCCCGATTCCAAGAGCACGATCGTCGGCTTCGAGGCCTTCCGCGCGATGGCCGAGAAGGTCTTCATGAGCGACCGCTTCAAGGCCACGGACTTCGCGCTTCATGACCTGCGGATCGACCTGTCGCGGAGCGGCGACGTGGCGTGGTACTCGGCCAGGCTCGACGATCACGGCGAGTGGGACGGCCGCAAGACCGGCTGGGACGACGCCCGCTGGACCGGCGTGCTCGAGAAGCGGGCCGGGAAGTGGGTCATCGCGCAGATGCACTTTTCGCTGGCCAGCGACGTGGTCGCCGCGCAGGCTGCGAAGCCGGACTCGACGTAGCGGTCTGGCGCGCCGCGCCGCCGATCCAAGGAGGGAGCCCATGCTCCGCAAGCTCGTCTTCGCCCTGGCCCTGGCGGCGGCGCTGATCCTGGCGCTGCTGGCCTCGCCGGCGGCGGCCCAGCAGGATCTCAGCCAGGTCGAGATCAAGACCGAGAAGCTCGCCGACGGCATCCACATGCTGCAGGGCGCCGGGGGCAACATGGCGCTGTGCACCGGGCCGGACGGCGGTTTCCTCATCGACGGCGAGATGGCGCCGCTGGTGGACAAGATCCTCGCCGCGGCGCGCGCCGTGGACGAGCGGCCGGTGCGCTTCCTGCTCAACACCCACTGGCACGGCGACCACACCGGCGGCAACGGGGACTACGCTCGGGCGGGCATCACCATCGTGGCCCACGAGAACGTGCGCGCCCGGCTGGCGGCGGAGCAGCGAAGCCCGGTGTCCGGCGATCCCATCCCGGCGGCGGCGGCCGACGCCCTGCCGCGGATGACCTTCTCGCAGGGCGCGACCTTCTACCTGAACGGCCAGGAGATCCGCGTCGTCCACATCCCGCCGCCGGCGCACACCGACGGCGACGCGATCGTGGTCTTTCCGCGCGCCAACATCGTCCACACCGGCGACCTCTTCTTCAACGGCCGCTATCCGGTCATCGACCTCGGGGCCGGGGGCTCGATCGACGGCATGATCGCCGCCGCCGACCGCCTGCTGGCGCTGACCGACGACGCGACGCGCATCGTCCCCGGACACGGGCCGCTGGCCGACAAGGCGGCGCTGGCTGCCTATCGCGAGATGCTGGCCGGGGTGCGCGCGGCAGTGGCCAGGGAGGTGGCCGCGGGCAAGTCCAAGGAGGAGACGATCGCCGCCAAGCCCACGGCCGCCTACGACGCGAAGTGGGCGAGGAACGCCGCGGCCGCCGATCGCTTCGCAGGCGTCGTCTACGAGAGCCTGAAGAAGCAGTAGGGGCCGGCCGGCCTCCCGCGCCTCAGTACCCCAGCGCGCAGCCGTCCTTGCGCTTCTCGGTCGCGCCGGAGTAGATGCCGGTCGCCGGATCGCGCCGGATCGCCTGGTAGCCACCGTAGGCGCCGACCGGCTCGCTCTCCATGCGGTGCCCGCGGCGGCGCAGCTCGTCGAGCACGGCGGCGGGCAGCCCATCTTCGATGTGCAGCACGCCGCCGCCGTCCTCCATCGTCGTGCCGGTGGGCTCGCTCGAGCCGGTGTGGTGGAAGCGGATGGCGTCGCCCGCCTCCTGCAGGTTCATCCCGAAGTCCACGAGGTTGACCACGACCTGCGCGTGCCCCTGCGGCTGCATGTCGCCGCCCATGAGCCCGAAGGCCATGAGCGGCGCGCCGTCCTTGGTGAGGAAGGCGGGGATGATGGTGTGGAACGGCCGCTTGCCCGGCGCGTACGAATTGGGGCGCCCGGGCTTCAAGTCGAAGAGATTGCCGCGGTCCTGCAGGCCGAAGCCCAGCTCGGCCACCACGTAACCCGAGCCGAAGCCGGTGTAGTTGCTCTGGATGAGCGACACCATCATGCCGGCATCGTCGGCGGCGCAGAGATAAGTCGTCTCGCGCCGGTTCAGCGCCGCCGGCTCGCCGGGGGAATCCACGGTCGCGGCGCGCGCCATGTCGATGAGCTTGGCGCGCCCGGCGGCGTAGGACTTGCCGATCAGCTCGCGCACCGGCACCTGGGCGAAGTCCGGATCGGCGTAGTAGCGCGCGCGGTCGGCGAAAGCCAGCTTCTTGGCCTCGGTGAAGACGTGCCAGAAGTCGGCCGACTCGCGGCCCATGGCCTTGAGGTCGAAGCCCTCGAGGAGATTGAGCAGCTGCAGCGCGGCGATGCCCTGCCCGGGCGGCGGCAGCTCCCAGACGTCGTAGCCGCGATACGAGGTGGAGACCGGGTCCACCCACTCCGAGCGGTGGCGCGCGAAGTCTTCCGTGGAGAAGAAGCCGCCGTTGGCCTGCGAGAAGCGCACGATGGCCTCGGCGATGGGCCCGCGGTAGTAGGCGTCGCGGCCTTGCTCCGCCAGCGTCCGCAGCGTCCGCCCCAGCGCCGGGTTCTTGAAGACCTCGCCCTCGCGCGGGGCGCGACCGCCGGGCATGAAGACCTCGGCGAAGCCTGGCCTGTCCTTGAAGCGCGCGGCGCCGCGCTCCCAGTCGGAGGCGATCACCGGCGAGAGCGGAAAGCCCTCCTCGGCGTAGTGGATGGCCGCCGCGAGCACTTCCTTCATCGGCAGCTTGCCGTACTTGGCGTGCAGCTCGAACCAGCCGTCGGCGGTGCCGGGCACGCTCCACGAGTAGGGCGAGTAGAGCGGGATGGTGCCGTCCGGCTCGGGCGGGATCTGCTCGGCGCGCAGGCCGAGCGGCGAGCGGCCGCAGGCGTTGAGCCCGGCGAGCTGCTTGGTCTTGGGGTCCCAGACGATGGCGAAGAGGTCGCCGCCGAGCCCGTTGGCCGTCGGCTCCATGAGCCCCAGGCAGGCGTTGACCGCGATGGCGGCGTCGGCGGCGCTGCCGCCTTTCTTCAGGACGTCGATGCCGGCCTGCACGGCGAGCGGCTGGGCGGCGCAGACCATGCCGTGCTGCCCGTAGACCACGGAGCGGGTGGCGGCGCCGCGGGCGGCGGCGGCGTGATCGGGACTGGCTGCGTTCATGAGAGCGACTCCGAGCACGGCGAGTGTGGCGGACCGGAAGCGCGCGAAGCGCATGAGGCGTTCCTCCCCTTCGGCCGATCGGGACGCCCCATCCTGGCCCGTGGCGGCGCGCCGGCGCCAGTGTTTTCCCCGGGCGCCGGCGCCGGCGTCTTCCCTGCGTGGCGGCGCTCGGGGGCCTGCCCGGCGCTCGCCCGCCCGGCGGGTCGCGTTGACAGGCCCGCGGCCGTTCCCGTAGCCTCTTCCGTCATGGAGTACCGCCCCGTGGCCCGCTTCGCGCAAGCGGCAGCCGCCCGTGTCATGATCCTACTGGCTCTCTCCCTCGGTCTTCCACAGGGGGTGGCCGTGCTCTGCGCCGGCCCCGACGGCCACCTGGCTGTCGAGTTCGGCGCGGGGCCCCGGGCATCGGACGACGGCTGCGGCTGCGCCGAGGCGTGCGGCCCCTGCCGCGACGTGCAGGTCGGGCACGACGGATCCGTCTACCGGCCGGCCCCGTCGCCGCATCCCGACGCGCCGCCGGTGCTCTGCATCGGTCCCGCGCCCAAGGCGGTCGCCGTCGAGTTGGCGGCACCGGGGCTGCTCCCGGCCGGCACTGCCCGGTCGCGTGCCGCGTCACCTCCGATCCTCCGCAGCATCGTCCTCCTGATCTGATCTTCCTCTCCACGCTCGCACCGCGCCGGGTCTGATACAGGTCCGCGCGGGATGTTCCATGCCGGCCGGATCGCCCGCGGCGCGTTCCCGCGGCGCCCCGGCGCCGCACACTCGCGAATCGCACGGAGAGGGAAACGATGAGAAAGAGCTTCGTGGTCGCGGCCGCGCTGTGGCTGCCCGTGGCGGCATGGGTGCTGCCGACGGTGGCGTGGGCGCTGCCGGCGGCGGCGCAGGATTCCGCCCAGCCCTGGACTCTCGAGCGCTTGATCGCCGAGGCGAAGCGGGCGAACCCCGCTCTGCTCGCGGCCCGCCAGGAGGTCGAGGCGGTTCGCGGGCAGGCGGCGCAGGCGCGCGCCTGGCCGAATCCGGAGGTCGAGCTGGCGGCCGAGGACGTGCCGACGGGCGGCGGCGGACTGTCGGCGTCGAAGAACCTCGTGGGCGTCACGCAGACGCTGCCTTTCCCCAGCAAGACCCACTTCGCGTCGGCGGCCGGCGGCGAGGCCGTGGCGGCGGCACGGTGGGATTACCGGGCGCGCGAAGCCGAGCTGGTACGCGACGTGAAGGCGGCCTTCTACCGCACGCTCGCGGCCGGCCACCGGCACGCCGCGGCGAAGGATCTGCACGAGCTGACCCGATCGCTCTCCGACGTGGCCGGACGGCGCGCGCGCGCCGGGGCGGCGCCGGAGCAGGAGCGCTTGCGCGCCGAGATCGAGATGGGCCGGGCCGCCGTCGAAGTCGCGGCGGCGGGGCACGCGGCGGCGGAAGCGCGCCAGGCCCTCGCCCTGCTGGTGGGACGCGCGGGGGATCCGCTCGAGCCACTGGTGGGGGGCTTGCGCGAAGCCATCGACGCGGCAGAGGTCGCGCGTTCCGGCGAGCGGCTCGAGGCGCGCCACCCCGAAGCTCTGGCGGCGGCGGCGCGCCGCCGGCAGGCCGGACTCGAGTCGAGCCGGGCGGGCGCCGAGCGGCTCCCCGACCTGGCGCTCGGGGCCGCCTACGGCCGCGATCACGCGGCGGGCGAGGACGTGATGGAGTTCCGCGTCTCGGTGCCGTTGCCGCTCTTCGACCGCTCCGGCGGGCGCCGGCAGGAGGCGCGGGCGCGGGCCGAGATGGCCGCCCACGACGAGGCGGCGACCGGCCAGCGGCTGCGCGAGCGCTTCGGCGTCCTCGTGGCCCGCCTGCGCACGGAGGCGGAGCAGGTCGAGGCGTACCGCGCGGGCATCCTGCCCAAGGCCGAGGAAGCGTTGCGCATGGTGCGCGGCGGCTACGACGCGGGGAAGTTCGGCTTCACGGATCTCGTGGACACGCAGCGCACGGTGGCGGAGGCGCGGCTGGGCTACTGGGGAAGGGTGCTGGAGATGAATCTGACCGCGGCGGACCTGGAAGCGCTGGTGGCGTCGGCGGGGGAGGAGTAGGCGATGAGATCGTTTCCGACGATGAGGTTCGCGCCGCTGCTGCTGGCGGCGGCGCTGGGCGCGGGCTGCGGGGCAGGGCGCGACAGCGCGGCGGGCGGCGGCGCGGCAGACGATCACGGTCACGGGAACGCGGCCGACCCCGCCGCGGCCGAGGTCGCGATGTGCGGCGAGCACTCCGTGCCCGAGGAGGAGTGCGGGATCTGCAACCCGGATGCGATCGCCGCCCTGGCCCCCGGCGAGGGCCTCAAGGTGCGCCTGCCGGCCGCCGACTCGGCGGCGCTGGTGGGCGTGCGCACCGCGGCGCCGGAGGTGGGAGCCGCCGTCGAGGGCGTCGAGTGCTTCGCCGAGATCACCTTCAACCAGAACCGGCTGGCGCGCATCGCCGTGCCGGTGGGGGGCATCGTCAAGAGCGTCGAGGTGGACCTCGGCGCGCGCGTGCGCGCCGGGCAGATCGTGGCCCGCGTGTGGTCGGCCGCCATCGCCGATGCCGTCGCCCAGGCGGTGCTGTCGCACCAGACGCTGGCGCGCGAGCGCCAGTTGCGCTCCGAGGGCATCACGCCCGCGAAGGATCTCGAGGAGGCCGAGGCGGCGCACCGGGCCGCCTGCCAGCAGGCGCGCACGCTGGGCTTCAGCGACCGGGAGATCGAATCGCTGAGCCACGGGGCCGAGGAGCCGATCTATCTCGAGGTGCGCGCGCCGTTCGCCGGCGAGATCGTCGAGCGCACGGCCGTGCAGGGCGCGCTCGTCGAGCCCGGCGCCGCGCTCTTCTCGCTGGCCGACCGCTCCACGGTGTGGGCACTTCTCAGCCTTCCCGAGGCCGCGCTGCCGCGCGTGCGCGAGGGGCAGGAGGTCCGGCTGACCGTCGATGCGCTTCCGGATCGCGAGTTCACCGGCCGGCTCACCTGGGTTAGCGCGCAGGTGGGCGAGCGCACCCGCATGGCCCAGGCGCGCGCCGAGATTCCCGATCCCGACGGCCTGCTGCGCTCCGGGATGTTCGCCCAGGCGCGCGTGCTCGCCCGGCGCCAGGGAGACGCCCTGTTCGTGCCGGCCTCGGCGGTGCAGCGCGTGGAGGGCAAGCCGCTGGTCTTCGTCCGTCTCGCCGACGACCTCTACGAGGCGCGCGCCGTGCAGCTGGGCAGCCGCCTGGCGGACCGCTGGGAGGTGGTCTCCGGGCTGGAGCCCGGGGAGCCCGTGGCCGTGGCCCACAGCTTCGCGCTCAAGTCGCAGCTCCTGCTCTCACGGCTCGGCGCGGGGTGCGCGGATGACTAGCCGGGCGCGGCGACGGGAGACCGCGTGATGCTCGACCGCCTGATCCTCTTCGCGCTGCGCAACCGGCTCCTGGTCTGCGTCCTGGTGGGCGCGCTGGTCCTGGTCGGCGGCCGCGCCTTGCTGTCGCTGCCGATCGACGCCTTCCCCGACACCACGCCCGTGCAGGTGCAGATCAACACGGTCGCCGCGGCGCTCAGCCCCGAGGAGGCCGAGGCGCAGATCACCGCGCCCATCGAGCTGGCGCTCGGCGGCCTGCCCGGCCTGGCCGGCGTGCGCTCGATCTCCAAGTTCGGCCTCTCCCAGGTGACCGCGACCTTCGCCGACGGCACGCCCATCCTGCAGGCGCGCCAGCTCGTGATGGAGCGCCTGCAGGGCGTCGAGCTGTCCGAGGGCCTGGGGCGCCCCCAGCTCGGCCCCATCGCCACCGGCCTGGGGGAGGTCTTCCATTACGCGGTGCGCTCCGACGACCCGCGGCGCACGCTCGCCGAGCTGCGCGAGCTGCACGACTGGGTGGTCAAGCCCGAGCTGCGCAAGGTCCCCGGCGTGGCCGAGGTGAACTCCTGGGGCGGGTACGAGAAGCAGTATCACGTGATCGTCGACACCGGCCGGCTGGTCAAGTACCGCCTGACGCTGGCGGACCTGGTCGAAGCGCTCGAGGCCAACAACCAGAACGCCGGCGGCGGCCAGGTGACGCGCAGCGGCGAGGCGCTCCTGGTGCACGGCGTCGGCCTGGTCACCGACACCGCGCAGATCGGCGGCATCGTCGTCGCCGCGCACGACGGGGTGCCGGTGCGCGTGGGGGACGTGGCGGAGGTGCGGATCGACCACGAGATCCGCCGCGGCGCGACCACCGCCGGCGGCCGCGGCGAGATCGTCCTCGGCCTGGGCTTCATGCTCATGGGCGAGAACAGCGCCGAGGTGACGCACGCGCTCAAGCGCCGGCTCGCCGAGGTGCGGCGCAGCCTGCCTGCCGACGTGAAGGTCGAGGTGCTCTACGACCGCACCGAGCTGGTGGAGAAGGTCATCCGCACGGTCGAGCACAACCTCCTGGCCGGCGCGTTGCTGGTCGTGGCCGTGCTCTTCGCTTTCCTCGGCAACCTGCGGGCCGGGCTCATCGTGGCCTCGGCGATCCCGCTCTCCATGCTATTCGCGGCCGGTTTCATGCTGCAGGCCGGCATCGCCGCCAGCCTGCTCAGCCTGGGTGCGATCGACTTCGGGCTGCTCGTGGACGGCGCGGTGGTGATGGTCGAGAACGCCATGCGCCGGCTGGCCGAGCGGCAGCGCGAGCTGGGCCGCTGGCTCACCGAGGCCGAGCGGCGGGCGACCGTGGCCGCCGCCTCCCTCGAGGTCGCGCGGCCGGCCACCTTCGGCGTGGCCATCATCCTGGCCGTCTTCCTGCCCGTGCTGACGCTGGAGGGCATCGAGGGCAAGCTCTTCCGGCCGATGGCGCTGACCCTGATCTTCGCGCTGCTGGGCTCGCTGCTCCTGGCGCTGACGCTCATCCCCGTGCTGGCGACGCTGTTCCTCCCCAGGCGCGTCCGCGAGGAGGAGCCGCGCCTGGTGCAGCGGGCGCGGCAGCTCTACGCGCCGGCGCTGGAGCTGGCGCTGCGGCGCCGCCGGGCGACGCTGATCGCCGCCGCGGTCTGCGTAGCCGCCGCGGCGCTGGTGGCCACCCGCCTGGGCGGCGAGTTCCTGCCGCGGCTCGGCGAGGGCGCCATCGTCGGCACGACCGTGCGCCTGGCGGGTGTGTCGGTGGACGAGTCGGTGGCGCAGAACCTGCTCATCGAGAAGCGCCTGCTGGCCGAGTTCCCCGACGAGATCGAGCGGATCTGGACGCGGCTCGGCACCGCCGAGGTGGCCACCGACCCGATGGGGGTGGAGCTGGCCGACTTCTTCCTCGCCCTCAAGCCCCGCGGCGAGTGGAAGAAGGCGCGCACCCAGGAGGAGCTGACCGAGAAGCTGCGCGCCGTCCTCGAGCGCGTGCCCGGCCTGCGGCCGGCCTTCAGCCAGCCGATCGAGATGCGCATGAACGAGCTGATCGCCGGCATCCGCTCCGACGTCGGCGTCGAGATCTACGGCGACGACCTGGGCGAGCTGCGCCGGCTGGGCGACGCGGTGCAGGCGGTCCTCGTCGGGGTGCGCGGCGCCGACGCGGTCGCCGTGGAGCAACTCACCGGCCAGGGTGTGCTGGAGGTGCGGGTGGACCCGACGGCGCTATCCCGCTTCGGCGTGCCGGGGCGCGACGTCCTCGCCGTGGTGGAGGCGGTGGGCGCCAAGCGCGTCGGCGAGATCCGCGAGGGCCAGCGGCGCTTCCCCCTGGTGGTGCGGCTGCCCGACCGGCAGCGCACCGACCCCGACGTCCTCGCGGCCACGCTGATCCCCACCGCCGCCGGGCCGGTGCTGCCGCTGAGCCGCGTGGCGTCCGTCACCGAGACCGAGGGGCCGGCCACCATCAGCCGCGCCTGGGGCCGCCGCCGCGTGGTCGTCCAGTGCGACGTGCGCGGCCGCGACGTCGCCGGCTTCGTGGCCGAGGCGCGCGCCGCGATCGCGCGCGAGGTGAAGCTGCCCGAGGGCTACGCCCTCGATTGGGGTGGCCAGTTCGAGAACCTGGAGCGGGCCAACCGCAAGCTCCTCTTCGTGGTGCCGCTGGCGCTCGGGCTCGTCTTCGTGCTGCTGTTCTTCGGGCTGCGCTCGGCGCGCGACGTTCTGGTCGTCGCCACCGGCATCCCGCTCGGCGCGGTGGGCGGCGTGCTGGCGCTGTGGCTGCGGGGCATGCCCTTCACGGTGAGCGCGGCGGTGGGCTTCGTGGCCCTGAGCGGCGTGGCCATCCTCAACGGGCTGGTGCTGGTGACCTTCATCCGCCAGCGGCGCGCCGGCGGGGCGGCCGTCGAGGAAGCGGTGCGCGAGGGCTGCCTGACGCGGCTGCGCCCGGTGCTCATGACCGCGCTGGTGGCGGCGGCGGGCTTCCTGCCGATGGCGGTCAACGTGGGCGTGGGCGGCGAGGTGCAGCGGCCGCTGGCCACGGTGGTCATCGGCGGCATCCTCACCAACACGCTGCTCACGCTGGTGGTGCTGCCGGCGCTCTATCTGGTCGTGCACCGGCGGCGGGGGTAGCGGCGCCCCGCACCCCGTTGCCCTTTCCGGCCCGCCGACATAGATTTCCCCTCGAATCGGCCTTCCGAGAGCCCCGGCCGCGGGGCGCAGCCTGCCCGGCGCGGCGCGGGCCCCGTTACTTATCGTTCGCGGAGGAACCCCACCATGGGCAAGCGCTACAAGATCGCCTGGCTGCCGGGAGACGGCGTGGGCGTCGAGGTCATGGACGCGGCCAAGCTCGTGCTCGACCGCGTCGGCCTCGACGCCGAGTACACACACGGGGACATCGGCTGGGACTTCTGGTGCCAGGAGGGCGACGCCTTCCCGGCGCGCAC
>CAYLSO010000079.1:0-10789 GCA_964386525.1 uncultured bacterium
GGCAACGGCAACGGCAAGGGGCACTACCCCCTGACGGCGGCTCCGCTGGTGGGAGCCGGGCACGGGAACGATCGCGGCAATCTCGCGGCGGCGTTACAGGTGTCGGCCGCGCTCGGCGCTTTCGTGGCGGGCGGGAACGGTAACGGCAACGGCAGCGGGAACGGCGCCCACCGCGCCGAGGCCCTGACGGCCGCGTTCCTGATGCGCGCCCCGGCCCCCCTGGGGCTCACGACCGCGGCCGGCGCGCTGGCCTCCTCGGCCGAGTCCTGGGTGCAGCCGGCAGCCCCGCCGCGCGAGACCTACTACCTCCGCTACGGCAAGCGGGTCTTCGACATCGTGGCCGCCGGTGTGGGCCTGCTCCTGGTCTCCCCGGTGCTGCTCCTGTTCGCGGCGCTCATCAAGCTCGATTCGCGCGGCCCCGTCCTCTACCGCTCGATGCGCCTGGGCAAGAACGGCAAGCCGTTCACCTTCTACAAGCTGCGCTCGATGTACGCCGGCGCCGACCGCGACCGCGAGCAGCTGCAGCACCTCAACGAGGTGGACGGCCCGGTCTTCAAGATCTCTTCCGACCCGCGCACCACGCGCGTCGGCCGCCTGATCCGTCAGACCTCCATCGACGAGTTCCCGCAGTTCCTCAACGTGCTGCGCGGCGACATGAGCATGGTGGGGCCGCGGCCCCCGCTGCCGGCCGAGGCGGAGCAGTACGAGGCGTGGCAACGGCGGCGGCTCGAGGTCAAGCCCGGCATCACCTGCCTGTGGCAGATCTCGGGGCGCAGCCGCCTCGGGTTCAACGAGTGGATGCGGCTGGATTTGGAGTATATTAAGCGCCAGTCGCTCGCGACCGACCTGAGGATCCTGTGGCGGACGATCCCGGCGGTGATCTCTCGGGAGGGCGCGTACTAGACTCCGCTGACCCGATCCCCTGGCCCGGGTCGGCGAGTCCTTCGCATCCGTTCTCGCGGGAGGAGGGGTCCTGTCGTCGCGCCCGCTTGTCCAAAGCCGTCCTCCGCTCGCGCCCGCACCCTCTGACATCACGGCCCTGACGCCACGCGCCCCGGCCCCCGCGGCCTGGGTCATGGTCTCGGCTTGCGCCGCGGCGCTGCTGCTGCGTCTCTTCCACCTCGGCCACCAGAGCCTGTGGATCGACGAGGTCGTCACCTGGCAGAGCGCCGGCGGCCTTCATCCGGTCACGCTCCGCCACTTCCTGGTCAACGTGCACGGGCCGTTGCACCAGTTCGTGATCTTCGTCTGGATGCGACTGGCGGGCGACTCGGAGTTTGCCCTGCGCCTGCCCAGCGCCCTGGCCGGTGTGGTGCTGGTGCCCGCCTTCGCGGGGCTGGCCCGGCGGCTGCTCGGCCCGCGCGCCGGGGTGCCGGCGGCGTGGATCGCGGCCCTGTCGCCGTTCCTGGTGTGGTACGGGCAGGAGGCGCGCAACTACTCGTTCGCGATCCTCTTCGCCACGCTGGCGGCCTGGGCGGCGGTGCGCTGGCACCAGCGGGCCGGCCGCGCCGACGGCCTGCTCTTCGTGCTCGCCGCCTGGCTGGGCCTGCTGTCGAACCTGAACGTGGCCCTCGTGCTGCCGGTGCTGCTGGCGTACGTCGCCCTGCCGCACGACGGGCGCAAAGGGCGGCCATGGGCGGCGCTGGGCGCGGCGGCCGCGCTCGTTTGTCTGGAGTCGCCGTGGCTCTTCGAATACGCCCAGCGGCTCGCCTGGCAGCGCCTGGAACCCGGACGCGAGGCGCTGCCCGGCGAGATCCCCCTGCGGGGCGCGACGACCTTCTCCTGGGGCGCGCATCCGTTCACCCTCTACGTCTTCTCGGTCGGCTACACGCTCGGCCCCACCTTGCGGGAGCTGCACGTGGCCTCGCCTTGGCGGGTGGGGCTGGCCCACTGGCCGGTCGTCGCGGTGGCGGCGGCGCTATTCGGCGCTCTGGCGGTGCGCGGCCTCGCCGCCCTGGCGCGTCGGCGGGCCACCCTGGCCCTCGCCCTCGGCGTGGTTCTCGTGCCTGCGGCGTGCGTGACCTACTTCGCGCTCCAGAACTTCAAGGTCTTCAACGCGCGTTACCTCTCCGCGGGGCTGGCGGGGTACTACCTGGTGCTGCTGGCCGGCTGGCTGGGCCTGTCGCGCCGCGCGCGCGCCGTCGCCGCGGTCCTGGTGCTCGGGCTCTGGGGGCTGTCGCTGGCGAACCATTACTTCGTGGAGGCCTACGGGAAAGAGGACACCCGCAGCGCGGCGGCCTGGCTGGCGGCGCGCATCGGCCCCGCCGACAAGCTCATCGCCGCGGGCAGCGGGGGCGAGTTGAGCTACTACTGGCGCGGGCGGACGCCGGAGTACGTCCACTACTGGCTGGGGTTCGCCGCCGACTCGGCGCGCCTGCGCGAGCGGTTCGTCGCCCTGGCCGGCACCGACTCCACGGCCTACGTCGTGGTGTCACGGCCGTTCGACCTCGATCCCGAGAGGCGCTTCGAGCGCTACCTGCGCCGGGAGCGGGGCGCCGAGGCAGCGGAGTTCTCCGGCGCGACCGTGTATCGCCTCGCGCCCGCGCCGGACCGGACCCCCTGATCATGGGCGCGAGCGCGAAGCTGGCCTGGAGCCTGGCTCGCCTGCGGGCGATGGGTCCGGCCGAGGTCGCATGGCGCGTCGCGGGACAGGCGCGGACCGTGTGGGAAGCCCGGCGCGCCGGCCGGGAGGGCTTCCGGACGCTGAGCACGCCGCGCGGCGCCGAGCTGCGCGCCGCCCTGGCGCGCGGCCTGGCGCCCCTGGTGCCGCCGGCCGGCTGGGCGGGGCGTCTGGCGGAGGAATTCCCCGCTGCCCACGCGCGCCTCCGGAACGGGGCGCGGGCGGTGCAGGCCGGTCGTGTCGTCCTGTTCGCGCGCGAGTACGAGGTCGGCGTCCCGGCCGACTGGCATGCCGATCCGGGAAGCGGACGGAGTGCGTCGCGCTCGCGGGCCGTCTCGCTCGACCATCGCGACGGCGCGCGGGTGGGCAGCGTGCGCCGGATCTGGGAGCTGAACCGCCATCATCACCTGGCCGAGGTGGCGCTGTGGACGTGGGTCGCGCGCGACCGGGACGCGGGGCGCTTCGTGGTCGAGCAACTGCTCGACTGGTGCGAGGCGAATCCGCCGCTGGTCGGCGTCAACTGGACCTCGAGCCTGGAGCTGGCGATCCGCACGCTGGCCTGGGCCGAGATCCTCGCGCTGCTCGTGGACGCCGGGGAGCCGGCGCTCACCGATCCGGTGCTGGAGTCGCTGGTCGGCGCCTGGGCCCGCCAGGTGGAGCACGTGCGGGCCCACGACTCGCGCTACTCCTCGGCCAACAACCACCGCATCGGCGAGGCGGCGGGCGTGGCGGTGGCGGGGCTCGCGCTGCCGTTCCACCCGCGGGCCGGGCAATGGCGGCAGTGGGGGCTGCGCACCCTCGAGGAGGAGCTGCTGGCACAGATCGCGCCCGACGGTTCGGGGCGCGAGCAGGCCTTCGCCTACCAGCGCTTCGTGCTCGACTTCGCGGTGCTGGTCTGCGTCTTGGCGCGCGGACATGGGTGGGATCTCGACTCGGCGGCGCACGCGCGCCTGCGCGGCGCGGCGCGCTTCCTGGCCGCGATGACCCGCCCGGATGGGCAGCTCTTCGCGGTGGGGGACGACGACGAGGGACGCGCTTTCGCGCTCGGGGAGGCCTTCGAGGAGCGGACGCACGCCACCCTCGAGTGCCTCGGCTGGCTCTACGGCGAGCCGGCTTCGCGGCGTGGGGCCTATCCGCGTGCCCGCTGGCTGGGGCTGGCGCGCGAGCCGGCCGCGGCGGCCGCGGGGCCGGACTTTCCGGAGGTGCCGGGCCCGGCGCCGGGGCCACTGACCGCGGCAGAGCCACTGGCCGTCGGGACCTATCCCCAGGGTGGCTACGCGCTGGTTTCGGCCGCCGGCGAGGACGCTAACCTGCGCCTGCTCTTCGACGCGGGCCCACTCGGCTACGGGACGCTGGCGGCGCATGGCCATGCCGACGCGCTCTCCCTGTGGCTGTGGGCCGGCGAAGACCTGCTCGTCGATCCCGGCACCGGCTCCTACGGGGGCGATCCCGAGTGGCGCGAGGCGCTGCGCGGCACGCGGGCCCACAACACGTGCGAGGTGGACGGCCGCGACCAGTCGAAGCGCTGCGGCCCCTTCCTGTGGGGCAGAAAGGCGCGAGCCCGGCTGCTGGCCGCGGACTGCGGGGCGCCGTACTTCGTCGTCGTGGGCCGGCACGATGGCTACGCCCGGCACGGCGTCGCCGAGGTGCGGCGGACCGTCGCCGGGTGCATGTTCCCCCGAGGCGTCGCACTGGTGGTCGTGGACGAAGCGCTCGGCACGGGGAAGCATCGCTTGCGCGTGCCATGGCATCTGGGCGCGGGCGAGCCGACTCTGCTGGACGAGGAGCGCGGCCCGCTTTGGGAGGTCCACTATCCCGGGGGCGCGCGGTTGCGCGCCCTGGTGGTATCGTTGCCGGCAGCGGGGTCCGGCGGCCTGCGGGCAGAGACGGCGCGCGGGGGATCGTGGCCCGACGGCGCGTGGTACGCGCCGCGCTTCGAGGAGTGCGCGGCGCAGGGGCGGATTGCGGCGACTGCCGCGGTAGCGCTGCCGGCCGCGGTGGTGTGGCTGCTGCACGCGAGCTGGGCGGGACGGGGAGGATCTCCGGTGGCGGCGGCCGAACTCGCGGCCCATCCGGCGGACGGCGGCGTGGCCCTGGCTTGCGAGCTCGGCGGCGGATACCGTTTGCGCGCCCTGGTGGCGCACCCGGGCGCCGCCGCGGTGGCGTCGGGGGAAGCGGAGATGCACGGCAGGCTGGGATTGTGGCTGGCGGGGGAGCCGGAGGGCGGCGGGGCGACGGGCGCGGTGGTGGCGGGGGCGACGAGATTGCAGACGGAGACCATGGCCTGGAGCTCGGAGCCCGCGGTGACGGGCGTGCTGCCACGGGATTCGCGCCGATGAGCGCGGCGCCGGTCCCGGTGCTGCTCGTGGAGAGCGGCCGGGTGCGGGGCGGTACCGAGCGCGTCGTGGACGCGCTGGCGCGCGGGCTGGACCGCGAGCATTTCCAGCCCTGGGTCGTGATCGAGCCCAGGCCGGCGCTCGACGAGTGGGCCGACGACCTGCGGCGCGACGGCGTGCCGGTGGTGCGCCGCGCCGAGATCACCAACCGCCTCCAGTGGGGGCGGGCCGCGGGGTGGTTCCGCTTCCTGCGCCGCCGGCGGCGCGCCCTGCTGCACGTGCACCACGTCTACTCCTCGGCCGACCGTTACCTCGTGCCCCTGGCGCATCTGGCCGGGGTGCGGGCCGTGGTGATCACCGAACACATCGGGGCCCGGCCGCACTCCGGGGGGCAGCGTTGGCTCAAGCGCTGGGAGCTGTCGCGGGCCGACGTGCCGGTGGCGGTGAGCCGCTCGGTGGCCGGCGTGCTCAGCGAGCAATACGGGTTGGCCCCGGAGCTCATCGAGGTGGTGCCCAATGGCGTGCCGGCGCCGAGGGCGCTCGCCCCCGGCGAGCGGGCGAGGCTGCGGGCGGCTTGGGGTGTGCCGGAGCGGGCGCGCCTGTGGCTCACCGTGGGCCGGCTCGAGGACCAGAAGGGGATCGACATCCTGCTCGATGCCTGGGCGGCGCTGCCGGCGCCGCGCCCCTACCTGGCGGTGGTCGGCGGGGGCTCGCGGCGCGCGGCGCTCGAGGCGCAGGCGCGCGCCCTCGATCTGTCCGAGCGGGTGTGCTTCGTCGGCGTCGTACCCGAGGCGCGTGCCGTCTACGGCGCCGCCGACGGCTTCGTGCTGGCCTCGCGCTTCGAGGGCATGCCGCTGGCGCTGCTGGAGAGTATGGCCGCCGCCTTGCCCGTGGTGGCCACCGCTGTCGCCGGGGTGGGCGAGGTGGCCGACGCCGAGACGGCGCGCCTGGTGCCGCCGCTCGACGCGCGGGCTCTGGCGGCGGCGGTGGCCGCGCTGGAGGGCGACCCCGTGCTGGCCCGCACGCTTGGCGAGCGCGCCGCTGCGCGGGTGGTGGAACGCTTCGGGGATGCCCGCATGGTGGATGCCTACGAGGCGATCTACCGGCGCGCGCTGCGCCTGATCGAGAGGCTGCACGCCGACGAGGGCGAGGAGCCCGAGGCCCCGTGACCGGGGCCCCCCGCGTGCGCGCCGTGATCGCGGCCTACGGCTGCGGCGAGCACCTGGAGCGCACGCTGGCCGCGTGGGAACGATCGCGCGAGGGGGCCGGCATCGCCGCCGAGACCGCGGTCATGCTGCCGGCGGGCGATCCGGCGCTGGCCCTGGTTGCGCGGGCCGCGCCAGGGCTGGGGGTCCGGGTCCTCGAGGTGGCGGCGGGCGAGGTCGCCACTCCGGGCGCCAACCGCAATCGCGGCGCTGCCGGGGCGCAGACGGAGTTCCTCCTCTTTCTCGACGGGGACGTCGAGCTGGACGCCGGCTTCGTGGCGCGCGCGATCGCGTATCTCGAAAGCCGCCCGGAAGTCGGCGGTTTCGGCGGCCGCATCGAGGAGCGCCACTGGCGGGACGGAGCCGCGGTCGGCGGCGTCACCGATCTGTTCGGCGTGGGAGCCGGCGGCGAGGTGCCGTATCTGGCGCCCGTGTGGCTCTGCCGGCGCCTCGCGTTCGAGGAGGCGGGCCGCTTCGATCCCCGGCTGCCCTCGGAGGAGGATTTCGAGCTGGGGCTGCGCCTGCGCGAGCGGGGCTGGCGGCTGCACGCCGGGCCCGAAGCGGCCGGCACGCACCACTGCGCGGTGCGGCCGAACCTGGCCGAGCTGCGCCGCCGCTGGAGCAACGGCATGTACACGGGGCAGGGGCTGGCGCTGCGCTACGCCTGGGGCACGCCGCGCTTCGTGCCGCTCCTGGCGCGCCAGAAGCTCTGCCTCGCCGCGTTGGCCGGCCTCGCCGCCGGGGCCGCCGCCGGGCTGGCGGCCCTGGCGGGCCACGCCTGGCCGCTCACGCTGTGGCTGGCCGCGGTCGGGCTGGCGTGGCTGGCGATGACGGCGCGCAAGCGCGACGCGCGGCTGGCGGCCCTGAGCCTGGCCACCTGGGCCGTGCAGGGCGTCGCGCTGGCGCGCACGCTGGCCTGCGGCCCCTGGGGCCGGCACGCGGCGGCGGCCTGCGGGGGTGGAGGCGGCGGTCCCGCGGACCCGGCCGCCGGCGGGACGCAGAGGACAGGATGAAGATCCAGGTCCTCACCGCCTACAACGTCTACCCGCCGGCCTTCGGCGGGCCGGCGCGCGTCTTCCATCTGTGCCGGGTCCTGGCCCGTGGCGCCGAGGTGCGCGTCGCCTGCGTGGTCGGCATGCGCGACCGGGCCGCGGCGCGCCAGCGGGTGACCGGCGTGGAGATCGCCCGCATCAAGCCCCGCCACCCGGCGCTCGCCTACTACCTCGAGCGTGCCGGCCTCGCGCCGGACGTGATCGGCTACGACCTCCACCGTCGGTGGCCGCGGCCGCTGCTCGCCGCGCTCGACGCGGCCGCCCACGTCTGGCACATCGAGAGTCTGGTCCTGACCGTCTTCTTCGAGCACGCGCCGCGCGGGGCCCTCAAGGTCTACGCCTCGCAGAACGTGGAGGCGGAATGGTTCGAGCGCGTCGGGCCCGCGGTCCTGTTCCGCGGCCGCTGGGCGCGCCGCCTGGCGGAGATCGAGCGGCGCGCCGCCGAGCGCGCCGATCTGGTGCTGGCGGTGAGCGACGAGGACCGCGCCGAATTCGTCCGTCGCTACGGCACGCCGGTGGACAAGATCGAGGTGGTCGAGAACGGCTTCGATCCCGACGAGGCGCGCCCTCCGAGCGCCGAGGAGCGCGCCACGGCGCGGCGCGCCCTGGGGCTCGGCGACGAGCGCGCGCTGCTCTTCGTGGGTTCGAACTTCCGGCACAACCGCCTGGCGGTGGAGGACCTGTTCCGGCACGTCGTGCCGGGGCTCGGCAGGCTCGACGCCCGGCTGGTGCTGGCAGGCAGCGTGGCGGGGGCTTTCGCGGCACGGGCGCGGCGCGGGGGCGGAGGGCGCGTGCTCTGCCTGGGGGCGGTGCCCGACCTGCGGCCGGCCCTGTGGGCCGCCGACGTGGCGCTGCACCCGGTGACCACCGGCGCGGGGTCGAACGTGAAGCTGCCCATGTACCTCGGCGCCGGGTTGCCGGTGCTCTCGACGGCGTTCGGCGTGCGCGGCTTCGGGCGCCTGGCGTCCTGCGTGGCGCAGGCGCCGGTCGGCGAGTTCGCCGCGGCGCTGGCGCGCGGTGTGGCCTACGACCCGGCGGTCGCCGGCCCCCTGGCGTGGTATTCCTGGGACGCCATCGGGGAGCGGCTGGCAGCCGCCTACCGCCGGCGGCTGGGCCGGGAGGTGGCGTGCGCGTCCTGAACGTCAATAAGTTCCACTACCGGCGGGCCGGCGCGGAGACGGTCTACTTCGACACCGCGCGCCTGCTGGCCGCGCACGGCCACGAGGTGGTGCCGTTCGCCATGCAGCACCCGCAGAGCGAGCCCACGCCGTGGTCGCGCTTCTTTCCGTCCTACGTCGAGTTCCGTGCCAAAGGCGGGCCGGCCGAGCGCCTGGCGCGCGCCGGGCGCGTCCTATACTCGCTGGAGGCGCGCGACTGCATGCGCCGGGTGCTGGCCGAGGCGCGGCCGGACCTCGTGCACCTGCACAACTACGCTCACCAGCTCTCGCCCTCCATCCTGGACGCGATGCGCGAGGCGCGCGTGCCGGTGGTGCAGACGCTGCACGACTACAAGTCCACCTGCCCGGTCTATCAGCACCGCACGCCGGACGGGGAGGTGTGCGAACGTTGCCTCGGCGGCCGCTACTACCACTGCGTCGTGCACCGCTGCAACGCCGGCAGCCTGCCGATGAGCCTGGTGAACGCCGTCGAGATGACCTGGCACCGGCTGCGCCGCAGCTTCGACGCGGTCGACGTGTTCATTTGCCCGAGCCGCTTCGAGTACGCCAAGCTGCTCGAATCCGGGGTGGCCCGCGCGCGGCTGGCGGAGGTCCCGCATTACGTGTTTGCGCAGGACTTCCAACCGTGCCACGATCCCGGGGGCCACGCGCTCTTCGCCGGCCGCCTGTCGCCGGAGAAGGGGCTGGCCACGTTGCTGGAGGCGCATGCCCGCGTGCCTGGCTGCCGGCTGGTGCTGGCCGGGGACGGGCCGCAGCGGGCGGTGCTCGAGGCGCGCGTGCGGGAGCTGGGCATCGGGGGGCGCACCCGCTTCGCCGGGCACCTGACCGGGGCCGCCTATGATCGCGAATGGCAGGGAGCCGCATTCCTCGTCCTGCCGAGCGAGTTGTGGGAGGTGCGCCCCATGGTCATCCACGAGGCGTACGCGCGCGGCAAGCCGGTGCTCTCCACCCGCATCGGCAGCATCCCGGAGATCGTCCGGGACGGCGAGACCGGGCGGCTGGTCGCGCCGAGGGACCCCGGCGCGCTGGCGGCGGGGCTGGCGGAGATGTCCGGCGACGCGGCGCGGTTGGCCGCCTGGGGGCGCGCGGCGCGCCTCTACGTGGAGACCGAACTGACGCCCGAGCGGCACTGGGCGGCGCTCGAGGGCGTCTACCGGCGGGCCCTCGAGCGGCACGGAAGGCGATGGGCGTGAAGATCGCGATGGTGGGACAGAAGGGCATCCCCGCCACCTATGGGGGCGTCGAGCGCCACGTCGAGGAGCTCTCCAAGCGCCTCGTCGCCCGCGGCCACCAGGTCACCGTCTACTGCCGCTTCCACTACACGCCGCAACTGCCCGAGGGCGGCCGCTACCACGGCATCCGCCTGTTGCGCGTGCCGAGCTGGAACACCAAGCACTTCGACACCGCCACCCACGTCTTCCTCGCCACCGTCGACGCGCTCTTCCGCTCCTGCGACATCGTCCACTTCCACGCCCTCGGGCCGTCGCTGTTCTCGCTCCTGCCGCGCTGGCGCGGCGCCTCCACGGTGGTCACCGTGCACGGGCTCGATTGGCAGCGCGAGAAGTGGGGGCGCTTGGCCTCCTGGGTGCTGCAGCGCTGCGAGTACCCCGCCGTGCACTTCCCCGACCGCACCATCGTCGTGTCCCGCACCCTGCAGAAGCACTTTCTCGAGAACTACCGGCGCGACACCATCTACATCCCCAACGGCACGCACATCCCGACGCCGCGGGCGCCGACCCGGCTCGGCCGGTTCCAGCTCGAGCCCGGCAAGTACGTGCTGTTCGTGGGGCGGCTGACGCCGGAGAAGGGCGTGCATTACCTCATCGAGGCGTTCCGGAACGTCGAGACCGATATGAAGTTGGCCGTCGTCGGCGGCATGTCGTTCACCGAAGGCTACGTGTCGGAGCTGAAGAAGTACGAGTCGGAGCGCGTGCGCCTGCTCGGCTACTGCTACGGCGAGATCCTCGAGGAGCTGTGGTCGAACGCCTACGTGGTGGTGCTGCCGTCCACCATGGAGGGGCTGTCCATCGCGCTGCTCGAGGCGCTGTCGCACGGCCGCTGCGTGCTCATGTCGGACATCCCCGAGAACCTCGAGGTGGCCAGCGAGTGCGCGCTCACCTTCCGCTCGCGAGACATCGGCGACCTGCGCGAGAAGCTGCAGGGGCTCCTGCGCGACCCGGAGCAGGTGCGCCGCTATGAGGCGCTGGCCCGGGAGCGCATCCGCGAGCACTACAACTGGGACCGCGTGGTGGATGGCACCGAGGCCGCCTACCGCGACCTGCGCACGGCGCGGCGCGGCGGGGCGCGGCCGGGGGCGGCGACGGCGGCGGGGAGCCATGGCGGCGCTTGAGTCGGTCCTCATCCTCGCCGGCGGGCGCGGCGAGCGCTTCTGGCCGTG
>CAYLSO010000080.1:0-7631 GCA_964386525.1 uncultured bacterium
TGGTCGAGGCTCTGCATGCCGTGCTGGGCGCCGGTCTGGATGACCGACAGGATCTGCGCCGTCTTGTTCTCGCGGATCAGGTTGCGCAGCGCCGGCACGCCGATCAGCACCTCCATGGCGGCCACCCGGCCCTTGCCGTCCTTGGATGGCAGCAGGGTCTGGGCGATGACCCCCTCGATCGACTCGGAGAGCATGGTGCGCACCTGCGCCTGCTGCTCGGCCGGGAAGACGTCGATGATGCGGTCCACCGTCTTGGACGCCGAGCTGGTGTGCAGCGTGGCGAAGACCAGGTGACCGGTCTCGGCCGCGGTGATGGCCAGCGCCGTGGTCTCGAGGTCGCGCAGCTCGCCGACCAGGATGACGTCGGGGTCCTCGCGCAGGGCGGCGCGCAACGCGGCGCTGAACGAGCCGGTGTGCGGCCCCACCTCGCGCTGGTTCACCAGGCACTTCTTCGACGGGTGCACGAACTCGATCGGGTCCTCGATGGTGAGGATGTGGCCGCGCCGGTTCTCGTTGACGTAGTCCACCATGGCGGCGAGCGTCGTGGACTTGCCGGAGCCGGTGGGGCCGGTGACCAGCACCAGGCCCTTCTCCTTCATGGCCAGGTCGCGCAGCACCTTGGGCATGGCCAGCTCCTCGAGCGTGCGGATCTTCGTCGGCACCACGCGGAACACCGCGGCGTCGCCGTACTGCTGGCGGAAGACGTTGGCGCGGAAGCGCGACACGCCGGGGATCTCGAAGGCGAAGTCGAGATCGCGGTGCTCCTCGAAGATCTTCTTCTGCGCGTCGTTGAGGATGTCGTAGATGGCGGCGTGCGTCTGCTCGGGGGTCAGCAGCGCCATTTCGAGTCGGGTCATCTCGCCGCGCAGGCGGACGATGGGCGGCAGCCCCGGCGAGATGTGCAGGTCGGAGGCGCCCTCGTCGCGCGCGAAGGTCAGCAGCACGGTCAGATCGCAGGCCACGGCGCCTTCCTAGGTGAGGGCCCGGGCGGCCTCGCCCGGTGCCAGCCGGCCGGCGGCGATCGCGGCCTTGACGGCCTCGGAGAGGGGGCGGAAGCCCTCGGCCCCGGCGGCGGCGCGCAGGTGCTCGGCGTCGGCGCCGACGAGCAGCGCGCGGCGCAGCTTGTCGCCGGCGAAGACGAACTCGAAGAGGCCCGCGCGCCCGGGGAAGAACCCGGCGGCGGGGGGGGCGGCGGTGGCACCGGCGGCCGCTCCGCCGTCCGCCGTCACGCGCACCAGCCGCTGCTGCACCACGCACAGCAGGCGGCGGGCCAGGGGCGCGCGCTGGCGTGGCGGCGCGGCCAGCTCGGCGAGCAGGTCGAACGAGTCGGCCCAGTCGGTGCGCGCCAGCAGCAGGCGCCCGGCGGCGGCGTCCGAGAGGGCGCCGCGCACCGCGTCGCCGCCGAGCCCGCCGTCGAGCACGACCGCGTCGGGGCTCAGGGAGACGGCGATCTCCTCCCACTTCTCCCGCGCCGTTGCCGGCGCGAGGCGGACCCGCGTGGCCAGCGGGCCATAGGGCGTGTCGCCCGGCTCGAACACCAGCACGCGGCGACGCATCTCCGGCGCAGCGGCCAGCAGGGCGGACAGCGTCGTCGAGCCGCCGGAGCGCGGCGGGCCGGCCACCAGCACCAGCCCGGCGCTCTGGCGCAGCGCGGTGCGCAGGCGCTCGGCGGCCGCCGGCTCCACGCCCAGATCCTCGAGGGTGGGCGCTGCCCCGGGGCGGCGCACGGGGAAGAGGGTCACCGCCGGGCCCGCCGCACCGCGCACGAACGCCGCCTCGACGCACAGCTCCTCGCCGACGATGCGGCAGACGAAGCGGCCGCGCGCGAGGGTCTCGCCCTCGCCGAGCACCGGCCCGCCCAGCGCCTCGACGCGCGCCGCCAGTAGGTCGACGACCTGGCTCGGCTCCACGGCCTCGAGCACCAGCTCGCCTCCCAGCCGGTAGGCGATCTGCATCTCCTCCTGGTCGGGGATGAAGTGGATCTCGGAGGCGCCCAGCTTGCCGGCATTGGCGAGGTGGAACTCAAGGAACGTGGCCCCCGAGCGGTCCCACAGCACGTCGTAGCGCCGCCGGCGCTCCGGCGCTCCGTCCGATTCCGAGCTCCGGCCGGGGCGCGTCCCGAAGATGGCGTCGAGGGCCTCGTGGATGCGCGACGGCGTGGCGATGTTGATGGCCAGCGCGCAGCCGGCGGCGCGCACCAGCTCGCTGAGCGCCTCGGCGTCCGTGGGGTCGGAGACGGCGATCGACAGGCCCGCCTCCCCGCGCACCAGCGGCACCGCCTGCAGGCGGCGCAGCAGCGGCTCGGGGATCAGCCTCACCAGCTCGGCGTCGAGGGTCTCGGGCGGCAAGTCGACGAAGACGAGCGAGAACTGGCGGGCCAGAGCCCAGCCGATGCTCTCCTCGGTGACCGCTCCCATCTCCACCAGGGTCTCGCCGATGCGGTGCCCGGTGGCGCGCTGGCGGAAGAGGCCCTCCTCGATCTGCTCCTCGGTGACCAGCCCGGCCTCGAGGAGGATCGAGGTCAGGTAGCGGCTCTTGGGTTGCGGCGAGACGGACACGCGCGCGCTCCTGGAAGAGGGATGCGGGGCTCTAGGCCGCGGCCGGCGTCGGCTCGGAAAGCTCGCCCGCCGGGGGCGGCCCGGCCAGCGCCTGCTGCACCCTGAGCAGCAGGCCCTGCGGTGTGAACGGCTTCTGCAAGAACGTCAGCGTCGGATTGGCCAATGTCAGGCGGTCGAGCACGTCCCCGGTGTAGCCGGACATGAACATGACGCGCATGCGAGCCCGCTGCGGGCAGAGCCGCTCGACCACCTCGCGGCCGCTCATCTGCGGCATGACGACGTCGGTGAGGATGAGATCGATCTCGTCGGGGCAGGCCGCCGCCTGCGCCATCGCGTCGAGGCCGTTGCGGGCCTCGATCACGGTGTAGCCGCCCATCTCCAGGATCTCGCGGGTCAGCTCGCGCACCGCGTCCTCGTCCTCGACGAGCAGGACGCGCGCCGGTCCCGACCCGGCGGCGCCCAGCGGCCGTGGCCGCGGGGCGCTGCGCGGCGCCGCCTCGACCCGGGGCAACCACATCTGGAAGACCGTGCCGCAGCCCGGCTCGCTGTACACCGAGATCTCGCCGCCGCTCTGCTTGACCACCGCGTAGACGGTGGCGAGGCCGAGCCCGGTGCCGCGGTCGCGCCCCTTGGTCGTGTAGAAGGGCTCGAAGATCCGCTCGCAGACCTCGGGGTCCATGCCCGTGCCGGTGTCGCTCACCCGCAGGGTCACGTAGCGGCCCGGGGCGACCGGTGGCCGGCCCGGACCCTCGCCGGCTTCCAGGTCGGCGTTGGCGGTCTCGATGGTCAGCGTGCCGCCGTCGGGCATGGCGTCGCGGGCGTTGAGGGTGAGATTGAGGATGACCTGCTCGATCTGCCCGGGGTCGGCGCTGATCCAGCCCAGGTCCGGGCTCAGCCGGGTGACCAGCGAGATGTCCTCGGGGATGACGCGCCGCAGCAGGTCGGCCATGGCCGCCACGTCGGCGTTGAGGTCGAGGGTCTGAGGCCGCACCACGTGCTTGCTGCCGAAGGCCAGGAGCTGGCGGGTCAGCAGCGCGCAGCGCTCGGCCGCGTCGCGCGCCTTCTCGGCGCCCGTCCGCAGGGCGTGGTCGGCACCGAGGCCGTCGAGCACCTGCTCGAGGTGGCCCAGGATCACGGTCAGCAGGTTGTTGAAGTCGTGCGCCACGCCGCCCGCCAGGCGGCCGAGCGCCTCGAGCTTCTGCGCGCGCCGGGTGCGCTCGTCGGTCTCCCGCTCCAGGATGTGCTCGATGGCGATGGCCGCGTGCGCCGCGAAGACGGTGATCAGGCGCGCGTCCTCGTCGGTGAACACGGGCCCGTGCTCCAGACGGTTGATGTTGAGCACGCCGATGACGCGCTCCCGCACCGCCAGGGGCACGCACAGGGCGGTGTGGATGCTGCGGCCGCGCTTGGGGGCGGAGCCGGGGAGGGGCCGGAAATCGCCCTGGTTGAGGACCCGCGCCTCGTTGTGGGCCGCCACCCAGCCGGCGATCCCCTCGCCGAGCTTGACGCTGGCGCCGCGCACGAACTCGCGGTCGAGGCCGGCCACGGCGCGGCAGCGCAGCTCCTGCGACTCGGCGTGCAGGAGCATGATCGACGACTGGTCGGCGCGCAGCGCGTCGCGCACGTGCTCGGCGAGCGTCTGGAGGACGGCTTCGAGGTCCACCTGCCCGCCCAGCCCGGCGATGCCCTCGAGCAGCGACGAGAGGCCGAACAGCCGCGAGCGCAGGGACTCCTCGCGCAGGCCGGTGGCGTAGAGCTGGGCGCGCAGGCGCTGCATCTCCTGCTGCTTGAGGATGACGTAGAGGCAGAACAGGGCGAGGACGCCGCACAGGCCGCCGGCCAGCAGGCCGCGCGTCTCGGGGGCGGGGAAGGGGCCCTGCGCCGCCTCGGTGATCTGCGAGAGGTAGACGGTGGCGACTGCGACGCCCAGCGAGACCATGAGCAACGCGGCCAGCACCCACATCCAGAGGTTGCAGCGCTCGAGCCGCTGCAGCTTCGACTCTTCCTGTGGCCTGGCGAACATCCCTGCGCGCCTCCTTGCCCGTGGCGATTCCGTTGCCGCATCCCGCCGCCGGACCGAATACCCGTCGGCGGTTCGGCGTGGGGTCCCCGACGCGCTCCCGCAGGCGGGCAGCAAAGGCCCGAGGGTGCGCCGGTCGCGCTCCCCCTCGCCTTCAGCTATCGGCAAATCGCGCAAATAGTTCAGTCGGACCCGCCAGGTGGCGGGCCGTGCCGGCTACCAGGCGCGGGGCCGCGGCACGAAAGGCCCCCCGGCGGCGGGGGTTTCGCTATGCTGCGGCCATGCGCGTGGCGGAGACGCTGGCGGGAGCGGCCCGGGAGCTGGCCGCGGCGGGGGTGGAGAGCCACCGCGTCGAGGCCGAATGGCTCGTGGCCTCGGTGCTGGGGCTCATCGACGCCCCGCGCTCGGCCCTGTTCCAGGATCCGGACCGCGCGCTCTCCACCGCCCAGGCCCGCACCCTGGCGGCGCTCCTGTTGCGGCGCATGGCGGGGGAGCCGGTCCAGTACCTGGTGGGGCGGGCGTGGTTCCGGGAGCTCTCGCTGGACGTGGGCCGCGGCGTGCTCATCCCCCGGCCGGAGACGGAGGTCCTGGCCGGGGAGGTCATCGCCTGGTTGGGCGCGCGGGCGGGCGCCGGCCGTGGTGCCGCCCCCCGGGTCTTCGACCTGGGCACCGGCAGCGGCTGCATCGCCCTGGCGGTGGCCGCCGAATGCCCCGCGGCCCGCGTCCTCGGCAGCGATCTCTCCCTCGCGGCGTTGCGCTACGCCCGCCGCAATCGGACGCGGGTGGAGGGGAGCCACCCGGGAACCGCCGCCCGCGTCGCCTGGCTCGCCGCCGACGGCTTCGCCGCCTTCCGTGACGCCCCGTGCTTCGACGCCGTGGTCAGCAATCCTCCCTACGTGGGTGAGGGCGAGCTGCCCACGCTGCAGCGCGAGGTGCGCGAGCACGAGCCGGCCGCGGCGCTGGTCGCCGGCCGCGGCGGCCTCGCCATCCTCGAGGCCGTCGTCGAGCGCGCGGGGGTTTTTCTGCGCCCCGGCGGCCTGCTCGCGCTTGAAGTGGGCGATGGCCAAGCCGATAATGTGGCGGCTCGGATCGCCGCGTGCCCGCTGTTCGGGCCGGCCCGTGTCACCCGGGATCTGGCCGGGACACCGCGTGTGGTGATGGCCGAGCTGCGACGCTAGGCAACGAGCCCGTTCCCGCGGCCGCACCCCGCACGGAGGCGCATGAACCCCTCGGCGACGGACACCCGGACCCCGGCCGAAACCCAGTCTCCGACCGACACGCAGGCCCCATCCATGGACGCATTCGTCATCTCCGGCGGACGCCGCCTGAAGGGCGCCATCCGCGTCAACGGCGCCAAGAACGCGGCCCTGCCCCTCATGGCCGCCACGCTGATCACCCCCGGCGAGCACGTGCTCGAGAACTGTCCCTCGCTCATGGATACGCGCACGATGGCGCGCGTCCTGGAGACGCTCGGCGCGCGCGTGCGCTTCGAGGAGCACGTCTGCCGCATCGACACCGGCACGGTGAACTCGGTGGAGGCGCCCTACGAGCTGGTCAAGACGATGCGCGCTTCGTTCTACGTACTGGGGCCGCTGCTGGCGCGCTTCGGCGAGGCCCGCGTCTCGCTGCCCGGCGGCTGCGCCTGGGGCCCGCGCCCGGTGGACCTGCACGTCAAGGCGATGCAGCGCCTCGGCGCCGACGTCACCATCGAGCACGGCTACATCGTGGCGCGCGCGCCGCGCGGCCTGACCGGCTGCCGCTTCCGCTTCGACCTGGTGAGCGTCGGCGCCACCGGCAACCTGCTGATGGCGGCGGCGCTGGCGCGGGGCGAGACGGTGATCGAGAACGCCGCCCTGGAACCGGACATCACGCAACTCGCCGAGTACCTCTTCCAGATGGGGGCCGAGATCGGCGGCATCGGCACCCACCGGCTGACGGTGCGCGGCGTGCGCTCGCTGGCCCCCGGGCGCGTGCGCATCATCCCCGACCGCATCGAGGCGGCCACCTACCTGGCGGCCGGGGCCATCGCCGGCGGGCCGCTGCGGGTCACCGGCATGGAGCCGGCGCACTGCGGGGCCGTGATCTGCACGCTGGAAGCCGGCGGCGCCACGGTAAAGATCGATGGCGACACGGTGGTCGTGGACCGCGCCGGGCGGCCGCGCGCCGTCGACGTCACCACCGCGCCGTTTCCCGGCTTCCCCACCGACATGCAGGCGCAGGTCATGGCCCTGCTGGCCATCGCCGACGGCACCAGCGTGCTCACCGACACCGTCTACCACGACCGCTTCACGCACGTGCCTGAGCTGGTGCGCCTCGGCGCCGACGTCCGGCTCGAGGGCAACGTCGCGGTGGTCAAAGGGGTGGAGAGGCTCTCCGGTTGCCCGGTGATGGCCACCGACATCCGCGCCAGCGCCGCGCTGGTGCTGGCCGCCTTGGTCGCCGAGGGCGAGACCCACATCTCGCGCATCTACCACCTCGACCGCGGCTACGAGAAGCTCGACGAGAAGCTCGCCGCCGCCGGGGCGGAGATCAAGCGCGTCCGTGAGTGAGCGGGCCGCGGCCCCGGGCGCCGGCCCCGCCTCGGACCGCATCGCCGTCGTCGGCACCGCCGGCCACATCGACCACGGCAAGACCGCGCTGGTTCGCCGCCTGACCGGCATCGACACCGACCGCCTGCCGGAGGAGAAGGCGCGCGGCATCTCCATCGACCTCGGCTTCGCCAACCTGGTGACGCCCGCCGGGCGACGCGTCGGCATCGTCGACGTGCCCGGCCACGAGCGCTTCGTGCGCAACATGCTGGCCGGGGTCACCGGCATCGACCTCGTGCTGCTGGTCATCGCCGCCGACGAGGGGGTGATGCCGCAGACCCGCGAGCACTTCGCCATCGTGTCGCTGCTCGGCATCCCGCGCGGCATCGTCGTGCTCACCAAGTGCGACCTGGTGGCCGACGCCGAGTGGCTCGCCCTGGTCGAGCGCGAGGCGCGCGAGCTGACGCGCGGGTCGGCGCTGGAGGGCGCGCCGGTGGTGCGCTTCTCGGCGGTGACGGGGGCGGG
>CAYLSO010000081.1:0-9629 GCA_964386525.1 uncultured bacterium
ACGGCACGCCCTGGCGCCGGCCGTAGAGGATCTGCGCGTGCACCACCGCCCGGTAGGTGTTCTCGAGCAGCGTCTCGGGATGGCTGCGCAGCACCAGCAGCGGCATCAGGTACTCGAAGATCGAGCCGCTCCACGACACCAGCGTGGTGCAGCCCTCGACGCTCACCAGCGCGCGCGTGAGCCGGAACCAGTGCTCCTGCGGCACTTCGCCGCGGGCGTTGGCGATGAAGCTCGCGAGCCGGGCCTCCGACGCCAGCAGGTCGTAGTACGAGGCGTCGAGACGCCCCGGCCCCTCGGCGTCGGCCAGTCGGAAACCGATCGAGAAGACGCCGCGCGCCCGGTCGTAGAGGAACTTCCAGTCCATGGCGTCGGCGAGACCGTCGCAGAAGCGGGCGAGGTCCTGCAGACGCCGGCGCAGCGTGTCGGGTCTGGCGGCGTGTCCCGGCAGCCGGAGGAGCGCCGCGTCGAGCCAGCGGCCCCACTCGGCGACCTCTTCGGCCTCGGGGCCTGCGGGCGCGGCCGTCGCGACCTGTTCGAGGGCGGCCCGCAGCTCCCCCGCGCGCCGCCCGGCGGCCGCGATGCGGGGGCTCGTCGGCCCGTCGGCGCCGAGGGTGGCGCGCAGCGCGTCCAGCTCCCGCTGGGCGAGGCTGCAGCACACACGCAGCGGCGTGGCCGCGTGCGCCCGGCGCGCGAGCGTCGCCAGCGCTTCGGCCAACACGCCCGCCGTGTCGGCGGCCCCGGCGCACCCGCGCTCTTCGTCTGCGTCGCCCTCGGCAAGTTCCCGCAGCCCGGCGGACAGGGTCATCAGGGCGCCCGCCAGATTCCCGCTGTCCACGGTCGAGACGTAGCGCGGGGCCAGCGGCGCCAGGCTGGTCGTGTCGTACCAGTTGAGCAGGTGTCCTTCGTGGTGCTCGAGGGCGGCGACGGTGGTGAGCGTGCTCTCGATGCGGTCGGCGAGCTGGCCGGTGTCCAGGTAGCCGTGATCGTGCGCCGCGAGCGTGGAGAGCAGCCCCATGCCGATGTTGGTCGGCGACGTGCGGTGCGCGATGCGCAGCTCCGGAGCCTCCTGGACGTTGTCGGGTGGCAGCCAATGATCCTGCGCGGTGACGAACCGCTCGAAGTAGTGCCAGGTGCGGCGCGCGATGCGGCGCAGCTGCGCCGCGTCTTCGGCCCCGAGCACGAGACGCGTCGGTACGACCGGCCGGCTCAGCCACCACGCGACCACCGGCGATGCCAGCCACGCCGCCAGGAAGGGCAGGGCCAGCGGCAAGGCGCTGGCCCGCAGCGGCAGCACCCCCAGCGACACCACCAGAGCGGCCGCCGGGCCCGCCCACATCTCGGCGACGAAGACCCGTGGGCCCCGGCGGGCGAGCAGCCCGGTGGAGCGCGCCGCGGTGGCCGCGGCGGTCTCCCACTCGAGCAGCCGGCGCTGCGTGATCACCATGCGGACCAGCGTCAGGACGATGGCGTGCAGCATCTCGTAGGCGTGGTAGGCGAGCAGCATGATCTCGAGCAGCACCTGCGCGCCGGCGCTCTTGATCTCCGCCCACACGTCGTTCAGGAATACGCCGAAGGGCTGCTGCGGGCGCGGGCCGCCGGCGAAGTGCACCAGGGGCGGGAGCAGCGGGAAGCCGAGCACCGCCAGCGCGGCCAGGGTCCAGGCGAGCGGCGAGCCCGGGAGCCAGGTCCACGCCGAAGCCAGCAGCGTCACCAGCGCCGGCGCCACCAGGCTGCGGCGCAGGTTGTCGAGGATCTTCCAGCGGCTGATGAGCGGCAGCCGACTGCGCTCCAGACCGTGCCGCGTCGGCACCAGCGGCAACATGGCGAACAGGATCTGCCAGTCGCCGCGCACCCAGCGGTGCTGGCGCCGCGCGTGGGCGAGCACGCTCGAGGGGAAGTCGTCCACCAGCTCGACGTCCGAGACCAGGGCGCAGCGCGCGAAAAGGCCCTCGAACAGGTCGTGCGAGAGCATCGCGTTCTCCGCCACGCGACCCTCGAGCGCGGCGGCGAAGGTCTCCACGTCGTAGAGCCCCTTGCCGGTGAAGCTGCCTTCCCCGAACAGGTCCTGATAGGTGTCGGACACCGCGGTGGTGTAGGGATCGACGCCGGTATGCCCGGCGTAGGCGCGCGCGAACAGCGAGCCCGCGGCGCTCGCCATGGTGACGCTGACCCGCGGCTGGAGGATCCCGTAACCCTCGACGACCCGCCGGAGCCGCGGGTCGAAGCGCGGGCGGTTGAGCGGATGCTCGATCACGCCGATCAACTGCCGCGCCGCGTCGCGCGGCAGGCGCGTGTCGCTGTCGAGCGTGATGCAGTAGCGGATGCGCGGCAGGACTTCGCGATCGCCCACCTGCGCGGTGAAACTCGTGTCGGTGGCGCCCCGCAGCAGCCGGTTGAACTCCTCGATCTTGCCGCGCTTGCGCTCCCAGCCCATCCACACGCCTTCGCTGCCGTTCCAGCGCCGGGCGCGGTGGAAGAGGAAGAAGCGGTCCGCGGTGCCGGGTGCGTAGCGGGCATTGAGCGCTTCGATCCCCGCGATCGCCGCCGCGAGCACCTCGTCCTCGCCCGCCAGGCGCTCGGCCGCCGCGTCCGGGAAATCCGTGAGCAAGGCGAAGTGGATGCGCGGGTCCAGGTTGCCGAGGGCGTGCACCTCGAGGTGCTCCACCAGAGCCCGGGCGCCCGCGACCGAGGAGAGCAGCGTCGGCACGATCACCATGGTACGGGCCGGGTCGGGCACGCCGCCGCGCAGGTCGAGCCGCGGCAGCGGTAGCGGGCTGGCGATCCGGTGGACGACGCGATGCAGGAACGCCACCGCGAACTCGCTGGCGGGGATGAGCGCCACCGCGCCCACCCAGATCCCCATCCAGCCGGGTGCCTCCGCGGCTCGCGCCATGGCCAACGCGCCGGCCACCCCCAGCCCCGTGAGCAGGGCGACCGAGCCGAGGTAGATGGGCGTGGCGTGCTCGAAAAGCAGTCGCTCCAGGCGTCGCCGGAAGGGGGGGCGGTGAGCCACGTCGCTCTCGAGCTCACGGCGGCCGGGTCCGATCAGGTGGTAGCCGACGTGGGCCGACCGCGCGTCGGTGCCCAGCTTCTCCGCCGCCTGCCGGGCGCTCTCGACGGCGCGCAGCGCGACCCGCACCTGGGCCTCGCCGGTCGGGTCCGCCAGCGCCTCGACCGCGTGGCGGTAGCGATCGCGGCTCGCGAACTCCATGCGGCCGTAGACGCCGGGCGGATCGCGCTGGAGGATCCGCTCGATCAGGCTGACGCCTTCGACGTACTCGTTCCAGTCGAGCGTGGCGCACAGCCGCAGGCTGGTGATGGAGTTGCCCATCGAGAGGTGGCTCATCGCTTGCCGCTGATGCTCGGCACGCACGGCCTCCTCCACCGTGGCGCCGGCGGCATCCAGCCGCTCCTCGAGCTGCTTGCGCAGGCCGGCGGCGCCCGCTCCGTACTCGCGCATGCGCTGCAGCAGCTGATCCACGAACGCGACGTGGAAGACCCCCGGAAGAGACGGCAGGCGGATTCGCCTTGGCGTGCTCTCGAAGCCGCTGAAGTAGCGGTCCGCCTCCAGGCGACCGGCCCGACTCTCGATCAGTTCCTCGGAGAGCCGGCGCAGGTGTTCGATGAGAGCGAGCTTGAGCATGCTGGGCCAAGCCCACAGCTCACCGATGCTGAGCGGCGCGACGGTCTGATAGGCGTAGATGAACCGGTTCAACCGATGCGCGTCGAGTCGCGCGTCGCTGTAACGGAGCAGCTCGACGGCCAGGGCGTAGACGCGCGGCGTGCCGGCGAGCTCGCGCGTGGCCAGCTTCGGAAGCTCGAGGTAGTAGCGGGATGGAAGGTGACGGCGGATCTCGCGCATCTCGCCTTCCACGAGGTGGAAGTTGTCGAGCAGCCACTCGGCGGCGGGCGCGATCGGCTCGCCACGCCGCACGTCGCCGGCAAGGCTGCGGTACGCCTGACGGAGCACGCGCGTGTCGTCGGACAGGCGGCGCAGCAGACGGGGGGGGCCGCGCCGCGGGTTGCGCGAGAGGGTGAAACCTGCGGCCAGCGCCCGGGCGCGCTCCTCCAGACGTTCGACGCCGAGGAGTTCGCCGTGCAACGGGCTGGAGTCGAGACCGATCGGCCGCAGGCGCGCCCCGCCCGGGGGAGGAGCAGCGCGCGACTGCGTGGCGGGGATGCTTGCCAATGGCCTGCGGTCCTTCCGGAACGGATCGCGGGAAGCCCGCGGCCCCGATTGAAGCGACCGGAGCATGATAACAGGCACGCACCCGTCGGGGACAGGTCGCGCCGGCTACGTGGAACGGGCTCGAGAGCCTCCCGGGTGCCGCCGGCTTCAGACCAGGTTGGTCCAGGCCGGGAGCGGGTGGCGGATGGTGCCCAGCGCGAAGCACGCGGACAACCCGCCGCCGAAGCCGAAAAGGCCGAACTTCCTGCCGATCGACAGCTCCCCGGGATTCAGCGCCAGGGCCAGCGGGATCGAGGCGCTGGTGGTGTTGCCGAAACGGCCGTCCGCGTCGAGCACGCGACCGCGGAAGCCGCGCCCGCGCCACGTCTTGAGGATCGCCGCGTTGAGCGTGAGGTTGGCCTCGTGCAACGTGACGAGGTCGAGGTCCTCGAGGCGCCACCCGGCCTTGGCCAGCGCGGCGTCGATGGCGGGGCCGCCGACGAAGGGCACGAGGATGTTCCGCACGGCGGCGCCATCCATCGCCAGCCGGTTCTTCCCCTCCGCGATGTCCTGCGGAGTGAGGGTGGGCCGTCGCGATCCCCCGGCGGGCGTGAGGATGATCTCCGCCTGCCCGCCGTCGAGCCAGCTCCAGAACTGCGACGGCCGAAACCAGTCTTCCGGCTCGGGCACGGCGGTGCACAGGGTGGCGGTGCCCGCGTCGCCCAGGACGGTGGCGAAACCGCGGTCGCGCCAGTTGATCGTGGCGCTCATCCGGTCGGCGCCGACCAGCAGGATGCGCCGCGCCATCCCGGCGCGGATCAGGGCATAGCAGAGCATCAGCGACGTCACCCAGCTGCTGCACGCCAGCGACACGTCGGCGCCCATGATCTCGCGCGGCGCCGGTCCCTGCCACACGGGGATGCCGAGGTCCCGCTGGAGCAACGCGGCATCCGGGGGACTGAAGAGATAGGAGGGGGTGACGCTGCCGACCACGATCGCGTCGATGTCGCCGGGGCTCGCCCCGGAACGCTCGAGGAGCTGGCGGCCGGCCCGGGCCGCGAGGTCGGCAGTGCCCTCGCCCTCGCGGCAGAAGCGCCGCTCCCTGAAGCCGATGAACCTCCGCACCCAGCGGTCGCTGGTCTCGAAGAGCTTGGCCTCCTCGGGGTCGAACCGGCCCGCACCCGCGGCGCGCAACCGCATGCGCTCGAGCCGCAGACGGGCGGCGACCCGGGCATTGCTCCAAACCTGCTCCGGCGCGTACGCCGAGATCCCGTCGAGGCGCATGCCGCAGAGAATGGAATCCAAGCACACCCTCCTTGTGGAAGTCCCAGCACTTCCGTGACGTCACCTTCCGCGGCCCCACAATATCGCTGACCGGCTCGGTGTTCAACTCGGACCGGGCAGCCTCCCCGGCACGGGATGGCACCACCTGCCAACTGGAAGCAAGATATGGCTCTTGCGTCTTCGGGAAGCGGCCGCCCGATCGAGAAGGCCCTCGGGCTCGTCAGGGGACATCGTCGCGGGCCGGCCCGACGGAATCTGGCCCGCCTCAGGGAAGGGGCCCATCCCGCGCTGCGGGGCGAGCCCCAACCGGACGACATGACCGCCGCGATCTGCCACGTGGGCGACGCAGCCTGGTCGGCGCCGGTGGCGGGCCTCCCGAAATCCGAGGCGTCCCCGAAGGCTGCCGCTCGGCTGATCTCCTGCGGCGCGCGGGGGCTCTGCGCGATGGCGCGGGCGGACACCAAGCCCCGGACTGGAATCGGATTACCGTCCCGGCGCATCGTGAGCGACGGCCGCGTCCCAGGACGGAGACGAGAACACCAAGGCTGAATCGACGGAAACGACGCGGCAATCGCCGCCGCTGAGAGCGCAACGGGAGATTGCAATCGCGCCACACCCGGATTCCGCTCGCTCGTGAGACCGTCGCGGGGTTACTATTGCCGAAGGCCGTGGTATTCGCACTCACCCACGAGTCCCTTCGCATCCTGCCTCGATCGTCGAGAGGGAGCGCCTCATGAGAGACAGACACGTGATGCTCATCGGCCTCGTTCTCATCGCGACTGTCGTCGCAGGGGCGGCGCCCTGGCGCAGCCTGCCGCCCTGCCTCATCGACAAGTGGGGTGGGATTACCGCCGCCGATGATGTCGGTAACCTCCTCGGGCCGGAAGACCCGAACGACTGGGGCTGCATGGGCGGTGGGGCAGGTGGTCTCTCGGTCACGTCTTCCACGGGGGTTCCTCTGCCGCCCCCCACGGCCGTGTGCCTGCTGCCGGCGTTCCCAAATCCCACGTCGACTGGCACGACGTTGAGATTCACACTGCCAAGCGCTTCGCCCGTAAGCCTGGTCGCGTACGGCAAGAAGGGCAATGGGCCGCATGGTGCGTTTCCGGTCCGCACGCTGGTTGCCGGAGAGATGGCGGCTGGGGTGTACACGGTGCTTTGGGATGGCAGCGACGACCGCGGCGTGCGCCTCGCTGGCGGCATCTACCGCGTGGCGATGGTCGTGGGCGCGAACTGCGTGTGCGGCGACGTTGAGATCCGCTGACCGGGCGTCTCCACCAGGTGGCAGTGGGAGTGCGCACGGAGGCGGGTGCGTAAAGGCAGGTGTCGCCTTGGCGCGCTACTCTAGAGTGTCGCTTGGCAGGTGCGGGACGCAGACAACGGTTGCAACGGTAGCCGCCGCCCCTTTGCGGTCATCCCCGCTCGACTGAAGGTTCTTGCCACTGCGGACGCGGAGGGATGGCCGGGCGGTCGAAGGCGGCGGACTGGGAAGGCGCACGGCGCGCAAGCGTCCCGCAGGTGCGGATCCTGCTCCCTCCGCCAGTCACGCCGAGCGACGCGAAGGAGACCGGAAGCCGCCATGAAGTGGCCGGAAGTGCTGGCGAGGGATCCCGTCTATCTCAATCTGGGCGGCGGCACCCACTGCCATCCCGAGCCGGGCTACGAGAACTACATCTCGGTGGATCTGCACCCGCTTCCGGGCGACTGGGCGGTGCAGCACGACTTGCGCCGGCCGATCCCGCTGCCCGCCGACTCGGTCGCCCGGTTCCACACGGAAGACTTCCTCGAGCACGTCGCCACGCAGGACTCGCGCGCGCTGCTCGTCGAGTGCCATCGGCTGCTCGCTCCCGGCGGGCGCATGCGCATCGGCGTTCCTGACTACGGCAATCCGAAGGATCGCTTCTGCCTCGCCCTTGGGCGCGACCCGCGCGATCCCAAGCACGTCACGCTCACGCACTACCAGTGGATGAGGGATCTGCTCGCTGCTTCGCCGTTCACGCGCAGTCGCTTCTACCACTACTGGGACGGCGACCGGTTCGTGCGCCAGCCCATCGACTACTCGCTGGGCATGATCCGGCGCACGCCGGACAACGACCCGCGCTGCCGCCGGGCCGGGCTGGCGAAGATGCTCTTCGGCGCGCTGCATGACGGCGGGCGCGTGCTCCTGCGTGGCTTGCGCGCCTCCAGGCTGGAGCGCTCGGCGTGGCGGGGGCATCCGCTGCACGTGACGAGCCTGGTGGTAGATCTGTTCAAGGATTGAGTTCGCCCGCGCCCCTCGCCGTTGGCTGCTCCGCTCGGTTCCCTCTCCTTCGAGCGCGCCGTCCACGAAACGAGGCGGGCGCGCCGAAGGCTCGGCTGAGTTCCGGCGCGACCAGCCGATGCGTGCAGACACCGGGGGCCTCACGGAACAGGGATCAAAGCACTACTGAACAGCGTCGGGAGGAATCACTCCCAGTGGGGGCGGGTCATGGGCCCACCGCGGGGGTCCAAGTCGGGTCCGGGTCGTAGCGTTCCATCGCGCGGAACGTGTCGAGCGTCTCCGGCCCGAGGTCCTTCTCGTAGACCACGCCATCGTGGCTCACGATGAAGCTCTTCACGCCGGTCACCGCGTAGTCCGCCGGCGCGGCGACGAGGGCGAAGCCGCCGATCATCACGCCCTGCACGACGAAGTCCATCTCGCCGAGCGGTGCGGCCGGGCCCTGCCCCTTCAGCACCTTGAAGAAGTAGCCGTGGTAAGGCTTGGACTTGTCCGAGTAGCCCTCGGCGATGGCCCGGGCGATTTCCTCGCCCACCGGCCCCTGCCACGTTCCATCCGGGGCTTGCCACGCCAGTCCATCCTGCTTGCCGGGGGTGCTGAGGACGTGCTGCGCGTACTGGTTCACTGTCGCGCCTTCGGGCTTCTCGGAGGCGTACTCCCACTGGGCCTCGACGTACCCATGGCACACCTCGATGGCATCGAGTTCGTTCCTGCCGATGCGGCGGTAGAGGATCTCCTGCCGGCCCGCCTTCGAATCGAAGCGCCACTTGCCGTTCTCCTCGACGATGGGAATCGGCACCGGCCATTCTTCGGCGCCGATGGACAGGATGGCGGTCTTCGGGTTCTCGGCATCCCGGACGACCCGGGTCTGCTGGCGGGCCTCCGCCGCGAAGGCGGCGCACTGATTCTTGTCCTGCACCGGGTCTTCGGTGGTGACGAGGTCCACGCCGTCGGGCCCGAGGATCTCCTGCAAGGCCGGGACGTCGTATCGCTCGGCGGCGAGGATCAAGGCCTCGGACGCCTTCTCGGGCGTGCTGAAGGTCTTCTGTCGGACCGCAGAGGTCGGCGCGGGCGTCCCGGCGGGCGGCGCGGCGCGCGAGACCGACGACATCAGGGATGCGCTAGCGAATCCCAGGCAGAGCCCGATGTGGACGGCGCGGGCAATGGTCCGAGAGTGAGTCCGGGTGCCAGCTCTGAAGCTCATCGAGTTCATCTCCGACCTCCGCCGCCCCTGCCGCCGCCGCCGCCTCGCGACCCCATGCTGGAGGCGCCGCGCGAGCTGCTGGCGCGGGCGCTGCTGCCGCTGTAGCCGCGGGAACCCCCGCTGACGCCATTGCTGGGACTCGCGCCGCGGCTTCCGGACGCGCCGGACCCACCGCGGTTCATCGTGCTGGCACTGGCGCCACCGGCCCCCGCGCCGCCCGTGGCGCGGTTGCTCGCCCCGGCGCTGCCTGCCTTGTTGCCCGCGCCGCCCGTGGCGCGGTTGCTCGCCCCGGCGCTCCCTGCCTTGTTGCCGGCGCCGCCCGGCTGCCGCGCGGGCTGCTGGCCGGCGCTGGCCCCGCGGCCGCCGGATGAGCCACCCCGCGTCGACCCGCCGTACTTGTTCGCTGTCGCTTTGTTCGAGTACGGCGCCCCCCCGCGGTGCTGAGGGTTGTGCTGCCAGTTGCCGCCGCCGCCGCCGCGGTTCACGTTGTGGTTGATCTGGTTAAAATTGTTGTTCACGTTGATGTTGACGTTGTTCCCCCCCCAGCCGCAGCCGCAGCAGGAGCCACCCCAGAAGGCCGCGCCCATCATCACACAGAAGCTGAAAGACACGAACGCGGCGCCCGGGGGATAGGGGGGATAGTAGATCGGCGGATACGGATAGATGGGCGCGCCGTAGACGACCGTCGGGCTGTAGGACGGTACGTAGATGACCTC
>CAYLSO010000082.1:0-6599 GCA_964386525.1 uncultured bacterium
CCCGGTAAGTAACGCCATGTCCAAGATCAACCAGCCGGCACCGGTGGCCGTGGACCAGACCCCGCTGCCCGGCGGCTTGATGCCGACGCCGAATTACTACGACGCGGTGAAGAACCGCTACTGGTCGGCAGAGCACTACCACTGGCATCCGGGCCGTCCGCCGTCGGCCGCGACGACCACGACGGCCCCGCCGGCGGCGGCGCCGCCGCCGGCGCCCAAGCCCTAGACCCCGAGTCCGCCGTCTAGCGGAACGGGTCGCCGGGCGTGAGGAGCACCGGCACCGGCGGCGCGGCTTTCACGAGCCGCCACCCTCCCGAGCCCATCACCACCGGATAGCGCGCCGAGTCCGGGCCCGCGACGGCGGCGCAGCCGGCGCGCGTCAGGAGCGCGTAGGCGCCTCCATCGAGACCGCGGCGCACCGCGGCCGGATCGCCGAGCGGCTCGGTGAGCGAGCGGTCGGAGTAGAAGAGGAACTGCGCGTTGGTCGAGTGATAGCCGGCGTCGAGGTTGAGCACTCGCTGCCCGGCCGGCACCAGGTCGCGCGCCGCCATCGCCACCGCCTGCAGATCGGGGCGGCGGTCCACGGCCGAGGGGATGGGCGTGAGGTTGAGCGCCAGCGCGAGGGCGGCGAGCAGCCCGTAGCCGGCGCGCATCAGGCGGCGCCGCGCGGCTTCGCCGCGCACCCACGCGCCGGCGGCCGCGGCGGCGAGCAGCGCCAAGCCCGGGAACGCCGCCATGATGTACCAGAGCTTCTTCTCGCGCGCCAGCGACATGACCCCGATGGTGACGAGCAACCAGAGCAGGAGCAGCCGCGCCGCGTCGCGCGAGAGCCCCGGCGCCAGCGGGGCATCCCCGGTCGCGCGAGCCGACGCCCGCCGCACCGCCAGGACCATCCCGGCCACCGCCAGCGGCGCCCACGGCCAGTAGTTGCGGGCCAGGCTGACGAAGTAGTCGAGGGAGTTCCACCAGGCGGTGGGCTTGCTCCCCGCCGCGCCGGCCCGGCTGACGATCAGCCACCCGTACTGCGCCAGCACCGCCTCGCGATTCACCGCCAGCTGATAGGCGTACCAGCTGAGCCCGCTGACCAGGGCCACGCCGGCTCCCGCCATGAACCACGGACGCGCCAGCTCGCGCGCGCGCCGCGTCCACAGCAGGTGCAGGACGACGGTGGCGAGCGGAAAGCAGCCCATGACGCTCTTGGTCATGATCCCCACGCCCGTGCACAGGCCGACGAGCAGGTACCAGCGCCGCTCGCCGGCCAGGGCGCGGCGGTAGGCGAGCATGGCGAGCACGAAGAGCAGCGTCAGGAAGACGTCGAACATCGCGTGCTTGGCGTACTTCATGAAGTACTGCGTGGTCACCAGCACGAACGCCGCGCTCCAGGCGGCGAAGGCGTCCATCTCCAGCTCTTCGGCGAGGCGGTGCACGAGGACCACGCACAGCACGCCGGCCAGCGCCGACGGCAGGATGGCGGCGTAGTTGGTGACGCCGAGCGCGGCGAACGACAGCATCATGAGCCACAGGAAGAACGGCGGGTTCTCGACGCGCAGCTCGCCCGCCCAGGTCGGCGTCAGCCAGTCGCCGCCGCGCAGCATCTCCTTGGCCTTCTGCGCGTAGAAGCAGTCGTCGTAGTTGGCGAGGTGGGTGTCGCCCAGGCGCGCCAAGAGGATGCCGGCGGCGGCCAGGGCGAGCAGCCCGCGGTGCACGCCCGGTCGGCGCCAGAATTCCTCGGTGAGGAGGGGGCGGCCCACGGGAAGCCTAGCCCGGCGGTAGCGGCGCGACGGCCACGCACTCGTCCGTCAGCTTCTCGTACTCGGCCAGGCCGCGGATGAGGGCCGCCCGCACCGGCGCGGGCGCGGGGGCGGCGGGCTCGAGGCGGATCCCGGGCTCCGGGATCACAGCACGCTCGGCCGCAGGAGCGCCGACAGGGGCACGGTCCGCACCCCCTGGGTCTCCAGCTTGGGGATCTCGCGTCGCAGGGCGGCCAGCGACGCCGCGTCGAGGTGGACGACGATGGTGGCGTAGCCGCGCCGGCGCGCCGTGTCGGCGAACTCGCGCAGCCGCTCGCGGGCCGCCTGCACGGCCCGCGCGTCGCGCGCCGGACCCGGCTCGAAGCGCCCGTCCAGCCGCAGGAAGGGGACACCGGCGGCGGCGGCCGCGTCGAGGCCGACCGAGCGCGCCTCCCCCGCCAGCTCCAGGTACGCCATGCGCGACGCCTTCAGCTCGCCGCTCACCGCCTGCATCGCGTCCGGGTCCTGCAGCGCCATCGCGCCCATGTACGGCAGGCAGGCGATGGCGTCGGGGACGGCGCGCAGATGCTTCTTCACCAGGCGGCGGATCTGGTCGTGCGTCATGTCCACGAGGATGGCGTCGGGACCGGGGTTGCGTGACGGATAGTGAAGCGGCTCCATGGGTAGGTGCGCCACCACGTCGCGGCCCGACCGGGCCAGGGCGTCGGACCAGCTGCGGCTGCGGTGGCCGTTGGCCAGCACCGCGGCGGTGAACGCGAAGGGCAAGCGCATCGCCGCCAGCCCCAGGCTGTCGGAGTCCTCGGCGGCGAAGCCCTCGATGACCAGGCCGAGGCGGACGGCCTCCTCCTCGCCGCCGCCGCCGCTGCGCAGCAGCACCACCTCGTGGGTCAGCGCCTTGCCGACGCCGAGCCACAGGGTGACGCGCTCGCCGCCCTCGGCCTCGGGCTCTTCCCAGGCGTCGAAGACGCGGCCGCCGCGCTGCTCGACCGCCCCGGTCACCGCGGAGTTGATGCGGAAGAGCGAGGCGCGCGGCGGCAGGCGCAAGGTCAGGCGCGTCACGCTCTGCCCTTCCACCTTCGCCGCCTCGCGGCTCTGGGCGCTGCCCGGCACCCCGATGCGCCGCAGCGTGGACTGCACGGTGAGGGTCAGGGTCTCGCTGACCTGGGCGCGCGGGAACGGCAGCCCCTGGCGTGCCAGGACCAGGCCGCCGCTCTCCGAGCGGAAGAAGAGCACGGCCTCGCCGGCCGTGAACAGCAGCACGGCCGTCAGCGCCAGAGCGGCGATCAGCCGGCCCTCGTGCCGCTTGCGCGCCATGGCTCAGCTGCCTCCGCGCACCTTGGCGTCGGCCCGCGCCAAGCGCGCGAACTCGTCGATCTCGAGGGTTTCGCCGCGGCGCGCGGCCACTACGTGCGCCGCCTCGAGCACGCGCGCGGCCAGGTCGCGGTCGCCGTCGTAGGCCAGCGCCAGGGCGTTGCCCAGCGTCTTGCGCCGCTGGCCGAAGGCGGCGCGCACCAGCTCGAAGAAGCGCTCCTCGTCGGGCACCTCGACCGGCGGCCGCGTGCGGAAGCGGATGCGCAGCAGCGTGGATTCCACCTCGGGCTTGGGCCAGAAGGCCGAGGGCGGCACGTTGAAGAGCGGCTCCAGCGTGACGTAGTAGCGCGCGTAGACGGTGAGCGAGCCGTAGTCGGGAGTGCCGGCGGCGGCGGCCAGGCGCGCCGCGTATTCGCGCTGCACGAGCACGACCGCCGTCTCGATGGCCGCGCGCTCCTCGATCAGGCGCGTGAGCAGCGGCGTGGTGATCGAGTACGGCAGATTGCCGACCACGATCAGCTTGCCGGCCTCGGCCACGCGGGCCAGCGCCGGCAGGTCGATCTCGAGGAAGTCGGCCTCGACGATCTCGACCTTGCCCCAGTCGCCGAGCTCGTCGCGCAAGAGCGCAGCCAGGCCCCGGTCGCGCTCCACGGCCAGCACGTGGCGTGCCGCCGCGCCCAGGAGCCCGGTGAGCGCGCCGGTGCCCGGGCCGATCTCCACCACGACCCGGTCCGACGACAGGAGGCAGGCGTCGACGATGCGCTGCGCCACCTGCGGACGCACCAGGAAGTTCTGCCCCCAGCGCTTGCGCGGGCGCACGCCGTAGGCCTCGAGCTGCTGGCGCAGCCGGCGGCCCTCGGAGACGGTCTCTTCGGCTTTAGCCGGCCGTAAGCGCAAGAATCCGGCGGGCGTTTTCGGTCGTGAACGCATCCACTTCCTCTATGGTCTCACCGCGCACCGCGGCCACCGCGGCGCGCACCCGCGCCAGGAGCGCCGGCTCGTTGCGCTTGACGTCCTGGGGCGCCGGCACCAGGTACGGCGCGTCGGTCTCGAGGACCAGCGCGTCGCGCGGCGCTTCCCGCACGGCCGCCTCCAGCTCGGCGTCGCCGTAGGTGAGCGAGCCGCCGATGCCGAGAGCGTAGCCCAGCTCCACCCCCCGCCGCGCCTGCGCCGCCGTCCCCGAGTAGCAGTGCAGGATACCGCGCCGGCGCGGTCCGTCCGCGGCCAGAATATGGAGCATCTCGTCCCAGGCGTCACGGGTGTGGATCACCACCGGCAGGTCGGCCTCGGCGGCCAGCGCCAGCTGGGCGCGGAACCATTCGCGCTGCCGGTCGCGCGGGGAGAGGTCGCGGTAGAAGTCGAGACCGATCTCCCCCACCGCCACTACCCGCGGGGCGCGCGCCAGCCTGGCCAGGGTCGCCGCGGCGTCGGGCGCCGCCTTGGCCACCTCGTGCGGGTGCAGGCCGACCGTGGCCCAGACGTCGGGCTCGGCCGCGGCCAGGGCCACCGCCCGCTCCGAGGTGCGCACATCGTAGCCCACCTCGACGAGGTGCGTCACGCCGGCGCGGCGGGCGCGGTCCAGGACCGCGGCGCGGTCCTTCTGGAAGCGCGAGGAGTTGAGGTGGCAGTGGGTCTCGATCACGGGGCCCGGACGCGCCTCAGCTCGTGGCCTTGAATGCCTGGCCGACCGGCCGGGGCAGGTCGATCGCGACGGACCGCTTCTCCGGGCAGAGACAGTCCTCCCCCGACTCGTCCACGACGCGCACGAGACCCCGCTCTCGGGCCTCCGGATCCGCCAGCCCGCGATTGACGCGCCGCACCATCAGCGAGGCCGGATAGCCCGGGCTGGAGACGCACCCGGCGCACCGGGGTTCGTGATCTCGGCGTGGCCTGGTCATTCGCTCACGATTCGCTTGATCCTGAACTCCTTCCGGCCGATTCCGGAAGCCTCGTACGAGTGTACCTCAGCAAGGAGGATTCGACCGCTGCCCAGGTGGACTCTGGCCAAGCCCTCACCGCAGCCCCCGCAGATACCGCCGCACGCTCTCGTGGTCCCAGCCGGCCGCCCCCACGTGCTTGGCGACGATGGCGCCGTCGGGCGCCACGATGAAGGTGGCCGGGATGGCCGGGGTGCGGAACTCTTTCGGCAGCGGCTCGCGGGCGACGTAGGCCGGCAGCCGGAGCCCGCGTTTCTCGAGGAACGCGCGGACCTTCCTCGGGTCCTCGTCCGAGACCGCCACGACGGCCACGCCGTCGCCGGAGAGACTGTCGGCCAGCGCCTGGATCTGCGGCAGCTCGCGCACGCACGGCCCGCACCAGGTGGCCCACACGTGCACGACCGCGACGCGGCCGGCGAGCGCCGACAGCTCCAGGCGCCGGCCGTCGAGGTCTTCGATCCAGCCAGCATGGAAAGTCCGGCCGTGGGCCGCGGCACCCGCGCCCTCTCCCGCCGCCGGCAGCGGCGGCGGGGGCAGCGCGGCCATCCCGCCGCTTTGCTCCACGACGTTCGCCGCCCACATGGCGAACCCCACCAGCCCGGCGATGGTCGCCACGATGCCGAGCCCGAAGCCCACGGCCATCCCGGCCCAAAACGGTCTTCTGCTGCTGCGATGTGCTTCCATGGGGTCTCCTCCATCCGGCGCGGGGCGGACGGCCCGTCAGAGGATGGACCATCCGCCGCGCCGGGGAAACGGTTCAGTGCGGGAGCCGGTAGCGCACGATCAGATCGAGGGCGGCCCATGTGCCGCCGAAGAGGTATGACAGCGCGGCGCGCGCCAGGAACCGCTCGCCGCCCCGCGCGCTCCATGCCGCGTGGACGGCGAGCGAGACGAAGGTCATGGTCGCGGCCCCGGCCGAACCGCTGGCTGCGCCCCAGAAGGCGGCGGACAGGGCGGCCAGCGCCAGGGCGACGGCGATCTGCCGGCGGCGCAGCCGGGCCCGGCGGGCCCGCGCTGCGCCCAGCGAGCAGGCAGCGATGCGCATGCGCCGCCTCCCTACTGGGGATCCCAGCACTTGGCGAAGCTGTAGACGCAGCGGGCGGTGTTCGACGCGACGCAAAGCGCGGCGCGGGCCACCGACCACCAGCCGTAGGGAGGCATGAGCGCGCCGGCCACGCACGTCAGGTTGCCCACGCCGGCGCAGAAGACGTAGTCGCGGAAGCAGGCCACGACGCGCTCGGTGTGGTAGACGGGGTCGCCCGCGCCGCCCGGAAGCGAGGCGTCGAAGAGCCCGTCGGCGGCGAAGCCGGGCACGTCCTCGGCCGGGCGCATCACACCGGTGGCCGTCTCGAAGAAGACGAGCCCGCCCGAGACCTGGGTGCTCGGATTGCCCGCCTCGTCGAGCGCGGTCGCCACTTGCACGACGGGCGCGCCGACGAGGCCTTCCGGATCGACGATGCCGGACTTCTCGAGCGCCAGCACGACCGCGGTGACCGGCGGGTCGGACGAGGCGAAGGCCGTGTCGCGCTCGGCGTGGCGGAGGTAGCCGCGCGCCGCGCAGCGCTCCAGCGCCCAGAGCACGGCGGGCATGGTGCGCGCG
>CAYLSO010000083.1:0-9620 GCA_964386525.1 uncultured bacterium
GCCCTCGAGCCCGCCGACCGCGAGGCGCTCGAGCGGGCCCGCGCCGACGAGCGCCGCCGGCTGGCCCGGAGACTGACGGTCAGCGCCGCCCTCACGGCGCCTCTGCTCGTCCTCTCGATGGGCCCCGAGCTGGGGCTTCCCATCCCGCACGGGCCGGGGATGCGCCTGGTGCTCTGGGCGCTGGCCACGCCCGTGCAGCTGTGGGCGGCGAGCGGCTTCTACGCCGGAGCCCGGAACGCGCTGCGCAACCGCACCTCCGACATGAACACCCTGGTGGCGCTGGGCACCAGCGCCGCCTATCTCTACTCGCTGGGCAGCACGTTCGCGCCCGGCCTGTACGCGCGCTTCGGCTGGCCGCTCGACGTCTACTTCGAGACCTCGGCGGTGATCGTCACCCTCATCCTCTTCGGCCGCTTCCTCGAGTCGCGGGCGCGCGGGCGGGCGGGCGAGGCGATCCGCCGGCTCATGGGCCTCAATCCCGAGCGTGCGCGGCGCGTGCGCGACGGGCGGGAGGAGGAGATCGCCCTCGCCGAGCTGCGCGCCGGCGACCTCTTCCGCGTGCGCCCCGGCGAGCGCATCCCCGTGGACGCTCTGGTGCTCGAGGGCGAGTCGGCCGTCGACGAATCGCTGCTCTCCGGCGAGAGCCTGCCGGCCGACAAGGCCCCCGGCGCCCGCGTCACGGGCGGCACGCTCAACCTCCACGGCACGCTGCTGGCGCGCGCCACCCACGTCGGGGCGGACACCGCCCTGGCGCGCATGGTGCGCCTGGTGGAGGAGGCGCAGGCGAGCAAGGCGCCCATCCAGCGCATCGCCGACCGCGTGGTCGCCGTCTTCGTGCCGGCGGTGCTCGCCGTCGCGCTGGTCACCGCCGCCGCGTGGCTGGCCGCGCGCCCGTCGCAGGCGCTGCTGCACGTGGTGAGCGTGCTGATCATCGCCTGCCCGTGCGCCATGGGCCTGGCCACGCCGACCGCGCTGATCGTCGGCCTCGGGCGCGGCGCCGAGGCGGGCGTGCTGGTGCGCAACGCCGAGGCGCTCGAGCGGGCGTGCCGCGTGGACACGGTGGTCTTCGACAAGACCGGCACGCTCACCGCGGGTGCGCCGCAGGTGGTGGAGGCGGCGGTGGCCCGGGGTTGCGACGAGCGCGAGCTGCTGCGCCTGGCCGCCACGGCCGAGGCGCACTCCGAGCACCCGCTGGCGGTCGCGGTGGTGGCGCGGGCCCGGGCCGCCGGCGTCGAGCCGGCGGCGGCGGCGGGTTTCCGCGCCGTGCCCGGCCTCGGGGTCAGCGTCAGCCTGGACGGCCGCGAGCTGCGCGTCGGGTCGTTGCGCTACCTGGAGCAGGGGGGCGTGGCGGCGGGAGAGATGGCGGCGGCGGCCGGCGGGATGGCGGCGCGGGGGCGCAGCGTGGTGGGCGTGGCCCGCGACGGCGCGCTCTGCGGGCTGCTCGGCATCGCCGACCCGGTGAAGCCCGGCGCGCGCGCCGCGGTCGCGCGGCTGCGGCGCCTCGGTGTGCGGACGGTGCTGGTCTCGGGGGACATCCGGGCGGCGGTGGAGCAGGCAGGGCGCGAGGTCGGCGTCGAGGAGACGTACGCCGAGGTGCTCCCCGCAGGCAAGGTGGAGCGGGTGCGGGCCCTGCGGGCCGCCGGCGGCGTCGTGGCCATGGTGGGCGACGGGGTCAACGACGCGCCGGCCCTGGCCGAGGCCGACCTCGGAATGGCCGTGAGCACCGGCTCGGACATCGCCATGGAAACCGCCGACGTCACACTGGTGCGCGGCGACCTGGCGGGGGTGGCGCGGGCCCTGGTCCTGTCGCGGGCCACGGTCGGCGTCATCAGCCAGAACCTCTTCTGGGCGTTCGCCTACAACGTGATCGGCATCCCGGTGGCGGCCGGCGTGCTCGTCCCGCTCTGGGGATTCGCGCTCAGCCCGATGCTCGCCGCGCTGGCCATGAGCCTGTCGTCGGTGTCGGTGGTGGGGAACTCGCTGCGGCTGCGCCGCCGGCGGCTGGACTAGGCGGCCAGGGACTCCGGCTCGGCGGCCGCCGCCGCGGCGGCCACCGGGATCGCGAAGAAGAAGGAGCTGCCCTTCCCCGGGCTGCCCTCCGCCCACACGCGGCCGCCGTGCAACTCCACCACGCGTCGCAGCAGGTGCAGGCCGAGGCCGAGGCCCTGCATGCTGCGGTCGGCCGCGCCGCTCTCGATCTCGGCGAGGTCGAAGACCTTCGGCAGGTTCTGGGGCGTGATGGCCAGTTGCGGGCCGTTCACCTCGACCTGCAGGTGGCCGCCCTCGCACCGCGTCGCCACGCGGAGCGAGCTCCCCGGCTCGGCCAGCTGGATGGCTTTCGCGAGCAGGCCGCGCACGCCCTGGATGAGCGGCGGCGAGTCGAGCAGCGCCGACGGCAGGTCGGGCTGCAGGCGCGGGACGAGCGTGACGCCGCGGATGGCGGCGGCCTCGCGCGCCGCGCTCAGGCTCTCGGTGATCACCTGGTTGAGCGGCGCGGGCAGCGGGTTGAGCCGCACGTCCGGGGCGTCGAGCCGCAGCAGCAGGCCCGAGCCGACCACGATCTCCTCGAGGCGGCCGGCCTGCTCGCGCAGGATGCGCGCGAAGGTGTTCTTGCGCTGCGGGTCGAGCGCCTGCTCGTCGCGGGTCAGGAAGTCGGCGTACGCGAGGATGCAGGTCAACGGCCCGCGCAGCTCCTCGTTGGCGGCTTCGAGGAAGAACTCCTTCACCCGGTTGGCCTGCGCCAGCTCGGCGCCGGCCCGCTCGAGGGCGGCCACCCGCTGCTGCAGCCGCGCGTCGTCCTGGATGCGCCGGATGGAGTAGGCGACGTGATCCGCGAAGATGGTCAGGAGCCGCGCGTCGCCGGCGGTGAACGGGTGCTCGCGCTCCACGCGGCTGACGTTGAGGACGCCGAGGACCTCGCCCTTGGCGGTGAGCGGCAGGCACATGGCGGCGGTGATGCGGCTGCCGGGCTTCACCTCGGAGGCGAAGCGGCGCACCAGGTCCTCGCGGTTCAGCACGAGCGGCTCGTTGTTCTGGGCTACCCATCCGGCCAGGCCCTCGCCCGGCTTGACGGTCGTCGCCCGGGCCGGCTGGCCGTCGCTGCCCGAGTCGGCGCGCGTGCGGAGCTCGCCGGTGGCAGGATCGATCAGCAGCAGGGAAGAGCGATCCGCCTCCAGGCAGGTGAGCACGCGGCGGGTGATCGTCTCGAGCAGGGGCTCGAGGTCCGCCTCCTTCTGGACCTGGCTGGCGGCGTCGAACAGGCTCGACAGTTCCAGCAGCCGGGCGCGCAGAGACTCCTCCTGGATCTGGGAGTCGATCAGGCCGGCGCGCAGGCGCCGGATCTCCGATTGGCGCAGGAAGGAGTAGAGGCTGAAGAGCACCGTGAGCCCGGCGAGGCCGACGGCCAGAGCGGCCCTCGTCTCCGGGGCCGGCGCAGCGACGCGCAGCCCGCCCCAGACCTGCGGCAGGTAGAGGGTGACCACCGTGCCGGCCAGGGCCAGGAGGAGAAGTGCGCTCAGACCCCACAGCCAGGAGTTGCTGCGCTCGAGCCGGTCGAGCTGGAGACCGTTCTGGGTCGGGCTGCTCTGCACTCTGCTGCCTCCGCGGGCGGACTCCATGGGGGTTCCGTGCGATCGGGTGACCCGTCGGTTATCGGCCGGCGGTCCCCGTGACATGACCCGAATCGATGGTAAGGAACTTGTCGGTCGATGCCGGCCTGCTGGAGATGGAGACGCTGGAAATCATGGAAGAAAGGTAGCGGGGCCGATCCCGGCGGATGACACACTCTCGACTGCGACGCGCGGGATCTCCGCGGCGGGTTACTCACGCGCATCATCCGATGGCGCGGCTTCGCGGAACCCGCGCTTTGCCACCCGCCGGGGACGCGGTGGACGTCGCGGCGGGATGTCACTCACTCGCTAGGCTACTGGGATCCGAACGCCCCCATCGGCCTCCGTCACATCTTCAGCCCGAAGACGGCGATGGACTTCGTCGCCTCGGGTATCCTGGGCGTCGAGTGGTTCCCGGTCGACGACTTCTCGCTCCCGGTCGGCCACGGCCTGCAGCTCGTGTCGAGCAAGGGCGTGGGCCCTGGCGAGCCTGTGGATTCGCCGACGGAGCCGGAGAGCTCGCCGCCGTACAACGGTCTCCAGGCCCTCGACATCACGCGGATCGGTCAGGATTCGGCCGGTTTCGCCCGGCTTTGCAGGAGCCTCACCTCTTGACGCTCCGGACCCCCTGCCGCAATATGCCGCGACGAACGGCGGCCCGATCCGCGGCCGCCATTTTGCCGCCTCCGGAGCGGTCCTCCTCGCGGCGCTCCGCCCCGGATCGACGCCCGCGCGCCGGTCCGCCGGCGCCGCTGCCCGGTCGGCGTGGAACCAGGCTCTAGTGGAGACCCATTGAAGATCGCCGTCTGCCTCAAACAGGTCCCCAGCACCGACACGCGGGTGAAGGTCTCCGCCGACGGGAAGCGCCTCGATCCGGCCGGTGTCACACAGGTCATCAATCCCTACGACGAGTACGCGCTCGAGGAGGCGCTGCGCCTCAAGGAGGCGCAGGGCGGCGAGGTCGTGGTCTGTTCGGTGGGAGGGGCGGGCGTCGTCTCGGCGCTGCGCAACGCGCTGGCCATCGGAGCCGACTCGGCCGTGCTTCTGAAGACCGAGGGCGAGCCGGATTCGCTGGGCGTGGCGCGGCTGCTCGCCGCCGAGCTGGCTGGCCAGGGCTACGACCTCGTCCTCTTCGGCAAGCAGGCGGTGGACGACGACGCCGCGCAGGTGCCGGCGATGGTCGCGGAGCTGATGCAGCTGCCGTGCGCCACCGTGGCCGTCAAGCTGGAGATCGCCGGCGGCCGGGCCACGGCGGCCCGCGAGATCGAGGGCGGCGTGGAAACCGTGGAGATGGCGCTGCCGGCGGTGGTGGCGGCCCAGAAGGGCCTCAACGAGCCGCGCTACGCCTCGCTCAAGGGCATCATGGCGGCCAAGAAGAAGCCCATCGCGGAGAAGGCCGTCGCGGCTCCGGCGCCGGTCGTCGAGACCGTGACCCTGACGCTGCCCCCGGCGCGCCCCGCGGGGCGCATCGTCGGCGAGGGCGCCGCCGCCGTACCCGATCTGGTGCGCGCGCTGCGCGAGGAGGCCAAGGTCCTGTGAGCCTTCTCGTCTTCGTCGAGCAGCGCGACGGGCAGATCAAGAGCACGTCGCTCGAGGCGGTGAGCGCCGCCCGGCAGCTGGCCGACGCCGGCGCCGGCGGCGAGGTGGTGGCCGTGGTCGCCGGCCGCGGCACGGCGTCGCCCGAGTCCCTCGGCGCGCACGGAGCCGACCGCGTCTTGGTCGCCGACCACGACCTCTTCGCGCGCTATCAGGCCGAGGGCTACACGGCGGCGGTGGCCGCGGCGCACGCCCAGGTCAAGGCCGCCGCCATCCTCTTCGCGGCCTCGGCGATGGGCAGGGACCTCGCGCCGCGCGTCGCCGCGCGCCTCGGCGCGGGGCTGGCCAGCGACTGCACGGCGCTCGCCTGGGAGGGCGGCGCGCTGATCGCCACCCGCCCGGTCTACGCCGGCAAGGCCATCCAGAAGGTCCGCATCGCCGCGCCGCCGGCGCTCGCCAGCCTGCGCCCGCGGGCCTTCGCGGCCGTGGAGCACCGGCCGGGGGCGGCGGCCAAGGTGGAGAAGCTCGACCTGGCCTTCGCCGCCGCCGAGGCGCGCTCGCTCGTGGTCGAGGTCGGCGCCGCCCAGGGCGGCAAGGTGGACCTCACCGAGGCTGAGGCGATCGTCAGCGGCGGGCGCGGGCTGCGCGGGCCGGAGCACTTCCACCTGGTGGAAGAGCTGGCGGCCGCGCTCGGCGCCAGCGTCGGCGCCTCGCGCGCCGTGGTGGACGCCGGCTGGCGGCCCCACTCCGAGCAGGTCGGCCAGACGGGCAAGACGGTCTCGCCCAAGCTCTACGTGGCGATCGGCATCTCGGGCGCCATCCAGCACCTGGCCGGCATGACCTCGGCCAAGTGCATCGTGGCCGTCAACAAAGATCCCGAGGCCCCGATCTTCAAGATCGCCGACTACGGCATCGTGGGCGACGCCCTCGAGGTCGTGCCGGCGCTGACCGCGGCGGTGCGGGCCGCCAAGGCGAACGCGTAGGAGGCGCCGATGCCGCGCGATTTCCTACCCGTCCTCATCGCCCTGGCCTTCGCCGTCGGGCTGGGCGCGGCGCTCCTCGGCCTGTCGCTCTTGCTCGGCCGGGTGAGGGGCTCGCGCACCGCCCAGACCACCTACGAGAGCGGCATCCCGCCCATCGGCCACGCGCGCGAGCGCTTCTCGATCAAGTTCTACCTGGTGGCGGTGCTCTTCATCCTCTTCGACATCGAGATCGTCTTCCTGTACCCGTGGGCCGCGACCTTCGGCCACCTCGGGCTCCTGGGCCTCATCGAGATGCTGCTGTTCGTAGCCATCCTGGTCCTCGGGCTCGCCTACGCGTGGGCGAAAGGAGCCCTGGAATGGCAGTGACCGGCGGGGCCGCGGTCGGCCACAAGCTGCTGTCGGCGGGCCGGCCCCTGGAGTTCTCGGCGGAGGACAAGCAGGCCCTCGCCGCGATCCAGGCCCGTTACCCGGAGCGTGCCTCGGCGGTGCTGCCCGCCCTGTGGCTGGCGCAGAAGCGCTGGGGCCTCATCTCCCAGGAGGCGGTGGCCGCGGTGGCGCGCGAGCTCGAGGTTGCCGACACCGACGTGGCCGCGGTGGCGACGTTCTACACGATGTTCCACCTGGAGCCGGTGGGCCGGCACGTCCTGCAGGTCTGCTGCACCATCTCGTGCTCGCTGATGGGCGCCGACGCCCTGGTCGAGCACCTCAAGCGCAAGCTCGGCATCGAGCTCGGCCAGACCACCCCTGACGGCCGCTTCACGCTCAAGAAGGTGGAATGCCTGGCCTCCTGCGGCACCGGGCCCGTGCTCCAGGTCAACGAGCAGAAGTTCCACGAGTGCCTCGACCTCGAGGCCGTGGACCGGCTCCTGGACTCGCTCACGTGAGGGGGGACCGGGTGGCCATCGCCGTCGTCGCGGCCAGGCAGCGCGGAGGGAAGCCGTGAGCCACCCGCTCGGCGTCTACGGCCCGGTGGTCACCCCGCCGGGGCGCAAGCCGCCCATCCTGTTCGGCGACTTCGCCGCTCCGGCGGTGGAGACCCTCGAGGGCTTCCGCGCCATCGGCGGCTACGAGACGGCGCGCGCCGCGCTCAAGGACCGCAAGCCCGAGGAGATCATCGAGATCGTCAAGGCCTCCGGCCTGCGCGGGCGCGGCGGCGCCGGCTTCCCCACGGGGCTCAAGTGGAGCTTCGTGCCCAAGGCCTCGCCCAAGCCCAAGTACCTGGTGGTCAACGCCGACGAGTCGGAGCCGGGCACCTTCAAGGACCGCGAGCTGATCTCGCGCAGCCCGCACCGGTTGCTCGAGGGCATCCTGCTCACCTCCTACGCCATCGGCGCGCACCAGGCGTTCATCTACATCCGCGGCGAGTTCGCCTTCCTGGTGCCGGGGCTGGAGCGCGCCGTCGCCGAGGCGCAGCGGGCCGGCCTGCTCGGCAAGAACGCCGCCGGCAGCGGCTACGACGTGGACGTCGTCGTGCACCTCGGCGCCGGCGCCTACATCTGCGGCGAGGAGACCGCGCTGCTCGACTCGCTCGAGGGCAAGCGCGGCAACCCGCGCACCAAGCCGCCGTTCCCGGCGGTCGAGGGCCTCTACGGCTGCCCGACGGTGGTCAACAACGTCGAGACCATCCAGACGGTGCCCTTCCTGGTGAAGAACGGGGCCGCCTGGTACCGCGGCTGGGGCACCGAGAAGAGCCCCGGCACCAAGATCTTCTCGGTCAGCGGCATGGTGAACCGGCCGGGCAACTACGAGATCGAATTCGGCCTGCCGCTGTCCGCCCTGCTCGAGGAGTACGCCGGCGGCATGCGCGCCGGCTACCGGCTGAAGGCCGTGATCCCGGGCGGCTCGTCGGTGCCGTGGCTGGGCGCCGACCAGCTCGCCACGCCGCTGGATTTCGAGTCGGTGCAGGCGGCCGGGTCGTTCATCGGCTCGGGCGGGGCGATCGTCATCGACGACGGCGTCTGCGCCGTGGACGCCGGCCTCAACCTCACCAAGTTCTACCGCCACGAGTCGTGCGGCAAGTGCACGCCGTGCCGCGAGGGCGGCCGCTGGATGGAGGTCATCCTGCAGCGGCTCGAGGACGGCCAGGGGTCGCGGCGGGACATCGCCGACCTCAAGTCCATCGCCGGCCAGATCCTCGGGCGCTCGCTGTGCGCCCTGGGGGACGCGGCGGCCATGCCGGTGCTGTCGATCCTCGAGAAGTTCCCCGACGAGTTCGAGCATCACGTGACCACCGGCAAGTGCGTGGTGAACCGCCGCCGGACGGCGGTCGAGCGGGCCCGCAAGGGCGAGCCCGTCCTGGTATAGGGCAGGCTAGGGAGGCCGCGACGTGCAGATCCCCGGGCTCTCGCCGGATCTGAACTGGTTCGTCTGGGCCGTCATCAAGGTCGTGGCCTTGATGACGGCGGTGCTCTTGCCCGTGCCCTTCGTGGTGTGGGCGGAGCGCAAGGTCGCCGGGCACATCCAGTTCCGCCCCGGCCCCAACCGCGTCGGCCCGTTCGGGCTCATCCAGCCGTTCGCCGACGTGGTCAAGCTGCTTTTCAAGGAAGAGACGCTGCCCGAGAAGGCCAACCGGGTCGTCTACTTCCTGGCGCCGATGCTCGCGCTGATCCCGGCCATCACCGTGATGTCGGTGGTGCCGGTGGGGCCGTCGTTCTACGCCACCGACGTCAACGTCGGCCTGCTGGTCTTCCTCGCCATGTCGTCGCTGGGCGTCTACGCCGTCACCCTGGCGGGCTGGTCGGGCAACAACAAGTACGGCCTCATCGGCGGTCTGCGCGCCTCGGCGCAGATGATCTCCTACGAGCTGTCCATGGGGCTGTCGGTGATCGGCGTGGTGCTGCTCGCCGGCTCGCTGTCGCTGGTCACCATCGTCGAGGCGCAGTCCGGCACGCTCTTCGGCTTCCTGCCCAGGTGGTACGTCTTCTACCAGCCGGTCGGCTTCGCGGCCTTCGTGCTCACCATGCTGGCCGAGACCAACCGCGTGCCCTTCGACCTGCCCGAGGCCGACTCCGAGCTGGTGGCCGGCTACCACGTCGAGTACTCGTCGATGAAGTTCGCCGCCTTCTTCATGGGCGAGTACATGAACATGCTCGCCATCTCGGCCGTCTGCACGACCCTGTTCCTGGGCGGCTGGCACGGCCCGTGGCTGCCGCCGGCGTGGGGCGGGCCGCTGTGGTTCTTCACCAAGGTGGCGGTCCTGATGGTCTGCTTCCTGTGGGTCCGCTGGACGTTCCCGCGCCTGCGCTACGACCAGCTGATGAACCTGGGCTGGAAGGTCCTCCTGCCGCTCACTCTGGCCAACGCCATGGTCACGGCGCTGGGCGTGGCCCTGCGCGAGGGGTGGTTCCGGTGACGCCGATCTTCTTCCTGCTGTTCGCCGCGGTGGCCGTGTTCTCGGCGCTGATGGTCGTGCTGCAGCGCAACCCGGTGGCGAGCGCGCTCTACCTGGTGCTGTCGTTCTGCAGCCTCGCCGGCCTCTACGTCCTGCTGCACG
>CAYLSO010000084.1:0-34655 GCA_964386525.1 uncultured bacterium
GCTTTCTTCGGGCCACTGTTCGTGGGCCCTCAAAACAGGCCTTGAGACGTTTGGCAGCCGCAGCCGGCGCCCCCTCTGTCCCTCCACGGGCGCCGAAGAATGACGCATCAAGGCTAACTGGCCGCTAGAGCTGCCGCTCCCTGCCCGTCATGCGGCGTGCGGGGCACGCCGCCCGCCGGGCTGCGGGCGCGGCTCAGCGGCGAAGCGTTAGGCAACCCGCTTTCGTGAGGTTACACGAACGGATACGTGAGCGCCGCCGTGGCCAAGCATCTCGATCAGCGAATCGACGCTGAACCGGTCGCATTTGCCCCTGACGAGGTCACTGATCCGCGGTTGCGACACCCCAAACAGGCGGGCCGCTCGCGCCTGAGTCAGACCCCGCGCGCGGATCAGCTTGGTCAGCTCAATCATGAGGTCGGCGCGGATCTTGAGGTGTTGGGCTTCATCAGGATTGAAGCCGAGATCACGGAAAACGTTGCCAGAAGGTCGGCGGGCGAGGGTGCTCATTCACGGCTCCTTGCGCAAGGGGCGCCGGCGAATCAGGTCATCGTAGCGGCCTATCGCGAGTTCAATATCGCTCAGCGGAGTTCGCTGGGTCTTCTTCTCGAAAGCGTGCAGCACGTAGATCGCTTCAGCGAACTTGGCGACGTAGAGAATCCGGTGCTCCAGGGCAGTGCGAATCCGAATCTCGCAAGCCCCGGGGCCAACGGAGGAAACGAGGTTCCAGTCGTTTGGCGTCAGGCCGCACTGCAGCCGCCGGAGTTGAAAGCCAGTGGCGGCGCGCGCATCCTGGGGGAAGCCCCGGACGCGAGCGAGAGAGGAGCCCAGCCAAACGAGTGGCTTGTCGGCCATGGGGCAGTATACACATACTTATATGCCTAAGCAATGGTTGCCTAACTGGCCTCTAGAGCCGCCGCGCTTGGCCCGTCATGCGGCGTGCGGAGCACGCCGCTCGCCGGGCTGCGGGCGCGGCTGAGCGGCGAGGCGTTAGCGCGGCAACGCCGGAAGATTGAGCTTGAATCGATAGCACGGCCCCCGTTATAATAGGTACTGTGATACGCTCATTCGCCGATGGTGCTACGGAGGATCTGTTCAACGGGGTTGCCAGTCGCCGGGCGCGCCGGGCGTGTCCGCAGGTCCTGTGGCCGGTCGTGCGCCGCAAGTTGACGCAACTCAACCGGGTGCAAGACCTACGGGAACTCAGCATTCCGCCGGGCAACCGGCTTGAGCGGCTCAGTGGTGACCGTGTTGGGCAGCACAGCATTCGCATCAACGAGCAGTATCGGGTGTGTTTCCGTTGGGAGGATGGGTATGCGGACGAAGTCGAAGTCACGAACTACCACTAGCCGAGGTGGCCGCAGGGGCGCGCCCTTGGTGGAGCGTCGGCTGCCCACGAAGCGGCCGCCGACGCATCCGGGCGAGATGCTGCTCGAGGAGTTTCTCAAGCCACTCGGGATCTCGCAGTCCGCATTCGCGGTCCGTTTGGGTGTCTCTTTCCCACGCCTGAATGAGGTAGTCCGCGGGAAGCGGAGCGTGACTCCAGATACTGCTCTGCGGCTGGCGCGGGTCACGGGGATGAGCGCCGAGTTCTGGCTTGGCCTGCAGCAGGATTGGGATCTGTGGCACGCATTGCGGTCAGTTCAGGCAATGGAGATCACGCAGCTCAAGCCAATCCGGCGGGCGGGATAGCGGGGCGCGCTAACTGGCCGCTAGAGCCGCCGCTCCTCGCCAGTCACGCGGCGTGCGGGGCACCCCGCCCGCCGGGCTGCGGGCGCGGCTCAGCGGCGAAGCGCTAGGCAGCCAGTGCCCTCCTGACAAGGGACTCTTGACAGGCTGTATATACATGCGTATAGTCGCGACATGAGATTCACCTGGGATCGGGCGAAGAGCGAGGTAAACCACAGGGAGCGTGGGCTCGATCTTGCGTTTGCCTCGCTGATCTTCGACGGACCCATTCTCATGGTGGAGGATAGCCGGCGGGACTACGGCGAGCGGCGGTTCGTGGCCATCGGCGTAGCCGACGGGCTCCACCTGACAGTGGTCTTCACGGATCGTGAGGGGAAGGGCGGCAGGGTGACCCGCCGCATCATCTCGGCACGGCGGAGCAACAAACGGGAGAGACAGCACTATGGCGAGATTGTCGGGTAACCGGAGACGGCCGAGCCGGGGCCGAGCGGACTTGGCCCGACTCCGGAAGCAGAGTGAGGCGGCGATCGCGCGCACTTCGCCACCTGAGTTGGCGGATCTGCCCGCGGACTTCTGGGATACCTCAGAGGTGGTGTTGCCCGTGCCGAAGCGAGCGATCTCGCTTCGCGTCGATGAAGACGTGCTGAAGTGGTTCAAGTCACGGGGGCCCCGCTACCAGTCGCGGATGAATGCCATTCTACGCAGCTATATGGCACACATGCGAAAGGGCCGGGGGCGAAAAGGGACAGCCTAACCGGCCGCTAGAGCCGCCGCTCCTCGCCCGTCACGCGGCGTGCGGGGCACGCCGCCCGCCGGGCTGCAGGCGCGGCTCAGCGGCGAAGCGTTAGGCCGGCATTGGGGGCTTGACAGCTATACGGCTCTGCCGTAGAGTCCATCTGTGTTCACTTTCGTTGAAGCCCCCCTCTTCACGGAGCTCGTCGGTGAGTACTTCACAGACGAGGAGTACTCGGCGCTTCAGGTCGCCCTTGCTAGGAACCCTGAACTCGGCGACGTAATCCCAGGTTCCGGCGGTGTCAGGAAAGTGCGCTGGGGATCTCGTGGCCGGGGGAAATGGGGTGCCGTTCGCGTGATCTCCTTCGTCAGGACTCAGCAGAGGGTCATCTGGCTCCTGACGCTCTATGCGAAGAATGTTGCCGAGACCATTCCCGCCCACCTGCTTCGCAAGATCCGCAAGGAGATTGAAGATGCCTAAGCGCTCCCGGAATGTCGGGCAGGAGATTCTGAAGGGGCTTCGCCAGCTGAAGCGAGGCCAGGTCGGCCGCGGGCTCACTCTCCCTCCGATAGTGTCCATCCGAGCTCGGACGGGTCTGTCGCAGTCCGATTTCGCGCGACTCCTCGGTGTTTCGGTGCGGACCCTTCAGGAATGGGAGCAAGGGCGTCGGCTTCCGTCGGGGCCGGCCCGCACTCTCCTGGCTATTGCCCACAAGAATCCGAAAGCTCTGTTGGATACGGCGGCCTAACCGGCCGCCAGAGCCGTCGCCCTCGCCCGGGGGCTGCGGACGCGGGCCAGCGGCGAGGCGTCGGGCGGATACGAGCCCGGCAGGCTGCAGGCAAGAGGGAGCGCTGCCATGAGTAGCCCGGCAACTGCCGTGGATGTCACCCAGAGGCTCTTGGCGGCTTGGGATGCCAGGAACCTCGACGACTTCGTGGCGCTTCTTGCGGACGACGTTGAATGGTACGACCCGGCGATGCCCGAGCCTCCTGCCCGTGGGCGAGCGGCGGTGAGAGCTTTCAGCGAGAACGTGCTGCACGCCTTCCCCGACTTCAGGTACGAAATCCAGCCTCCGATATGCAGTGCCGCGGACGGCACCCGCTGCGCGATCCTGTGGCGGATAACGGGGACGAGTCTCCATCCCTTGCGGCCTCTCGGGTACGCGCCAACGGGCCGGCGGGTGAGTCTTGAAGGAGTTGACGTGGTGGACATTCGCGACGGGCTGATCACCCGGATCCTCACGGCGTTCGATCCCATCGCAGGGGCGGAGCAGCTCCTCAACCGACCGCTGCGGCCCATGCCGGGTACGTGGCGAGCAAGGATCGCCGTCACCGTGCAGCGGGTCCTGGCGCGCCTCGCGCGCACGGAGGCCCAGGGGCATGCCGCCCGACAATCCGCTGAGCGGCCGCGTTAGGCCGCCCGAAGACAGTATCCTGATTCTGAGGAGCATCTAACGCCCCCGTGGGGCACGGCAAGGAAGGAGGAGTCGCCATGAGAGGCTTCGTGCAAGACATCGAGGGTCTCGCCGTCAAGAATGACGAGTTTCGCCGGGTGCTTTACACCGCCAAACACTGCCAGCTCGTCGTCATGGCGCTGAAGCCCGAGGAAGAGATCGGGACGGAAGTCCATCAGCTCGACCAGTTCTTCCGCGTGGAGGAGGGGACCGGTGAGGCGGTTCTCGATGGCGTTCGGACGGCGATCCGAGCGGGCTTCGCGGTGGTCGTCCCGGCGGGGACGAATCACAACATCATCAACACCGGCAGTGCTCCACTGAAGCTCTACACGCTCTATGCGCCGCCAAATCATCGGGACGGCGTCGTCCACCATACCCGCGCCGACGCGGAGGCCGACAACGAACACTTCGAAGGCAAGACGACGGAATAGAGAGTCGACCGGGCGCCGGGCCGATCGCCGCGGGGCCGCCGCCGTCGGGTTCCCTCGGGGGTTCTGCCGGCCGGCGCGGCTCAGCGGCGAGGCGCTCGGCAGCCCGCCGCGCGGCACGGAGGAGATCTAAGAAAATGACCCTACCTGACCCCGTTGCCATCCTCGCTTCCATCATCTTCATGGCCGTCACGATCATCGTGTCCGCGGGACTCGTGCTCCGCGTCCGTCCGCTTCCCTATGTCCAGGCGTTGTTGATCGCTGCGGTCGCAAATCTCCTGGGGAAGCTCCTCGTCTCGGTACTCCACTGGCCAGGCACGATTTCATACTCGCTCCCGACGATCGCCTTCCTCGCCCTCTCTTCTGTCTTCTTCAAGCCCAGCGTGCCGAAGCTCTTGCTCTACTGGATCGCGGGGTTCGCGCTTTACCTGGTGATTCACCTGCTCATCACGACGTTGTTCGACTGGACGTTCATGTTTCCTTTCTGGGCCCCAAGGTTGCTGCGGTAGCCATGGCGCACGTCGGCCAAGCGGCGGTTCGACGCGGCGGTCCGGGGCCATATGGCGCGCTCCGTTCTCATTCGTGCGTGCGACCTGACCCCTCGGGCAGGCGGCGCTGGCTGCGGCGCGCCGCTCACCTCGAACTTGAGGGGCCGAAGGGGGAGCCATGCTGGGCGGCCTAGCGGGCGATGTGATCGGGTCCGTCTTCGAGGGGCGCGGACTCAAGACCGAGGAGTTTGCGCTCTTTTCGCCGCGCAGCACCTACACGGACGATACGGTGATGACGGTCGCCGTGGCAGCCTGGATCCTGGACGGTCTCGACCTGGTCGAGGCGTTGCGGGGGTTCGGGCGGCGGCACCTTTGGCGGGGATATGGCCTGTCCTTCATGGAGTGGCTGGTTGACGACACCCGCGGTCCCTACAACAGCTGGGGAAACGGGTCGGCGATGCGCGTCAGCCCGGTCGGCTGGGCCTACGACGATCTGCAGCACGTCCTGCAGCAGGCACGGTCGAGCGCCGAGGTCACCCACAATCACCCGGAGGGGATTCGCGGCGCTCAGGCGACGGCGCTGGCCGTCTTCCTGGGCCGACGCGGCGCCGACAAGCAGGAGATCCGCCGCCAGGTGGAGTCGCAATGCGGCTATGATCTGAGTCGGACGGTGGATGAGATTCGCCCCGGCTACGGGTTCGACGAGTCCTGTCAGGGCTCGGTGCCGGAGGCGATCATCTGCTTTCTGGAATCGCAAGACTTCGAGGGGGCGATACGGCGTGCCGTCTCTCTGGGAGGTGATACGGACACGATGGCCTGCATCGCCGGGGCGATCGCGGAAGCGCACTATGGCGGCGTGCCGGACTCCATCGCCAATGCGGTTCGCAGCCGGTTGCCCGAGGACTTGCTGGACGTCGTCGACCGGTTCCGGGCGCGGTACTGCTCTGCGCCTGGCTAGCCGCCGCCACCGCGGGATTGCGCCCAAGCCACCGCGCGAGGGCGCTCGGAGGCGCGTGCACCAAACCCGAGACGAGAGGTGGCGGTGAGAGTCGCGGAGATCAGGCGTTATCCGGTCAAGACGATGGCCGGAGAGAAGCTGCAGCGGGTCGGGATGGGGCCCCTCGGCATCGAGGGTGACCGGGTCGTGCATGTCGAGTGCACCGCACACCGACGGCGGAGCTGTGGCTGGCCGAGTTCGAGGATCCGGACGGAAACCACCTGGCGTTGATGGGCGAGGTGCCGAAACCGGCGTGACGGCGCGGGAACTGACGCCGCGCGCCTCGTGAGCGTCCGTGAGTTGTTCCTCGCCCATCCCGACGAGCTGGCCGGCGGCCGGTGGGCCAACCTCGCCGACCGCCCCGGTTACTACGGGACGACCCGGATGGCGCGGATTTTCGCCGAGGACTTGCCGGCCCGACTGGAGGTATTCTCTTCGGCGGCGGATGCCGAGGCGTGGGCCGAGGGGGGGCTCCGGCCCCAGACCATGAGGGCGGCGGGACCGCGGGGCGTCCGCACCCGGCGGATGCAGGAGCAGGAGGCGGCAAATGGACAGAGTTCGACCGAGACGTTCACGCGTCAGCGGGGGCGCGGTGGGGATCGCCGCGGTGCTCCTGCTGGGAGTGCTGGTGCTCGCTTACGGACAGTTCGCCGGCAGCCGTGCGGCGTTCTGGGCCGGGACGCTGATCACGCTGTCCGGCGTGCTGAGCGGCGTGCTGCGCATCGTGGTGCACGGCAAGTGAGGATGGGCGTCGAAGCGCCGGCGAACCACGCGAGGCCACGCCGCGCCCGGAGCGGTGGATGATGGGCAGGGGACGGCTCGAGGCCTTCAGCGACGGCGTGCTCGCCATCATCATCACGATCATGGTGCTGGAGGTGAAGGTGCCGCACGAGGCCGACCTCGCGGCCCTGCGCTCCCTGGCGCCGGTGCTCTCCAGCTACGCGCTCAGCTTCGTCTACCTCGGCATCTACTGGAACAACCACCACCACCTGCTGCACGCCGCCAGCCGGGTGAGCGCCGGTATCCTGTGGGCCAACCTGCACCTGCTCTTCTGGCTGTCGCTGATCCCGTTCGTCACCCACTGGATCGGGGAGACGCACTTCGCGCCGGCGCCGACCGCCGTGTACGGCGTGGTGCTCCTCCTGGCCGCGTTCGCGTACTGGATCCTGCAGGGCAGGATCCTGGTTTCGGAGGGGTGCGACTCCGCCCTGGCGGCAGCCATCGGCCGCGACCTCAAGGGCAAGATCTCGCTGGGGTCCTACCTGATCGCCATTCCCATGGCCTTCGCGCAGCCGTGGATCGCGGGCGCTCTCTACGTGGCGGTGGCGTTCATGTGGTTGGTCCCGGACCGCCGCATCGAGCGGGCGCTGGCGGCCGACGGCGCCCAGCCGCGCACGAAGTGAGGTGGAAACGCCGGAGCAGAAGATCCGCAGAGTGCTGCGCGAGGAAGTAGCGATCGCGTCGTACGACCCGCAGTGGCCGGAGCTGTTCCGTCAGGAGAGGGAGCATCTGCTGGCATGCTTGCCGGGCGACCTCATCCGACGGGTCGAGCACTTCGGCAGCACGGCGGTCCCGGGCCTGGCCGCCAAGCCCATCGTGGACATCCTGGTGGAGGTGACCAGCCTGCCCGAGACGCGGCTGCGGGTCGTGCCCATCCTGGAGGCGCAGGGCTACGACTACTTCTGGCGCCCCACGCACGGCGACGACGGGCCGCCGTTCTACGCTTGGTTCATCAAGCGGGACCCGCGCACCGGCGCGCGCACGCACCACATCCACATGGTCGAGGGCGGCTTCGCCGAGCACTGGGACAGGCTTCTGTTCCGGGACTACCTCATCGCGCATCCGGAAGTGGCCAGGGAGTACGAAGTGTTGAAGCGGAGCCTGGCCGTGGCATCGCCGACCGACCGCGTGGCCTACACGCGAGGCAAGACGGAGCTCATCGCCGGGGTGACGGAGCAGGCGAAGCGGGATCGCGAAGGGGAGGCGGAAGCGATGGTTGATCTGGCGAGGGCACTGCGTGACGAGGTGGAACGGGCGAAGGCGCGCTTGCAGGGCCTCGGGGAGGCGGAGGCATCGCGGGACGCGGGCCCCGGCAAGTGGACGAAGAAGGAGATCCTGGGCCATCTCATCGACTCGGCGGCGAACAACCACCAGCGCTTCGTGCGCGCCCCGTCCGCCGATCGGTTCGTCTGGCCCGGCTACGAACAGGAGATCTGGGTGGCGGCGCACCGCTACCGGCAGCGGCCCTGGAGCGAGCTGGTCGATCTCTGGGTGGCGTTGAACCGGCACGTGGCGCAGGTGATGGAACATGTGCGGCCGGAGTGCCTGCAGACGCGCTGCGTCATCGGCGGGGGGGAGCCCGTATCGCTGGAGTGGTTGATGCGGGATTATCTGCGGCACATGCGGCACCATCTCGCGCAGATCGTGGAGGAGTGAAGAGATGGAGTTCCTGCTCTGTCGCAATCGCGTGGCCGACTTCGCCAGGTGGAAAGCGGTCTTCGATTCGCACGCTTCGGGGTACCGGGCGGCCGGGCTCTACCTCGCCGGTCTGTGGCGCGGCGTCGAGGCGCCGGACGACGTATTCTTCCTCTTCCGGGTCGAGAGCCTCGTGCGAGCCCGGGAGTTCCTCGATGCCCCGGATGCGGCCGAGGCCGGCCGGGTCGCGGGCGTGATCGGCGGCGAGTATCACTCTCTCGAGAGTGTCCAGGGCTATGGAGACTGACGTAAAGGGTGAGGCGGCCGGCAGCGAGGGAGCGGCCGGAAGCGGCGAGCGGCGCGGCCTGTACCTGTCGCTGGCGGTGATCGTCCTCTACTGGCTCGGGTCCACGGCGCGTCAGCTCTGGTGGGCGCCGCATTCGAACAGTGTCCAGGAGCTGGCGCTGTGGGTTTGCCTCCGGGCCGGCTTTGCCCTTGCGATCGTCTGGATCCTCCTGCGCCGCAGCGGCGAGACGCTCGCCGACTTGGGCTGGCGCTTCGACGGGTTCGGGCGCGTCCTGGCCTACGGGACCGTCGCAGCGCTGGGGATGTTCGTCGTCGTCAACGCGGGGCTGAACAGCCTGCTCGCGGCCATCCTGGGGAGCGGGACGGGGGCGGGTCTGAAAGCGCTGTTCCGGGATCCGCACGAAGCGCCCTACTGGATCGCCGCGGCGATCGTCGGCGGCGGCTTCGCCGAGGAGCTGACCCGCGCCTTCGTCCTGACGCGGTTCGAGCGGGTCTTCGGCGGGGCGGGACTCGTCCTGGCGCTGGCCGTCAGCAGCGTGGTGTTCGGCCTGGGGCACCTGTATCAGGGGACGACCAGCGCCGTCTCCGCCGGCCTCTCGGGGTTGATCTGCGCGCTGATCTTCCTGCGCCGCCGGCGGGTCGTCGATGCGATGGTGGTGCACGCCGTCTTCGACCTCCTCGGTATCGCGGCGGCGTACGCCTTGTACGCACGGAGAAGCTGATGGGAGAGACGCTGACAGGAAGCCCGCCGGGCCGCCCGCCCCTGGGGGAGATCGCCACCGACGCGCTGCGTTACTGGGAGCGCCGGCGTCTGATCTACAACGCTGTACTCCTGCTGACGGTGGGGGGGTGCTTCGTCGCGGGCCTGCCGGTCTCGCGGTCGCACGCCGACCTTGACCTCATGTTGACCTTCTTCGTGCTCGCCGTCCTGGCCAACGTGCTTTACTCGATGGCGTACGTGGTCGACGGCTTCGTGCAGCTTTCCGCCCTGCGCGGCCCCTGGCGGCGCTGGCGCTGGGTGCTGTTCGTGATCGGCACGGCCACCGCTGCGGTCATGGCGCGGTTCATGGCCATGCACGCGTTCGCGAACTGGCACGGCGCCTGAGCGACAGCCGTAGGAGGAGGCGTCCGATGGAGGCCACGCGCGGCATCCGCAGAGTCCTCGAGAGCCAGCCCACCATCGAGGGCGCCGGCGTGCACCTGCAGCGGGTGTTCGGATTCCGAGAAGTGCCCGCGTTCGACCCCTTCCTGCTGCTCGACGACTTCCGCGCCGAAGATCCGCGCCACTACCTGCAGGGCTTCCCGTGGCATCCGCACCGCGGCATCGAGACCATCACCTACGTCCTGAGCGGACGGGTGGAGCACGGCGACAGCCTGGGAAACCAGGGCGTGATCGGGCCGGGCGACGTGCAGTGGATGACCGCCGGCAGCGGCATCATCCATCAGGAGATGCCCAAGGGGGACGAGCGGGGCGCCATGGGCGGGTTCCAGCTGTGGGCCAACCTGCCCGCGTCCCACAAGCGGATGGACCCCCGCTATCGCGAGGTGGCGGCGGAGCAGATCCCCGTGGTGCGCGCCGCCTCCGGGGTCGTCGTTCGCGTGGTCTGCGGCGAAGCCGAGGGCGCGCGCGGTCCCGTGCAGGACGTCGTGACGGATCCGGAGTATCTGGACGTGGAGATCCCCGCGGGGGCCGAGTTCGCGCATCCGACCAAGCCGGGGCACACGGTCTTCGCGTACCTCATCGAGGGATCGGCGAGATTCGGGGTGGGGGAAGGCGCGCTCGGTCATGCGGCCGAGCGGGCGGGCGGCCCCGACGCCAAGCGCGACGCCGTCGCGGCGAACGGAGAACTCGTCCTGTTCGGCGACGGTGCGCGCGTGGTCGCCACGGCGGGGGAGGCGCCGGCGCGGTTCCTGCTCGTGTCCGGCAAGCCCATCGGCGAGCCGGTCGCCTGGCAGGGTCCCATCGTGATGAACACGCGCGCGGAACTCCAGACGGCGTTCGAGGAGATCGAGAGGGGCACGTTCATCAAGCACAAGTCGGCTTGAATCGCGCGCGGCCGCCGAGGCGCCGGCGGCGGCGCCGTCCGGGTGGCGCGTTTCGAGCGGGGATGCCAGCATGACCGAGCGATTCCTCAGCGTGGCGATCCAGCCGGTGACCGGGAGCAGCGACACGGCCCGCATGGCCCTGGGCGAGCCGGGCCTGCCGCGAGAGTTCCTCTGGAAGGGCCAGACCGTCCGGATCGCCGAGGTGCTGCGCGCCTGGCGCGACACCGGGCCGTGCCGCCACGGTAGCGGCGAAGCCTACGTGCGCAAGCACTGGTTCGAGGTGGTGACCGACGCGGGGCAGAAGCTGAAGATCTACTTCGAGCGGCAGCCGCGCACGCGGGGGAGGAACACCAATCGGTGGTGGCTCTTCAGCATGGAAGATCCCGATTGAGACCCCGCAGGACTAGAACGCGCTTCCTGGCTGGGGCGCTCGTCCTCGCGGCGGGCTCGGCGATCGCCTGGGTAGACACGCGGCCGACCTGGGACGACACCGGCATCACGGCGGGAGCCTTCTTCCTGGTGGCGGGGGCGGCGGGGAGCACGCAAAGCCATGGCCAGTGACCGGGAGCAGATCGCGGACTTCCTCGCGCAGCCGAAGCTGGGGCTGGTGGGCGTGTCGCGCGGCGGCCGGAAGTTCGGCAACACCATCTGGAAGGAGTTGCGCGCCAAGGGCTACACGGTCTTCGCCGTGCACCCCGAAGCCCGGAGGATCGGAGGCGAGCGCTGCTGGCCGGATCTTGCTAGCCTGCCGGAGCCGGTCGGCGGCGTGGTGATCGTCGTGCGGCCCGAGCAGACCGAGCAGGTCATCGAAGAGGTCCGGCGCGCGGGGATCCGGCGCGTGTGGATGCAACAGGGGTCGGAATCGCCCGCGGCCGTGCGCGCGTGCGAAGAAGACGGCATCGCCGTCGTGCAGCGCGAGTGCATCCTGATGTTCGCGGAGCCCGTGGCGTCCATCCACCGCGTGCACCGCTGGCTCTGGAAGATCCTGGGAAAGCTCCCCGGCCAGGCGCGCGGCCGCGTCACGAAGGCGGGCTGCGAGGGCTCGCCGTAAGCGGCTCTCGGCCCGAAGCGCCCCGCCGGCGGCCGGCTTCCCCTCCGGCCCCCGGGTGTTGTAGGCTGCCCGGCCAGCCCCACGCGAGGCCGCCGCACCCATGCCGATGCGCAGGGACAATCCGGAACCCGCCGGACCGCCCCGCCGAGCGACTCAGCCGCGGCGGACATCCGATCACCCGGGCCCCGCGCCCGGGAGATCGAGCCCTTCATCAGAGGAGGAGTCGGACATGAAGCTGAGCAACCGTCTCACGGCGGAATTCGTGGGCACGTTCTGGCTGGTGCTGGGCGGCTGTGGGAGCGCCGTCATCGCGGGGGCGTTCCCCGACGTCGGCATCGGCCTGCTGGGCGTGTCGCTGGCCTTCGGCCTCACCGTCATGACCATGGCGTTCGCCATCGGCCACGTCTCCGGCTGCCACCTGAACCCGGCGGTCTCGCTCGGCCTCGTGGTGGGCGGGCGTTTCAAGGCCGCGGATCTCATCCCGTACTGGGTGGCCCAGGTGCTCGGCGCCGTCGCCGCCGCCGGCGTCCTCTACTTCATCGCCAGCGGCCGGCCGGGCTTCGACGTCGCCCACGGCTTCGCGGCCAACGGCTACGCCGACCATTCTATCGGCGGCTACTCACTGGGGGCGGGGCTCGTGACCGAGGTCGTGATGACCTTCATGTTCCTGATCGTCATCCTCGGCGCCACCGACAAGCGCGCCCCGCAGGGCTTCGCGCCGATCGCCATCGGTCTCGGCCTCACCCTCATCCACCTGATCAGCATCCCGGTGACCCAGACCTCGGTGAACCCGGCGCGCAGCACCGGACCGGCCTTGTTCGTCGGTGGCTGGGCGCTGGGGCAGCTGTGGATGTTCTGGGTGGCGCCGCTGATCGGTGCCGCGCTGGCCGGGTTCGTGTATCCGCGCATGGCCGGTCGCGACAAGGCGTGAACGGACCGCGGTCCGCCGCGGCCCTCCCCACCCGAGCACAGGAGGCAGCATGAAGCGCAGCGCATCGGCCGTCTGGAGAGGCGGCCTCAAGGACGGCAAGGGCTCGCTCTCGACCGACAGCGGCGTGCTGTCGGACACGCAGTACTCGTTCGGCACCCGCTTCGAGGACGGCATCGGCACCAACCCCGAGGAGCTGATCGGGGCGGCGCACGCCGGCTGCTTCTCGATGGCGTTGTCGGCGCAGCTCGGCAACGCCGGCCTGACCGCCGAGAGCATACGCACCAAGGCCGCCGTCACGCTCGAGAAGACCGACGCCGGTTTCACCCTCACCGCCGTCCACCTGGACGTGACCGCCAAGGTGCCCGGAGCCGACCGCGCCGCCTTAGAGACCGCGGCCAACGCCGCCAAGGCGGGCTGCCCGGTGTCGCGGGTGCTGAACGCCGCCATCACCATGGACGCGAAGCTGGAGGCGTAGGGGACGGCTCGAGGGTGCCGGTGCCGGATCACTTCGAGATCTACCGGTCGCGGGCGGCGGATTACGAGCGCCTGGTCGCGCGCGAGGACCACGAGGGCCGGATCCTTCCGGCCCTCGAGGCTATCGTGCCGCTCGCCGCTCTCGACGTCGTCGAGTTCGGGGCCGGGACGGGGCGGCTGACCTGCCTGCTGGCGCCCCGAGTCGCCTCCATCTCGGCGTTCGACATCTCGGCGCACATGCTGGAGGTGGCGGCGGCGCGGTTGCGGCGCGCGGGCCTGGGCAACTGGCGCACGGAGGTCGCGGACCACCGGCGGGTGCCGGCGCCGGACGGGGCTGCCGGCCTGGCGATCGCGGGCTGGAGCGTCTGCTATCTGGTCACCTGGGAGCCGGAGCGCTGGCGGGCCGAGGTCGACAGAGCGCTGGCGGAGATGCGCCGCGTCCTGCGCCCCGGCGGGGCGGCCGTGCTCCTGGAGACGCTCGGGACCGGACGTGAAGAACCGGAGGCGCCGGCGCCGCTGAACGCGTATTACGACCACCTCGCGCAGCATGGCTACGCGCGCACCTGGATCCGGACCGACTACCGGTTCGCGGACCGCAGCGAGGCCGAAGAGCTGGTGCGCTTCTTCTTCGGCGAAGAGATGACCGCGAGGCTGGCCGCGCACGACGGTGCGGTGACGCTGCCGGAGTGCACGGGCATCTGGTGGCAGCGACTGCCGGCGTCGCCTTAGGCCAGCCAGCGTTGCTGGACGACCCACCGACTGGTATCTTGCCCGCCATCGTGTCGCAGGCCTGAGCGAAATCCTCGCCGGGTCCGGACAAGTCGCACCGGTCACGTCGGCGCCACGGGCGCCGGGGAGCCGCCATGCCCTTCATCGAACTGCTGAATCGGATGCCTCTCTGGAGTGTCTGCCTGTTCACCGTTCTCCTGATTCTGGTCCCCATCGAGGTCGGATTCCGTTTCGGCCGGGCGCGCCGGCGCCGCGCGGAGCAGGCCGCGAACGAGTCGATCGGTGCCGTGGTGGGAGCCCTGCTCGGCCTGCTGGCCTTCCTGCTGGCCTTCACCTTCGGGATCGCCAGCTCGCACTTCCAGGCGCGCAAGCAACTGCTCCTGGACGAAGTGAACGCCATCGGCACCGCCTCGCTGCGCGCCGGGTTGCTCGCCGAGCCGCATCGCGCCGAAGTCCAGCGGCTGTTCCGCGAGTACGTGGACCTGAGGGTGGACATGGTGCAGAATCCGGGACACCTCCACGACGCCGTGGCCCGCGCCGAGGCGATCCAGGGTGAGCTGTGGTCGCACGCCGTCACGCTCGCCCAAGAAGATCGCGACTCGGACGTCTATGCCATCTTCATCGAATCGCTCAACACCGTGTTCGACCTGCAAACGTCGCGGCTGACCTTCGGGTTTCAGTACCGTCTCCCGGCGGCCATCTGGTTGATGCTCTATCTGGTCACCGCGATGTCCATGCTGGCGGTGGGGTACCAGTTCGGGCTGACCGGGATGCGTGCCCTTGCCGGCGTGCTCGTCCTGGCCGTGGCCTTCTCCGCGGTGATGCTGCTGGTCACGGATCTGGACCGCCCGCAAGAGGGGTTGTTGCGGGTCAGCCAGCAGCCGATGCTCGATCTGCAGCAGAGGCTGAACGCCGGCGGGCCGTAACCGAAGGAGGGCGATCCCGGTGATCGGCGCCGCCGCGCTCCACAACGTGAACTGGTTCTATCCGGCGTTCCTCATGATCGTGGGAGCCCATTATCTGCCGTTCATCTTCCTCTACGGGATGTGGCAGTACGGGGTGCCGGCGGCCGTGATGCTCGGCGCGGGGCTGGGGCTGGGCAGGCTCGCGCCCGCGAGCTTCCCCCCCGGGGGAGGGCTGGGGGGATCGTCCTGCTGCTCTTCGCCGGATGGGTTTCCCTGGCCCGCCGGCGGCACCCGGACGCCTGATTCGCCGCGTCGCGCCCGGCGGCCGGGCTGCCCACTCGTTGCCGCAACTCGAATTGGCGTCCGCCGGTCGGGTCGCAAGCTCTGGCCGGGGCGTTGTCTCCCTGGTGCCGGAGGCGTCTTCGCCCCGGGCCGGCCGGCCGGCGGGGCGGAACATTTCCCTTGGTTGGTCTCCCCGTGTGGGCGATAATAGCTCGGTTTTTCACGCCCGGATGGAGGCTGCTGGGTCGGCTCCCCGGGCCCCGAGGTAGGGCATGCCGATCACATACCAGATCGATCACAAGCGGCGGCTCGTCGACGCAAAGGCCGACGGCCTCATTTCGGATGGGGATGTCTTCGCCTATCAGCGCGAGGTGTGGTCGCGGACCGACGTGGTCGGCTACGCCGAGATCGTGGACATGATCGCAGTAGAGCGAATCGACCTGCCCTCCATCGACAAGATCCGCGAGTTGGCCGAGTTGGCCGCGCGCATGGACGCCGACAAACCCGCGTCGAAGCTGGCCATCGTCGCGTCCCGAGATTTCGCCTTCGGCCTCGGCCGCATGTACGAGACGTACCGGGAATTGCAGGCCGGGAGCACCAAGCCGGTCGGTGTCTTCCGCACGCGCCGCGAGGCGCTGGATTTTCTGGGGCTCGAAGGGGACCTCACCCCTCCGAGCGGAGCCTAGTCCGGCTTCTTCCCTCCCCTCCGCCGACCATAAGCCGCCGCGTGGCCGCACTGTCGCGCGGCAAGCCGATGCGCTACGCTGCCGGGCCGAAATCCCCCACGACGCCCGCTTCCCCGGAGACGCGACGCTGGCCCGGCTCCGGGGCCGTGCGCATCCGGGCCGGCCTGCCATGGCTGCCGCTGCCGACCCTGGCGTTGCCCGTCTGGCTCGCTGCCATGGGTCTCATCCTGGCGCTGCTCTTCCTGCTGACGCCGGGCATCCGGCGCGGGCAGGCGTGGAGCCGCGGGGCGGTCCGGCGAACCAAGGAAGAACCCGGAGGAGACGGCATGAGGTCCGGCCATCTGTGCGTCGTGATCCTGCTGCTCATGGGACCCGTGCCGCCGAACGCAGCCGCGGACCAGCTCGGCGCCCTACGCCCCACCCGCACCGACCCGTGCGGCGTGCGCGTGGAATCGCGTGCGGAACTCGACTGCGCCGCCTTCAACGCGGAGATCGAAGCGGCGGCGGCGGCCAAGGAATCCTGGCCGATGGAGCCGCTGCAGGTCGTGCTCAGACGCCTCGGGGTCGCCGATGAGATGCCGGGCACCCTCAACCTCAGAGTCGAGGGCGGGGGAGGAGAGGCTCCCAGCTCGCTCTTCGTAACGACGGTGATGGAGGGCCTGGCGGACGACTCGGTGGCGGGCGTGTGGGCAAGTTTGGAGCTGCGCCGGCTGCCGGACGGGACCTGGCGGCTGGCGCGGGAGGCGCGGGCCTGGAAGTGCGCGCGCGGCGCGCGAGCCGGCAAGTTCCAGAGCCGGCGCTGTCCGTGAGGCGAATCCCGGGTGGGCGCGCGATCCGCGCCGAACCTTTTGCCGCCGCGGGCATCTGTAAGAGGGACTGCTGTGGCGTGGCCGACGTGGCGGCAGGAGATGTAAAGCCCATGCCAGGCGCTCGGCCGGCCAGGCTCCGAGACGGTCCTTCCTCGCAAGGAGACACCATGCGCTTCCCTCGCCGATTCACCCCGCTGGTGCTGTTGGTCACCGTCGGCTTGCCCTGTACTCAGGCCCGCGCACAGGAGAACCCGACCGCACTGAAGATGGGCGACAAGGCACCTGTCTTCCAGGCGGTGGCCGACGGCGGCCAGCTCTGGAAGAGCGCCGACCACGTGGGTAAGAAGACCGTGGTGGTCTATTTCTATCCCGCGGCGATGACCGGCGGCTGCACCAAGCAGGCGTGCAGCTTCCGTGACAACCGCACCAAGCTCGACAAGCTGGGCGTCGTGGTGGTCGGGGTAAGTGGCGACCGGGTGGGCAACCTCAAGGCCTTCAAGGCGGCCAACCGGCTCAACTTCCCGCTGCTCGCCGATTCCAGCGGCGCGGTGGCGAAGGCCTTCGGTGTGCCGGTGGGCGCCGGCGGCACGATCACGCGCGCCATCGACGGCAAGGACGTGCAGCTCACCCGCGACGTGACCGCCGCGCGCCGGACCTTCATCATCGGCGAGGACGGCAAGGTCGCCTTCATCGAGACCGAGGTGAACCCGGCGGGCGACGGCGAGGCCGTGCTCGCCGCCGTCCAGAAGCTCCCGCGCAAGTAGGGGACCGGTCACCGAGACCAACCGCGGCCGCGCGGCAGGGTTCGGCGCCGTGCTGACGGGCAAGAGCTGCGTGTCCTACCATCTGATGCCGGTGTGCGCTTTCCCCGAGTTGCTGCGCGGCATGTCGCCAAAGCTGCAGAAGCGCAGGCCGGGAAGATCCTGTTTCAACTTCCGACCCGGGGACGCGAGGCTCTTCCGGGAGCTGGCGCAGCTGACCGAGCAGGGCTACAAGCGTTTCAAGAAGGAGGAGCTGATCGGCTGACGGAAGGCGTCGGCCTTCCGGCTCCCAGCCGCAGCGGGGGGGTGCTCCGTGCACAGGTGGCCGTTCTGGATGGCGATCGCCGTCGCCATGACCGTATTTCTGGCGATCGCCGTCTTCGGCGTGCTCGTCGAGCGGTTGGCGGTCCCCTTTACGCCGCCGGTGTCGGTCGCGCCCGCGCCGCCCGGCTCGGTGGTGGATCTGCGCACCAGGGACGGCCACCCGGCGGCGGTCCTGCGCTTGCGGCTCTACGATGTGGAGCGCGAGGAAGTGGTCTGGGACCTGCACACCGACGGGCGCTGGGCGAGGCTCGAGAATATCCCTCTGCAGCCCGGTCCGAACCCGGCGCTGACGCCCGAACTGCTCAGCTGGCACTTCGAGGTCACGGTGCCCGAGGACGGCGAAGCCTTTGACCTTGCCTCAGGAGCCGAGTACGAGATGCGGGTGTGGTCGGTCGTAGGAAAAGGACCCGCGGCCCGCCGCGCCGAGCGGACGAAGCGCTTCGTGCTCGGCGAGTCCGCGATCGACGAGGGGTCGCCATGAGCTCGGCCGGGCGCGGCCTGGCTGACGGCGCTGACGCTGCTCTTCGCCGCCGGCTTCGCGATGCTCGGACTCTACGCGCTGTCGGGGGCAGGCCGGGGCCGGCCGCTGCCGCTCCTGCGGACGGTGCTCGTGGCGGCCGCGACGGTCTACTTACTGCGCGGCCTGCTGCTCGTGCCCGGGCTCTTGGCGCTCGCCGCTGGGCGCCCCGGACATCCGCCGCGCGCCCTGCTATTCTCCGCGCTAGCGCTTGCCCTCGGGATCTGCCATGCGGCCGGACTCGTGACCGGCTGGTCGCGCCGGTCGCCGGGGCGCGGCGGCGCGGGGTGGGCGTTAGCCGATACGAAGGAGGGGTGATGGAGAATCCACGCATCGATCTCATCACGGCCGAGTGGCACGTCACGGCTCCCGGCGCGCGGCAGAAGATGGCCGAGCACGGCGGCAAGCGCGTGCGCCTGGTCGAGTTCACCGGCGAGTTCGTCGAGCACGAGTGGTGCTTGCGTGGCCACGCCGGCTACGTCCTCGAGGGAGCGATGGAGGTCGCCCTGGAGGGCGGGACCAGCGTGCGCTTCGGCCCGGGCGACGCCCTGGTGCTGCGCCCCGGGACGGACAAGCACAAGGCCAGGATGCTGGGGCCGCTCGTGCGGCTCTTCCTGGTCGAGGACGTCTGAGGCGGCTGGGCCGGCCGGAGCCGACGGCGGCGGAGGGATGGATGGCGGCTTACGTGGTCGTCGAGATCGAGGTGACCGACCCGGTGCGCTACGAGGAGTACAAGAAGCTCGCCGAGACCTCGGTCGCGGCGTTCGGCGGCAAGTACATCGTGCGCGGCGGCCAGGTGGAGACTCTCGAAGGCGATTGGCGGCCGGCGCGCTTCGTCATGCTGGAGTTTCCCAGCCTCGAGCGGGCGCGGCAGTGGTGGTCTTCCGAGACGTACCGGCCGGGCAAGGAGCTGCGGCAGGCCACGGCGCGCTCGCGGATGATCCTGGTGCCGGGGGTCTGAGGCGCGGGCCCGGGGGCGCGGCGGGAGAGGAGAGCGGATGAAGGTCTTGGCGGATGTGAGCGTGGTGCCGCTGGGGGTGGGGGTGTCGCTGTCGCCTTACGTGGCGGCGTGCGAGAAGGTGCTCGCCGCGGCCGGCCTCACCACCCGGCTACACGCCAACGGCACCAACGTCGAGGGCGACTGGGACACCGTCTTCGCCGCGATCAAGCGCTGCCACGAGGTGCTGCACGAGATGCGGGCGCCGCGCGTGACGGCGGTGATCAAACTGGGCACGCGCACCGACAAGGAGCAGACGCTCGACGACAAGGTGGCCAGCGTGCAAGCCAAGCTGGGCGGGCGCGCTTGAGCGTGGACCACCGCGCCGCCGCGCGGATCCGCTCGCTCGTGCTGGCGCCGCACCCCGAGGGCGGACACTACCGCGAGATCTTCCGCTCGGCGGTCGCCGTGGCGCCGGCGGATGGCCGCGGCGAGCGCCGCGGGCTCACCGCGATCCACTTCCTGCTGGCCGCCGGCGACTTCAGCCGCTGGCACCGGCTGCACTCCGACGAGGTGTGGGTGCACCTCGAAGGCGACGGGATCCGGCTGCGGCTCTTCGGCGCCGCGCCGCCGGCGCTGCGCGAGGTCACCCTCGGCGACCCCGCGGCCGGCGGGGTCGCGCTGCAGGTCATCCCGGCCGGCACCTGGCAGACGGCCGAGCCGCTCGGGGCGTACGGGCTGGTGGCCTGCCTGGTGGCTCCGGGCTTCGAGTTCCGCGACGAGGAGTACCTGGACGGCGACGCCGAGGCGCGGCGGGTCCTGCGGGAGCGCTGGCCGGAGCTGGCCGGATTCATCTGAGAGCCGGGCCCCGCGCATGACGGAACCGCCACCGCACGAGATCCCCATCGAGGGCACCCTCGATCTCCACACCTTCCTGCCGCGCGAGGCCAAGCCGCTGGTGCTGGACTACCTGGAGGCCTGCCGCGCGCGCGGCATCCGGGAAGTGCGGATCGTGCACGGCAAGGGCACCGGCGCCTTGCGCGAGACGGTGCACGCCGCGCTGCGCGAAGCGGCGTACGTCGAGGATTTCCACCTGGCGGGCGAGGGCTCCGGCGGCTGGGGAGCCACCATCGTCAGGCTGAGGCCGCCGGACTAGCCGGCTGCCTATCCCGGGTCGCACCCCAGGATCACAGAGGGGAGAGCCGCAGGCCGCAGACTCCCCACATCGAGCGCCACTTCACGGCCGAGCCCTACGAGTCCGAGCGGGCCCGCGAGGTCATCGAGGTGAAGGAGAAACCGGACGCCGAAGCGCAGGAAGTGGAGGACGGGCTCGTCACCTACGGGCTGACCCCGGAGGAGAGCCGGCCGGTGGCGGCCGGCGCCGCCTTCGCCATCGCGCGGCTGGCGTCGTGAGCGGAGAGGTGCCGGAAAGGAGATGCGTCGCATGAGCGCAGATGCCGATCGGGCCATCGCCGGCGAGACCGTCGTCGCCGCGCCGGTGGAAGAAGTGTGGCGGGCGTGGACGACGAGCGACGGCGCGCAGACTTTCTTCGCGCCGCGCTGCCGTATCGAAGCGCGTCCGGGCGGGGCCTACGAGATCCTCTTCCTGCTCGACGCTCCGGCCGGCGAGCAGGGCTCGGAGGGCATGATCGTGATGGCCGTCCAGCCGCCGCGCCTGCTGGCCTTCACCTGGAACGCGCCGCCGAACCTGCCGCAGGCGCGCGGCCAGATGACACACGTGGTGATCCGCCTGGCGCCGGCGGGCGAGGGGAGCACCCGGGTGAAGCTGCGCCACGACGGCTGGGGCGAGGGCGGCGAGTGGGACGAGGCCTTCGCGTACTTCGACCGCGCCTGGAAGCGGACGGTGCTGCCGCGGCTCAAGCACCGCTTCGAGGTCGGGCCGATCGACTGGGCGGATCCGCCGGCACTGCCGTGACGGGACACGGGCCCCGCCGCGCCGCCATTGCGCCGGCCGGGGCCGGCGGTTTAGGCTGCGGCCGACGACGGAGAACCGCATGCCGCCCATGACCGTGACCGATCTCGTACCGATCCTACAGATGGCCATCGGCCCCGTAATCCTCATCTCGGGCGTCGGCCTGCTGCTGCTCTCCATGACCAACCGCCTGGGGCGCGTCGTGGACACGGCGCGCGAGATGGCGGTGGCGGTGCGCGGCGCCGCGCCGGAGGAGAAGGCCAAGCTCACGGCGGAGCTGCGCATCCTGCTGCGGCGCGGACGGCTGGTGCGCTCGGCCATCTACCTGGCGTCGGTCAGCGTCCTGCTCGCCGCCGTCCTCATCATCGTGCTCTTCCTCACGGCGATCTTCGGGCTGCGCACCGCCCCGGTGATCATCGCCGTGTTCGCCTCCTGCATGGCAGCCCTGATCGGATCGCTCGTCTTTTTCATCAAGGACGTGAACCTCTCCCTGGTGGCGCTCAAGCTGGAGATGCTCGCCAACGGGGTCCTCGACGTCTGAGCGGGGCGCGGCGCCGGGCGGCCCCGCCGCACCGTCCCGCCCACGATGAGGCCCGCGATGAAGACCGCCACCCACCGGCTGCCCGGCCTGGTTCTCACCGACCACGTCTTCCAGGTGCCGCTCGACCACGCGCGGCCGCACGGCGACCGCCTGGAGGTCTTCGCCCGCCAGGTCGTGGCCCCCGGGCGCGAGGACGCGGCGCTGCCGTGGCTGCTCTTCCTGCAGGGCGGCCCGGGCTTCCCGGCGCCGCGGCCGGCCGGGCGGAGCGGCTGGCTGAAGCGGGCCCTGGCCGAGTACCGCGTGCTGCTGCTCGACCAGCGCGGCACCGGGCGCAGCGCGCCGGTGACCCCCCAGACCCTGGCCGGCCGGCGCGACGCGGCGGCGATGGCCGACTACCTCCGGCACTTCCGCGCCGACGCCATCGTGCGCGACGCGGAGCTCATCCGCCGCGAGCTGGCCGGCGCCGACGCGCAATGGAGTGTGCTCGGCCAGAGCTTCGGCGGCTTCTGCGCCGCGCACTACCTGTCGGTCGCGCCCGAGGCCCTGCGCGAGGTGATCTTCACCGGGGGGCTGCCGCCGCTGGAGCGCTCGCCCGACGAGGTCTACCGCGCCACCTACCGCCGGGTGCTGGAGAAGAACCGCCTCTACTACGAGCGCTATCCGGACGACGTCGAGCGGGCCGTGACGGTGGCCGACCACCTGGCGCGCCACGACGTGCACCTGCCCACGGGCGACCGGCTGTCGCCGCGGCGCTTCCAGCAGCTGGGCATCAAGCTCGGCATGAGCGACGGCTTCGAGGCGGTGCACTACCTGCTCGAGGAGGCGTTCGTGGCCGGCGCCGACGGGCCGGAGATCGGCTACGGCTTCCTGCGCGGCCTGGAGAACGTCCAATCGTTCGACACCAACCCCATGTACGCCGTCCTGCACGAGGCCATCTACTGCCAGGGGCAGGCGTCGCGCTGGGCGGCCGAGCGGGTGCGCGGCGAGTTCCCGGAGTTCGAGCCGGAGCCGGGCCGGCCGCTGTGCTTCACCGGCGAGATGGTCTATCCGTGGATGTTCGACGAGTTCCGCCACTTGCGCCCGCTCAAGGAGGCGGCGGAGATCCTCGCCGCCGACGAGGGCTGGCCGCGCCTCTACGATCCGGAAACGCTGCGCGCCAACGCCGTGCCGTGCGTGGCGGCGGTCTACCACGGTGACATGTACGTGGAGCTCGAGTTCTCCGAGGAGACCGCGCGGCAGATCCGCGGCCTGCGGTTGTGGGTCACCGGCGAGCACGAACACAACGCGCTGCGCGCCGAGGGCGAGACGGTGCTCGGCCGGCTGCTGGCGATGCTGCGCGGCGAGGCCTGAGGGACCGCGCGGGCCTCCGCTCCGCGGCAGAAAGGACAGCGATCCGCATGGACGACACCGTTCTCCTGATCACCCGCAACGGCATGGGCAGCGCGGAGGTCGAGCTCCAGCACCGGCTCCTCACCAACTACCTGAGGCTGCTGCTGGAGAACGGCACGCTGCCCGGGGCCATCTGCTTCTACACCGACGGGGTGCGGCTGGTGACCGAAGGCTCGCCGGTGCTGGAGCTGCTGCGCCAGCTGGAGGCGAAGGGGGTGCACCTCATCGTCTGCCAGACCTGCATCAACTACTTCGCGCTCGCCGACCGCGTGCGCGCCGGCGTGGTGGGCGGCATGGGCGACATCCTGGCCGCGCAAGCCAAGGCCGCGAAGGTCATCACCCTGTGAGCGCGCGCCCGGCGGCGGGCGCGGCTGCGAGGCACCCATGAGCTACTCCCCCAGTCCTCCGGAAGCCGGCGAGCACGCGGCGTACTACGCCGGGTACGTGAGCCAGGTGCCGGCCGGCGACGTGCTCGCGCACCTCGAGAAGCAAGGGCGGGCCACGGTCGCGGCCCTGCGCGCCTTGACGCCGGCGCAGGCCGGCTCGCGCTACGCCCCCGGCAAGTGGAGCGTCGCCGAGGTGCTCGGGCACGTGATCGACGCCGAGCGGATCTTCGCGTACCGGGCGCTGCGCATCGGGCGCGGCGACGAGACCCCGCTGCCCGGGTTCGACCAGGACCGCTACGCGCCGGCGGGCGCCTTCGACCGCCGAGCGCCGGCGGAGATCGTCGAGGAGTTCGAGAGCGTGCGGCGCGCTACTTTGACGCTGCTGCGCGGCCTGCCCGAGGCGGCCTGGCGGCGGCGCGGCACGGCCAGCGACCAGCCGGTGACGGTGCGGGCGCTGGCCTACATCCTCGCCGGCCACGAGCTGCACCACCTCGGCGTGCTGCGCAGCAAGTACGGTCTGCCGCTGGGCGCCGGCTAGGAGCGGGCGCGCCGGAGGACCTGCGATGGACGTGGTCGGCCACAACCGCAAGGCCTGGGACCACCAGGTGCGCATCGGAAACCGGTGGACCGTGCCGGTGGGCGCCGATGCGGTGGCGCGGGCCCGCGCCGGCGACTGGAGCGTGGTGCTGACTCCGACGCGGCCGGTGCCGCGCGCGTGGTTCGGCGAGCTGCGCGGGGCGCGCGTGCTCTGCCTGGCCTCGGGCGGCGGGCAGCAGGGGCCGATCCTGGCCGCGGCCGGCGCGGCGGTCACCGTGTTCGACAACTCGCCGGCGCAGCTGGCGCGCGACCGCGACGTGGCCGGGCGCGACGGGCTGGCGCTGATCTGCGAGCTGGGCGACATGGCCGACCTGTCGCGCTTCGGCGATGGGGCTTTCGACCTGATCTTCCATCCGGTGTCCAACGTCTTCGCGCCCGACATCCGGCCGGTGTGGCGCGAGGCGTTCCGCGTGCTGCGCCCCGGCGGGCGGCTGCTCGCCGGCTTCGCCAACCCGCTGCTCTTCCTCTTCGACGCCGAGAAGGAGGAGCGCGGCGAGTACGAAGTGCGCTTCGCGCTGCCCTACTCGGATCTCACGAGCCTCCCGCCGGAGGAGCTGGCGAAGCGGCTGGCGGCGGACGAGCCGCTGGAGTTCGGACACTCGCTCGCCGACCAGATCGGCGGGCAGCTCGACGCCGGCTTCGGGCTCGCCGGCTTCTTCGAGGACGGCTGGCCGGACCGGCCGCTGGCCCGGTTCACCCCTCTGTTCATCGCCACGCTGGCGGTCAAGTCGCCGGCGACTTAGGCGCGGCGCGAGCCCGCCCCGAGGTGCGCATGCAACCGGATCCCGGCAAGCTCCTGCACGCCATCGGTCTCAAGACGCCGCCGGTCGGCTTCTACGACGCGCCGGACCCGGCGCCGTTCGCGCCGGCGATGACCCCCGCGGCCGACCGCCGCGCGTGCATCTTCGCCTACTCCCGCCGCTGGTTCGAGGGCGCCTATCTCCACCTCACGAAGGAGAACTTCGGCTGCGGCGGCGCCGGGCGCTGCCTGTTCGGCGTCATGACCCGGACGCGCGACGAGTACATCCGTTTCCTGGCCGACGAGGAGGGGCTGAAGGCCTCGCGCGAGCTGATGGCGCAGTGGCTGGACGCGGCGCGGCCCTACCGGCAGGAGCACCCGCACCTGTTCTTCGGCCCGCTGCGCGCCGACCAGTACGACTACCTGAAGACGGTCACGTTCTACGTCAATCCCGACCAGCTGAGCATCCTGATGACCGGCGCGCAGTACCACAGCGCGCCCGGCGACGCGCCGCCGGTGGTGGCGCCCTTCGGCTCGGGGTGCATGCAGATGGGGCCGTGCTTCGCCGACCTCGCCGTCCCGCAGGCGCTGGTCGGCGCCACCGACGTGGCGATGCGCAGCTACCTGCCGTCTGATACCCTCGCCTTCACCGCCACCCAGCCGATGTTCGAGCGGCTCTGCTCGCTCGACGAGCGCAGCATCCTGTTCAAGCCGTTCTGGACGGACCTGCAGCGGGCGCGGCGCGGGACGTGATCGGGAGCGCCCTCCTGGCGGCGGCCCGGGCACGCGCCGGACCGACGGATCGTGCGGCAGAGGTGGGGGGGACCCTTCCGGAGCGGTCCGGCGGGGGGAAGTGACCGGTCCGCAGATAGCCCTGGCGGCCAGCCCGCCGATGTGGCAAACTCATCGTCCGCTGGCTCTGGCCCCTGAGATGCGCGACACCCCTCTTTCGCGCGTGATCTCGGAGATGCGGCCGGGCCTGGCGCGCTGCCGGCCGGTCGCCGCCGCCCAGCGACGTGAGAGCAACTGGGATCCGCCGACGAGGAAGGTGCCATGGTAACCCACTTGGCCGTGCGCGAATCCGTCGCTGCCCCACCCGACCAAGTGATGGCGGCGCTGACCGACTACGACCGCCTGCCGCACTGGATGCTGAACGTGGTGGGCTTCGAGAAGCTGACCGAAGGCCCGCTCGGGATCGGCTCGCGCTGGAAGCAGCTCCGCATGCGATTCGGCGAAGTTGCCGCGGACCTGAACGAGGTCGTGCGCCTGGAACCGCCGCGCTTCTTCGACGTGCACATCGTTTCGACCCGCGGGACCAGCGTGCGCGCCGATTATCTCTTCCGATTCGTGCTGGAGCCGGAGGCCGGCGGCACGAGCTTGACGGTAGGCCTCGAGGGCGAGACCACGGGCGTGGACTACGGGCCCTCCCCGGAGATGGTGGCGCATGCGGTGGCGGCCCTGGTCGCCGCCGATCTCGCCTCCCTGAAGCGCTACGTGGAAGGAACCGCTTGAGGCCCGGACGGCGGGTCGCGGCGCCCGCCGGATCGCGGCAGCCGGGGGAAGGCGCCCCAGCTCGGACCTAGCCGAGCTGCTCGAGGTGGCGGCCTTCGCCGCCCACAAGCACCGCGCCCAGCGGCGCAAGGACGTGCACGCCTCCCCGTCCATCAACCACCCTACCCCGGCGGCCCGCGTCCTCATCGCCTACGGCGGCGTGGCGGACGTGGGGGTGCTCATGGCGGCGATCCTGCACGACACGATCGAGGACACCGAGACGACGAATTCGCTACCTGGGGCGCGGCCAGGGCGGTAACCTGTGCCCTCAAGATCGGGAGTTTTGCCAGCCGCGTCCACCCCGCGCGGCGGGCAGCGCGAGCTCGTTTCGGGGATCGTCCGACCGGCGGCCGGCGGCCGCGGCGGTGAGGAGGAAGCATGCCGACCAACATCCGCAGGGTCGATTACTACTACGCCACCGTCGAGAACCAGCCGGGCGAGGGCTACGAGTTGCTCGGCCAACTGGCCCAGGTGGGCATCAACTTGCTGGCCTTCACCGCCGTGCCCATGGGCCCGACGCGCACGCAGCTGGCGCTCTTCCCCGAGGACGGCTCCCGCATGGCCGAGGCGGCGCGCAAGGCCGGGATCGCCCTCGACGGGCCGCACCGCGCGGTGCTCGTGCAAGACGACGACAAGCTGGGCGCGCTGGCGGGCATCCACGCCAAGCTCCACGAGTCGAGCGTGCACGTGTACGCCTCGAGTTGCGTGACCGACGGGCGCGGCAGCTTCGGCTACATCCTGTACATCCGCCCCGACGAGTACGAGCGGGCGGTCCGGGCCCTGCAGGTGTGAGCCGCGCCGCGGGGAGACGCGAGCGGTGATCTTCCTGCGGCTGCTTTCCGTCGTTCTCAGCCTGCTGGTGCTCGGCGCGCACTTCCTGCGGGCCGGCCAGGCGTTCCCCCTGGCGCTGGTCGCCGGGCTGCTCGTGCTGCTCTTCGTGCGCCGGGGCTGGGTGCCGCGCATCCTGCAGGCGGCGCTGCTGCTCGCCACCGTGGAGTGGGGGCGGACCCTGTTCGCGTTCGCCGGAGAGCGGCTGCGCCGCGGGGAGCCGGTCGCGCGCCTCGTCGCCATCCTGACCGGCGTCGCGCTGCTCACGCTGCTGTCGGCCCTCATCTTGCGCGCCGCGCCGGTGAAGCGCTGGTACGCGGGCGACCGGGAGGAGTAAGCTCGGCCCCGTCCATGTCGAGACCCGGGCTCGCCTGCCCGCGCCGTTCCGTGCATCAATCCACCCTTCGGATACCGGCGGGCCGGGGCGCGGAAGTTCCCGCCGCCCCGGTTCGCCGCCGTGCACCTGTCCGTGCCGCTGGAGGATCACCCGCATGACCGCGAACGCTGAGCTGCCCGAAGCGACCCCCGAGGTCCTCTCCGCGGCCGGGCTGGTGGACTACCAGCCCGGTTCCGTGGTCAGCCGCACCCTGGTCAAGAAGCCCACCGGCACGGTGACCGTGTTCGCCTTCGACGCCGGCGAGGGCCTGAGCGAGCACGCGGCGCCCTTCGATGCGTTGGTGGTCGGCCTCGACGGCGAGGCGCAGATCACCATCGACGGCCGCCCCTACGCCGTGCGCGGCGGCGAGCTGCTGCTGCTGCCCGCCAACCACCCGCACGCCGTGCGCGCCACGCAGCGCTTCAAGATGATGCTGGTGATGATCCGCGAACCCCGGCCGAGCTGAGTCGGCGGCTCGCGAAAGCGCGGTCTCTCATGGCCGAGCGGCCCACCGGCACCTACCAGCGGATCTACGCCGTCGTCCGCCGCATCCCGCGCGGCCGCGTGGCCACCTACGGCCAGGTGGCCGCCCTCGCCGGCTTCCCGCGGCAGCCGCGGCTGGCGGGTTACGCGCTGCACGCGCTACGCGACGAGCGCGCCGTGCCCTGGCACCGCGTGCTCAACGCGCAGGGTCGCATCAGCCTCATGCGCTCGGGCTCCGGCGCGGGGCTCACGCAGCGTTTGCGACTCGAGCAGGAAGGGGTGCGTTTCTCGGCCAGCGGCCGGGCGGACCTGAAGGTGTGCGGCTGGCGGCCGGCCGCCGTGGGCCGCCGCGGCGCTCCGCCCCGGCGGAGCGCCGCGCGATGACGGGCCGGCTGCGCGAAAGCGCCCTCCGCATTCTGCTGCTGGCGCCTTTCGCCGGCGCGATCCTCCACCTGCACGCCGCGCACGGCGTGGCCTACGACGCTTTCATCTTCGGCTCCGGCGCCTGGGGATTCGCCGTCGCGCTCAAGATGCTGCTCCACCACGGCGTGATCCGGCGCCTGCCGCACGCGGGCGACTGGCTCGGCCGGACGGCGCTCGCCAACGGCTTGGCCTCCGGAGTCTGCGAGCTGGGGATGGCGCTGGCGGCCTTCGCCTTCCTCGGCGGCCGCAGCTTCGCCGAGCTGCTCGCCTTCGGGATCGGGATCGGGACGATCGAGGCGTTCCTCGCGGCGACCCCCGGCGATCTCCTGCGCGGGACGAGCCTCGGGCCGGCCGCGGCCGAGCTGCAGCGCACCGTGGACGGGCTGACGGGCGGCGCGCGGCTCGTGCACCGGGACCTCCTGCCGATCGTCGAGCGCTGGACGGCCGCCGTCTTCCACATCGGCAGTCGCGGCCTGGTGTACATCACGTATGCGGCGGGGAACCCGCTGCCGTTCCTGCTGGCTCTCGCCGGCTTCGTCTACACCGACGGGTGGGCCGGGTACCGTCTGCTGTACTCGGGGCGGCTCGCCGACCTGGCGGTCCTGCGCCGATTCTACCTGGAGTTCGCCGGGCTGGCGGCCGGCCTGCTCCTGGCCTTCCTCTGGCTCTGGAGCCGGATGGCCGCAAGTCCCGCGCTCTCCGCGGCGGGGTAGAGCGGGCGGGGCGCGCACCGGAATACGATGGCGGCGGACGCCGCCGCGCAAGGAGGTCTGACGATGTCGGCCCGGGACCTGGTGGGATTGCTGGTCTGGATCGTGGTGAGCTTCGCGCCGGGCGCGGTGGGGGGGCGCTTCCTGCCCGGCGAGTGGTATCGCGCGCTCGACAAGCCGCCGTGGACGCCGCCCGGGTGGGTCTTCGGGCCGGCGTGGACCCTGCTGTACCTGTCCATGGGCGTGGCCGCGTGGCTGGTCTGGCGCGAGCGCGGCTGGCAGCGCGCCGCGTTGCCGCTGGCCGTCTACGGCGTGCAGCTGGTCCTCAACGGACTGTGGTCGTGGCTCTTCTTCGGGCTGCGGCGGCCCGATCTGGCGCTCGCCGACATCGTGGCGCTGTGGGCGGCGATCGCCACCACGATCGTCACCTTCTGGGGGGTGCGGCCGCTGGCCGGCGCGATCCTGCTGCCCTATCTCGCCTGGGTCAGCTTCGCCACCGCGCTCAACGCCTCCATCTGGCGCCGCAACGGGTGAGGGCGGTAGAGTGCCCGGCGAGAGCGCGGCCGCGAAGCCCGCGCCCGGGAGATGCCGCCATGCGCAACCGAATCCTGTTGGTCGCGATCCTGCTGGTCCTGCTGGCGCTGGATTGGGCGGCGCTGCACGACATCCTCAGGGGGGAGCCCAACCTGTGGATGGAATGGGCGGTGGTGGCGCTCAGCGCCGCGGTCGTCGCGCTGCTCGTCATCAACCGCCTGGCCCGCCGCCGGGACGCGAGCCGATGAGCCGCCGCGCGCTCGTCGCGGGCGCGGCGCTGGCGGCCGCGCTGTTCGCGCTGGGGGGGTGCAGCCGGCCGGACAGCGGGGCCGCGAACGTCTTCCGAAGCGGGGCTGCCGGCTTCCGGCTGGCGCTCCCCGAGGCCTGGGTCGGGCGTTCCCAGGTTCTGGAAGCCGCGGCGCAGACCGCGAGCATCCGGCGGCCCAGGGCCCTCCACATCGTGCAATTCGTCTACATGCCGGCCGACACCGCGCGGGCGGCGCAAGGCCTGCTGGACGTCACGGTGTACGACTCCGCCGATTGGATCGCGCTGAGCGCCGAGCCGGGCCCGCCGCCGGGAGAGGTCATCGCGGAGCGGGAGGGCCGCGTGTGGGTGGCGTCGCTGCCGCAGTCGAATCCGTTCCCCGGCGGCGCCGACAGCGTGCAGTACGCTGCCATGCGGATGGATCCCGAGGCGCTGAAGCGGGCCTTCTCGCTCTTGTGAGGTCGGCGCGCGTGCGGCACCTGCGGCGCCTCAGGCGGGCGGCGATCCTGACGGGATTGGCGGTGCTGGGCTGCTCCGGCCCGGCGCCGACCGGACGCGCTCCCGACTCCACGGGCGCGCCCGGCCCCGGGGCTCCGCCGATGGCCCGGGCCGAGGCCCGGGCGGCCGCGCTCGAGGCGCGGCGCACCACGCTCGTGGCGCGCGAGGGCAAGCTCGCGCACGGCGACGCCGTGGCGTCCTACCGCGCCTTCATCTCCGCGGGCGGCGTGGAGTTCATCGAGGAGCGGCTGGATCAGGGGGACCACGGCTGGTCGCTGAACCGGTACTACTTCGGAGGCGGGCCGCTCTTCTTCTACCGCGAGACCGGCGAGCGCATGGAGGACCATCCCGACGGGGCCTCCGGCCGCCACGAAGTGGCACTCGTAGTCGCCTTCGACGCGGCCGGGGACCCCATCGCGTCGCGCCAGCAGATCGGCGGAGAGTCCGTCCCGCTAGAGAGCCGAGCGGCTCCCGCCATCGTGCGGCGCGCCGAGGGGCTGCGCCGGCTGGCGGAGGCCGCACCGCCGGACACCGCCGCGCCGCCGGACCGCGCCGTGCCGCCGGACACCGCCGCGCCGCCGGGCCCGCGACGGCCCTAGCCCTGCTCGACGTCGGAGAAGAAGAAGATTCGATTCTTGGGGGGCTGCTTGGCGGCCAGCAGCGCCTGGTTGGCGCGCCGCCACAACTCCTCCGGGGTGTCCGCGTCGGAGGGGAACAGCGCGATGCCGATGGACAGCGTCACCTGCACGCGGTGGTCGCGCTGGTCGAGGCCGGTGACCGTGGCCTTGGTCTCGGCCACGGCGCGCCGCAGACGCTGGGTGATGATCTCGGCCTCCTCGCGTCCCACCGGCGCCGAGAGCAGCAGCGCGAACTCCTCGCCGCCCCAGCGGGCCACCGAGTCGAAGGGCCGCAGGCCGCCGCGCAGCTGGCGCGCCGCCTCGGCCAGCACCTGGTTGCCCGCCTCGTAGCCGAACTCCGTGTTGAAGCGCTTGAAGTCGTCGATGTCGGCGATGCACAGCGCCATCGACTTGCCCTCGCGGCGGGCGCGCGCCACCTCGGCGACGATCTCACGCTGGAAGAAGGCGCGGTTGTAGAGGCCGGTGAGCGAGTCCACGAAGGCGATGCGCTCGAGGCGCGCCGCCTGTGTGAGGGTGGCCTCGAAGCTCTCCGCCAGCAAGTCGAGCAGCGCCAGCCGCACCGGGGTGAAGAAGCCCGCCGGCCGGGCGCGGACTTCCAGCGCGCCGCTGACCCCGGTCGAGGCCGACCGGATGCGGACCGCGGCCGCGGTCCCGATGCCGCGCGCCGCGGCGGCGGCCAGCGGCGGGCAGGCCGCCGTATCGTGGCAGATCAGGATGAGGTTGCGCTCGAGGACTGCGGGGCCCGTCCAGGCGCCGAGCAGGGCGGCGACGCCGGGTGGCGGCGCGTAGCCGGCCAGGGCTTCGCTCTGCGGGGCGGCGGGGAAGAAGGTCGCGTCGTCGCACTCGAGCAACTGGCGGGCGGCGCGCGGCAGCGAGTCGATCAGCTCGGCGCGCCCCGAGGGCAGGCGGTTCTCCTCGTCGATGAGGCCGTGCTCGAGGGCGAGCAGCGGGCGCAGCTCGGCGGCCGGAACCGTGGCATCTCCGGAGAGGAAGGCGCGCGGGTGGGCCGCGAGCCCCGGCGGCAGGGGCGGAGTCTCGTAGCGCAACGAGAGGATCTCGAGCGAGCCCGGAAGCTGGAAGCGCAACAGCCGCGCGCCGGGCTCCTCGCGGTCGGGCAAGCGCCGCACCGCTCCGAGCCGGCCCAGCCGCTCGAGATGGTGGAACGCGAGCCTCTCCAGCTCGCCCGGGTTGCCTTCCGCCAAGGCGTCCCTTACCCGGGCAAGATCAGTGGGCGTCAGCTGGTCGAGGGGCAGGATCCGCTCCAGAAGCTCGCGGAAGGTGATGGAGATACGCTGCATGCGTGACCATCCCGCCGCCATGGGAAACCCCCGCCGCCGGGGATTTCCTCGACCGCATTTGAAATGTCTACAATAGTTTATCGGAAGCCGCCGGGGGGCACAAGGCGCCCCCGGCCGCACTTGACAGGCCAAGGCCCTGTGCTAGCTTGCATGTGCTTTTCGGGGCCAGCGGCTGGCCCCGATTTCTTGCCGACCGCGGCGGTTCGGGGCGGGGGCGGGCCGGAATCCTGGACCCGCCGGCCGCACTAGTCTCCGAGGCGCGCGCGGCCGGGTTGCGCGGGTCCATCCCGCGCGCGGGATTCGCCATGCACCTCTCGCAGTTGCTGAATCCACAGGCCGTCAACGTCCAGCTCCAGGCCAAGACCAAGCGCGAGGCCATCGCCGAACTCGTGGAGCTTTTGGAGAAGGCGCACGGCCTTTCCTCCGGGGGCGAGGTGCTCGACCGCGTGCTCAAGCGCGAGACGATGATGTCCACGGGCATCGGCAACGGCATCGCCATCCCACACGGCAAGGCGCGGGCCACCGATCGCCTGGCGGCGGCGTGCGGAGTCTCGCGCGCCGGCGTGGAGTTCGATTCCGTCGACGGTCAACCCGCCAACCTGTTCATCCTGCTCATCTCCCCTCCGGACATGGGGGGGCCGCACGTCAAGGTTCTCGCCAACATCTCGCGGCTGCTCAAGGACGAGAGCGTGCGCGAAGGCCTCAAACGAGCGGACTCGCCGCAGACCTTCCTCTCCCTGCTGCGCGAGGCGGAGGAGATCCACCTCTAGGCGCATCTCCCTAGGCCCATGGATGCCTACCTGGTGCCGGTGCTGGCCGCGTTCGCGGGGGCGTTCGTCACCGCCGCCGTCCTGGGTGCGGTGCGCCTCGGTCGCTGGTGGAGGGCGTTGCGCGGCCGCGCCGCGCTCCGGCGAAGCGCGGCGCCTGCGGCCTGCGACGCGCCGGCCGGGCCCGAGCCGGGACCGGGCGAGGCGGCGATCCCCTCGGACCCGCACCTGTCGCGCCTCGCGCACCACTCTCTGGGCGCCGCGCTGGTCATCGCCCTGACCGCCTTCTTCTGCTTCGTCCCGGCGGGCGCGCCGGGCGCCGGCGGCATCGGCCTGCCGGCCACCGTGGCACTGCTCGCGGCCTGGGCCGTGGGTCGCACACCGCGATGAGCCCCGCGCTGGTCGTCGCGACGGCCGCTGCGATGGCCGCCGCCGGGGCCGGGACGGCGTTCAGCGCGGCGATCGACAAGGCGCTGGGCGCGGCACTCGGCACGACCCTCGCCGGATGGCTAGCCCTGTGGCTGGCGGCGATCCCCGCCGCCGCGCTGTTGCTCGGGCTCATCGCCGCCGCCGCACTCACCGCTGCGGCCCTGGAATGGGCCCTGTGGCGGGGCGCGAAGCGCGCCGGGCTGCCGGTCATCCCGGCGGGCAGCCTGTGGGACTGGATCGCCGGACTCGGCGGACTGCCGCACGCCGACTCGACGCGCGGCGAGCCGCAGGGCGTGGCCTTCGGCTTCGCCACCGTCGTGGGGGGGGTGCTCCTCGCCGCCGGCGTGGTGGCGCGAGCGGCAACCGGAGTGCGGTTTCCGGCCGGGTTCGGGGCGGTGGCGCTGTTCCCCCTGGCGTGCGCCCTGGGCTACGCGGTCACGGCCGAGCGGGCGCGCACCCTGGATGCGGCGCGGCATCGCGCGGCGGTGGCGAGCCGCATCCTGCTGGCGGCGCCCGCCTGGGTGCTGGCGGTGGCGCTGTGGGCGCGCTTCGGCGGGGCGGGAGGCCCGGATCTGGGTGGCGCGGTGGGCGGCGGGCCGCCGTGGCGCGTGGTGTCGGCCGCGGCCCTGGTGTGGTCGGGACTCTTCGTGCTGCCCGGGGCGGTGGCCGAGACCGGCCTGGCGGCGCGCGCCTGGGGCGGAGACGCGCGTGAGGAGAGCGGCGCGGTGCGCCTGCTCACCGGCGCGGCGCACTACGCCGGGCTCGCGGTGGTGTGCCTACTGGGGGGCGCCGCCTTCGCCGGCGGCTTCGCCGGGCGCGGTCTGGCAGGAGGTGTGGCGCTGGCCGCGGCGGTCGCCCTGGTTCTCCGTGTCGCCGCCACGCTGCCGTGGGTGGGACCGTGGGTGCGGGGCGGACCGAGCTGGGCGGTGCCGGCGCTGCTGCTGTTCGCGCTGTGGGCGGCGCGGGGCACGGGGGCGGTATGAACCTGCCGCTCACGCTGGCGCTGGCTGTCGGGGCCGTCGCCCTCGCCGCCTTGGCGCTCGTGGCCCGGCAGCGCGCCTCGGGCGCGGCGCTGCTGGCCTGCATGGGCGTGGTGGTGGCGGCCCTGCTGCTCGGCATGGGCTACGCCGGTCTGGCTGTGGCGGCGCTGGCCGCCACCCTCGGAGTGGCAGCAGCCGGGCTCGTCGTCGGGCGCCGTCTCTCCGAGGTCGAGACCCAGGAGGTGCTGGAGAACCCGCGCGGACCGTGGCTCCTGGCCTTCGTGTCGAGCGCGCTCTTGGCGCTGGCCGTGGGCCTGGGCCTGCTGGTCGTG
>CAYLSO010000085.1:0-2692 GCA_964386525.1 uncultured bacterium
GCTCGACCGTCGCGGTGGCCGTTTCGGCCGTGAGCGCGCGGGTGCGCGGCGAGGCCTGCACCCAACGCAGCTGATCGCGGGGAACGCCGCGGCGCGAGCGGAACGGGCCGATGCGGTGCCGGACCGTGAGGCCGTCCGGCCCCACGGCCACGCGATCCTCCGACCAGAGGGAGCGCAGCAGCTCGCCCATCGCGGCGATGCCGCCGAAGGTCCACAGCGTGAGCCACACGAGGAGGAAGCCCCCCACCGCGAGCGCGGGGCCGGGGGCGAGCGGGCCGGCACCGGGTCTGGGCGGCTCGCCGGTGAGCAGGGCGCGCGCGCCCATGCAGAGCAACCCCAGCGCGAAGAGCTCGCCGGCAGCCCAGCCGCAGAGCCACACGCCGAGGCAACCGGCCGAGAGAAAGCGGCCCGCGCCGCGCGGGCGAAGTCGCGCCTCCCAACCTTCCGCCGTGGACTCGCCGATCACGCAGAACCTCCTGGGCGCGAGGAGCCGGGGGCGCGCCGCCTCACACGGCCGCGCCGGCCGGGCAATCGGTAGTTATCGGCCGGCGCGCCGGAGTCCTGCGATGCTTGTCGCCGCTCCGGCTCGGGTGTAGCGTGCCCGGCCATGAACGCCACGACCGGCCGCCGCGTGTCGCTTCCCGCCCGTACGCCCGCTTCCTTGCTCCTGGTCCTCGGCCTCGCGCTTGCGCCGCGGCCCGGTCATGCCGCCGAGCCGCCGCCGCCGCCGCCGACCGACCGGATCGAGCTCGGCTTCGAGGAGCGCGTCCGCTACGAAAACTACGACAACGCCATCGATTTCAGCTCCGCCACCGAGGATGCCCGGCACCAACTGCGCTTCCGCACTCGCCTGTGGGCCAAGGCGAATCTCGGCTCGAAGCTCGAGGCGATGCTCGGGCTCGACAACGAGAGCCGCAAGATCTACACGCCCGACGCGCCGATGAAGCTCGACGAGATCGTCTTCGAGACGCTGTACCTCGACTATCGCTTCAGCCCGCGCGTCTCGGCGCGCGTCGGGCGCCAGGACATCCGGCGCGGCGACGGGTTTTTGATCCTCGACGGCGGCCCGCTCGACGGCTCGCGCACGGCCTACGTCAACGCCCTCGACGTCACCTGCGCCCTGGGCGCCTCCAAGCTCGAGCTGCTCGCCATCTCGGACCCCTACCGCGACCTCTACCTGCCGGTCATCAACGACAAGGAGAAGCCGTTGATCGAGACCGACGAGCAGGCGGTGGGGCTCTACTTCACGGCCGGCGGCGTGGCGCAGACGGCGCTCGAGGGCTACTACTTCCTCAAGTGGGAGCAGGACGACACGCGCCCGCCGACCGACGCGGCCCACCAGGGCGACCGCAGAGTGCATACTCTCGGCGGTCGTGGCACGCGCCAGCTGGGGTGCGGCTGGTCGGGCGCCACCGAGCTGGCGGGGCAGGCGGGCAGCCAGGACCCGAGCGCCGACATCCTGGCCTGGGCAGTGAGCGCGTCGGCCAAGAAGACCTTCGCGGGCGCCAGCAAGCCGTCGCTCGCGGTGGGTTACATCGGGCTCTCGGGAGACGACCCGGAGACGGAGAAGATCGAGGGCTGGGATCCCCTCTTCTCGCGCTGGCCGAAGTGGAGCGAGCTCTACATCTACACCCTGGGCGGCGAGAAGGGCCCGGCCTACTGGACCAACCTGAACGCGCTGCAGGCCGAGTTCCTCATCACGCCTGCCAAGCCGCTCAACCTGCGGGCCACCTACTACCACCTTGGCGCCTTCCACCGCTGGCCGGGCAAACCCGAGATCTACGCCAGCGGCAAGACGCGCGGCCACAACTATCAACTGCGCGCCGATATCAAGGTCAACGACAGCTGGCGCGGCCATCTGGTCGGCGAGTGGCTGGAGCCCGGCAGCTTCTACGCCGGCTCCGACGGCGGCTGGTTCCTGCGCGCCGAGGTGATCTACAGCTTCCGGCACACTCTCGCGCTGTAGCGCGGCGCAGGGGAAGCTCCCTAGATCCTCGCCAGGAACACGAAGGTCAGCGCCGCCGCGGCCAGCGTCATGATCAGCGCGATGACCGCGGTGGCGCGGATCACCTGGCTTTCCATGCCGATCTTGTCGATCACCGCCGCCGCGTTCTGCAGCTTGGCCGGGCTGATCACCGAGGCCAGCCCGCCGCCGATGCCGCTCACCGCCGCCACCAGCAGGCTGATGGCCAGCAGCCGCTCCGGCGTGACCCCGGTGTAGACCTGAGCCGCCGTCTCGAAGTGCAGCTTCGAGAGCATCGCGATGCTGCTCGTCTCGCTGCCGCTGATGAACCCGCCCAAGAGCCCCAGGAACGCCGCCACGCCGGCGTAGGCGCCGTGGAATACGCCGGCGCTGGCGTCGGCCACCACCTTGACCATGTTGAGGCCGCCGTCCGGATTCGGCGTCCACGCCAGCTTGTCCGCCACCAGGGCCGGCGCCTTGCCGCTGTGGTTCAGCACGAAGGCGACGGCGAAGTAGACCGCCGCGGCGAAGGCCGGTCGCGGCGCGCGGCGCAGCGTCTTGCGCCCGGCGGCGGCCAGCCGGCCCGCCGCCATGCGGTAGAACGGGATGGCCACCAGCGTGGCGATCAGCACCCAGGTGTAGGCCTGCCACAGCGCTCGCAGACGCTCCGGCCGCCCGGGGACGATCTCCACCGGCATGGCCAGCTTGGTGAACAGCACGTCGTAGACG
>CAYLSO010000086.1:0-8034 GCA_964386525.1 uncultured bacterium
GTTGTACCAGCCCTCGATGAAGTCGAACACGGCGACACGAGCCTCCGCCTGGGTAGGGAATCGGTGTCGGTCCAGCAGCTCGCATTCGAGCGTGGCAAAGAACGACTCGCACATGGCGTTGTCGAAACAGTCGCCCACCGAACCCATCGACGGTTGCACCCCGGCTTCGCGACAGCGCGAGCCGAAGGCGATCGACGTGTACTGGCAGCCCTAGTCGGAGTGATGGATCACCTCCTGCGGTCGCCGGCGCCACAGCGCCATGTTCAGCGCCTCGAGCACCAGCTCGGTGCGCAGATGATTGGCCATCGCCCAGCCGACGATCCGCCGGCTGAACGCATCCAGCACCACCGCCAGGTAGAGGAATCCCGCCCAGGTCGGGATGTAAGTAATGTCCGCCACCCAGAGTTGGTCCGGTCCCTGGGCGGTGAAGTCGCGTTCGACCAGGTCTGGCGCGGGTCGCGCGTCCTTGTCGCGTCGTGTCGTCCAGCAACCCTTACGGCGACTCGCGCCCTGCAGGCCGGCGACGCGCATCAACCGGGCCACGCGCTTGCGGCCTACGTGCTCGCCCTCGGCCACCAGCTCGGCGAGCACCCGCGGCACTCCGTAGGTATCCCGGGACTTCCGATGGATGTCCTGGATCCGCTCCAGCAACTGCGCATCGGCGCGGGTTCGTGCCGAAGCCGGGCGCTCCCGCCAGGCGTAGTACCCGCTGAGGGAGACGCCCAGCACCCGGCACATCGTGGCCACATCGTGTACTGCCTGGTTGGCCTTCACGAACCCGAACGCTTCGCTGGGCTCGATCCGGTCTCCTGCGCAAACCAGGCGGCGGCTTTTTTTAGGATCTCTCGCTCCTCGCGGAGCACCCGGTTCTCCCGCCGCAGCCGGACCAGCTCTTCCCGCTCTTCTGTGGTCAGACCGTCGTGGCGCTTGCCTTCGTCCAGGTCGGCCTGGCGGACCCAGGTGCGGATTGACTGGGCGGTGGGCTCAAACTCCCGGGCCAGAGCCTCGGGGCTGCGCCCGGAGCGGACCAGCTCGACCATCCGCCGCCGGAATTCCGGTGGGTAGGTGGGGCCGGTCTTGCCCTTCTGCTTGGCCATCGTGGTACCTCCTCCCGAAAGGGGTAAGGTGTCCACGAAAGCGGGTCAACTCCAGCCAACAAGGGGCGGGCTCTCCTGAGCCCGCGCCCTTGGCGACTGCCAGTGCGCGCCATGCGCGAACGGCGACGCTCTTACGATGCGCGGTCTCCCGGAAGGCCCGCTCGATCCACAATCGACCAGGATGACAGCACCACTTCCCCGGCTGTCCCGAGCGAGCGGACGAGTCCAGGTCGAGTGAGACCCCGATGCGACCCTGTGCGCGGGCACCGTGCCGCGCCGGTCGTCCGGCGAGCGTCGTTTCCGCTATAGTGCCCACATCATCCCGCGCCGGGATGAAGGGGGCTTGGGAGCTCGGTATGGAGTGATTCGCCGGCGGCTTTCTGGATGGGTAGGGGAAGAGGAGGGCGGCTGACGATCGCTTCTGCGCGGTGCAGCTCACGGTGGACAGGCGGGTACGCCGCGACGGAGGGGCGACCACGACGGAAGCAGGCACGGGAGCAAGTCACGCAATGGCAAAGCCGGAAGCACACAAGTGGGAGTTCAAGATCCGCTTCCGCCGGCGTGCGTTCGGGTGGAAGTCGCAGCCGGCCATCCAACGGGTGAAGGAGGCAGTCAGCGAGATCAAAGGCGTCGCGCGCAAGGATCCTGTGCTCGCCGCCGATGGTGCGGTCGCTTTCCTCGAGCGCGTCTCGCCCGCGCTCGAGCACGTCGATGGCTCTTCGGGCGCGATCGGCTCCGCGGTGGACGACGCCATCCGAGAGTTCGTCGAGATCATCGCAAGCGCGCCGGCCGATGCGAAGACGCGCGGCGCGTGGCTCGAGCGGCTCTGGGAGGCGCACGAGGCCGACCAGATCCCATACATCGAGCGGCTCGCAGACTGCTGGGGCGAACTCTGCGCCTCGAAGGAGGTCGCCGCGGCGTGGGCCGATCGCCTCGTCGGCATCACGCGGATGGCGCTCAGCCCCGACCCCGAACTGAGAGGCTCCTTCCATGGCACCTCGGCATGCCTGAGCGTTCTCTTTCGTGCCGAGCGCTACGGCGAGATCGTCGAACTCGTCGCGGCGGACCGCATCATCTGGCCGTACAGGCGCTGGGCGGTAAAGGCGCTGGCGGCCTTGGGCAAGAAGTCGGAGGCCATCCAGTACGCCGAATCGTGCCGCGGGCCGTGGACCTATGACTGGGATGTCGATGCCCTCTGCGAGGAGATCCTCCTCTCCAGCGGGCTCGTGGACGAGGCCTACGAGCGCTACGGCGTACGCGCCCACCAGGGCGGCAGCTATCTCTCGAGCTTCCGCGGGGTGCTGAAGAAGTACCCGCACAAGGCGCCGGCGCAGGTGCTGGCGGACCTGGTGAAGACCACGCCCGGCGAGGAAGGGAAGTGGTTCGCCGCCGCGAAGGAGGCCGGGCTGTACGAAGCTGCCCTGGCGCTGGCCAGGCAGACACCATGCGACCCTCGGACGCTGGCGCGCGCGGCGCGCGACCTCGCCGACAGTGAGCCAACATTCGCCGTGGAGGCCGGCATGCTTGCGCTACACCGGCTCGTGCAGGGCTACGGCTACGAGATTGCCGGCGCGGATGTCTGGGTCGCATACGACGGCACGATGAAGGCGGCCGAGAAGAGTGGCCGCGGGGAAGAAGTGAAGGCGCGCGTCAGGAAGTTGGTTGCGGGTGAGGCGGCGGGTGGGTTCGTCGCGCAGGTCCTGGGACGGAAGCTCGGGCTGTGAGGGAGCGGGCGCTCATCCACGTCGCCGGCCCCAAGGGCGCAGGCAAGACGACCTTCATCGAGGTGATTCTCGGCGCTACCGATGGCCCGATCCTTGCGGCGCGCTGCATGCGTGACGACTTACTGCCGCGCTCACGCGAGGCTTCCAACAAGACGCACCCAGAGCTGCGGCGGTATCTCAATGCGGGCGCGTCCCGCGCCGCGCTCTTCGCCTTCCCCCAGGGCGAGGTCGGCTCGGACGCGTTCTTCATGACCCACCTCATGGAAGACTACTCGGAGGCCACGATCCTCGAAGGCGACAGCCCGCTCGGATTCGCCAATCTCACCGTCTTCGTGACGCCGCCACTCCCTGCCGGAATGACGCTGCTCGTCCGGCGCCGGCGCGACCGGGCGAAGGAGGAGCGAGACAAGGCCGATGCGCTCGAGCAGTTGCTGCGCGAGCCCGACGGCGTCGCGAAGTTCCTCGGCCAGATGGTCAGCGCGCCCTTGGCGACGCTCGTGCGGGAGCGGCCCGAGCTACTCGAGAAGACCCGCGCCGACTTGCTCGCGGGCATCGAGCAGGCGCGCTGTGCTCCACCGCCAGAGCCAACCGAGCACTGGGCCCTCGCCGGCGGCTACGAAGGAATCGAGGGGGCGCAGCTTGTCGTGGTCAACGTCCGGAGTTTCGCCGAATGCGAACGCGGCGAGGCTCTTGCCCATGAAGTCGCTCGGCTGCGGAAGGACCCGGCCGTATTCGACGACGTCCTCGGCTTCCGTGGCCACAAGACGCCAATCACCGTCGTGGTCGCGAACCTCCTCAATCCCAAGGACCCTGGCCGTAGGAAGGCGGTAGCCCGCATCCGGCGGGCCCTGAGGTCCAGATCATGACTGGCCGAAGGAGCGGGAGTACGCCATTCGTGCGCGAGCGCACGAGGCCGCGAGGGTATGCGCTCACAGCGCCAGCACCTGAGCTGGAGACGCTCACTGCAAAGCGCGGCGTTTCGATCGCGTTGAACGCGATCGCAGGCTATTCCCCTGGCTTGGCAGGGGTTGAAGGCTGAAGCGAGGGTGTGGCCCCGGCGGCGAGGCTCAGGACTCAACAGCTGCGACGAATCAAGCAGGTCGAGCAGGCAAGGCGATTAGGGGTGAAGAAACAAGAGCTTACGGCCAGGAAGGGGAATGGCCTCCCGGGCCGTTCCGAGCCCGCGCATCAACGTGCGCGCGGCGCTCCCGATGCACGAAAGCCCGCGTTTTACGATGAGCGTCTCCAGCCTTGGCGCCCGGGCGGCATGCGCCACCCTTTCAAGCTACTCCTTGCCTCCCTTCCAGTGTCGCAGTCGCGCGACCTCGTCGGAGAGCTGCCCCCACACCCGCTCGGCCTGCTTGCGCTTGCGCGCGTCGTGGCGGAGCTCGAAGGCCTGCGCCTCCCGCTCGAGCTTCCGGTAGTGCTCCACGCGGTCGGCGTCAAGCTCGCCCGTCGCCACCGCCTCCTTCACGGCGCAGCCCGGCTCCGTGTCGTGGCGGCAGTCTCGGTACCGGCAGCGCGCGGCGAGGGCCGCGATGTCCCCGAAGACGGCGCCCAGGCCTTCTTCATCGACCAGCTGCAGCTCCCGCATCCCCGGCGTATCGAGGAGAAGGCCGCCGTCGGGGAGGAGGACGAGCTGGCGGTGGGTCGTGACGTGGCGGCCCCGCCCGTCGCTCGCCCGGACCGCGCCGGTGGGCATCCTTTCCTCACCGAGCAGCAGGTTGACCAGCGTAGACTTGCCGGCTCCGGAAGAGCCGACCAGCGCCGCCGTCATGCCGTCGCGGATGCGCGCCCGCATCGGCGTGATGCCCTCGGCGCGTAGTGCGCTCGTCACGTCGATCGGGACGCCGGCGCAGCGGTCCTCGACCTCGGCGACGCGGCCGGCCACGTCGTCGCAGATGTCGGCCTTGTTGAGGAGCACCGCCGGCTGGGCGCCGCTCGCCCAGATGCGGGCGAGGTAGCGCTCGATCCTGTGGACGTTGAAGTCGGCGTCGAGGCCGCAGACGACGAACACCAGGTCGACGTTGGCCGCGACCACCTGGCTGCGGGCCTCGCCACCGGCGGCGCCCCGGGTGAAGACCGTGCGCCTCGTCAGGCCCCTCTCGATGATGGCGGTGCGGTCCGGTCCGGGCGCGTCCTTGACGACCACCCAGTCGCCGACCCCGGGCGGGCCGGCCGCTTCGAGCTCGAGGCGGAGCCGCCCGGCGAGTCGCGCGCGGCCGGAGCCGGTCTTGGACCACACCTCGTAGGCGCCGCGGTGCTCGGCCGCGACGCGGGCGGGGATGACTCCGCCACCATCCGACGACGGGAGTTGTTGCGCGAAGAATGGGCCGTAGCCCAGGGCAGAAAGCTCGTACACGATGACGGCCTCCATCGGCGCGGCTCGCGACACACGCAGCCGGCCGCAAGCGCAGCCCGCCTCGGCGGGGCGCGCGGACTGGGATCGGCGATCGAAGCGGGCGCCGTGGCGATCGACGCCTACGGGCGCCCGCCCGTCCTCACGCGAGATCCGTATGGAGAACCGTGGCGGTCATCAATCCTCTGCGGGAGAAGCAGTCCCATTCACTGCCAGGAGAAGGATAGCCTGTCCCGGACCCGAGGGGCAATCGCCGGATGGCCTCGCTCCGGTAGGCGAGGCGGGGGTGTTCCCGAGGGCCGCCGCACATGGCGACAAGCTGCGCGAGCTTGTTCGGCTTTGCACGGTCGGGGATGTCTATGCGGTAGGACGCCGGATTCAGGAAGGGCAGCCCATCCAGGCGAGCACCCACAAGCGGCTCAAGAAGCCGTCCGTCGTGAGCCCCCTTCGCATGGCCATCCGGAAGCAACGCCGCAACATTGTCCCGCTCCTCCCGTGTAACTGTAGGCGACCATTGAGAAGCGCGGCGTTTCGATCGCGTTGAACGCGACCGCAGGCGATGTCCGTGACTCAGCATGGGTTGAAGGCTGAAGCGAGGGTATAGCCCCGTCGGCGCAGCTCACGACTTGAGCGCCGCGTGGAATCACACGGAAATCGCGCTTCAGCCTGAAAGCAAAGACGCTACGTCCAGGAACAGGAACGGCTTTCCAAGCTGCCGCAAACCCGCGCATCAACGCGCGCGGGATGGGCGGAATCCCGCGCTTTGCCATGGGTGTCTACCGGCGCGGAAGAGGGATGGGCGCCGACCACTTGGAAGCTTGCGTTGGCCGGGCTATGCTGCCTGGCGCTGCTGGGCGAGCGAGCGCGAGAGCGGACGCGCGCTCTTGTGAGGTCTGCCCAGTTCCCGTGGGGCGACCCACTATCGGAAGCGATCGTAGGCAAGAGCTAGAGTGCAACGCGGCCTCTTGCCCAGCTCGTTACGTGGGCAAGGCCTTTTCGCTACTGAAGAGAAGGGAGCGCAAGGCTGTATGGCGCACAAGAAACTAGCTATGGAACACGATAAGAAGATCGCCCTTGTCGCGCACGACAACAAGAAGCAGGATCTCATGGAATGGGCGAAGTTCAACCGCGATCTCTTGGCGCATCACCAGGTCTATGCCACAGGCACCACGGGTACGATGCTGGAGCGCCAGCTTGGCTTCGAAGTCACGACACTCCAAAGTGGACCCTTGGGCGGAGATCAACAGATCGGCGCCAAGATTGCCGGTGGGGAGATTGATTTTCTGATCTTCTTCTGGGATCCGCTCGAACCGCAGCCCCATGATCCCGATGTCAAGGCACTCTTGCGAATGGCGGTAGTGTGGAATATTCCGATTGCCTGCAATCGAGCCTCCGCAGATTTCATGATCTCATCTCCGTTGATGGATGGCGAATACGATCGACTGGTACCGGACTATGAAGGGTATCGCACTCGGAAGATACCGATGGACGAAGGAAGCGGCGGAGGCGCAGAAGACGCTAGCAGAGACAAGGAGTCGTCTGGGGGTGTCGTGGGATAGGACTCATGCAGAAGTGTGATTGCCAGGCATAAGGTGTGTGGTTCACGGGTTCGCCGTGCAGCCTGAGGGCGACGATAGCCTCTCCCGGAGGACTTCGTAAGGGGGCTTCCCGCGTAGGCCTCCGTGCGGTCGTGACAGGTTTTAGAAGCGCTGCCACTCTTCCAGCTTCTTCTCAAGGTCCACATCGTCTTTGTAGCTCAGGAGTTGATAGAACTCGACGTCGTCGGTCTTGTGGGACCGCTCCACCTTAGAGTTGCCAGCCTATTCCTGCCGTAACACCTCGAGGAAGGCCTGGCCATAGCGCTCGAGCTTCGCCGGGCCCACGCCGGAGACGGCGAGGAGTTCAGCCCGGGACTGCGGCGCGTGCTTCGCCATCTCGCGTAGCACCGCGTCACTGAAGACGATGTAGGCGGGCACGCCCTCGGCGTCGGCGAGGCGCCTACGCACCCCGCGCAGCCTTTCGAACAACTTCGGGTTCACGATCTCCCCGGCGGCGCGATGCGACTTTGCTGCGGCGGCCGGCGCCAACCGGTCGCCATCGCCGTCCGCCCGCGCTGCGCGCCGCCGCGGGGCCTTTGCCACCACGTCCTCGATCCCCGTCCCGCGGCAGACGTCGCACGAGGCGCCGCAGGACTCGATGGCCTCGTCGAAATAGCGCGCGATCGCCTGGTGGCGGCAGCCGCCGCGATCCGCGAGGCGGAACATCTCCACGGTCTTGGCCCGCGTCTCGGCACGCAGCAGCGGGTCCTCGATCCCGTCGAGGAAGTTCTCGTAGCCCATCACATCGGCCTACGAGTAGAGCAGCACGCAGTCGCTCTCGAGCCCGTCGCGGCCCGCGCGGCCGATCTCCTGGTACCAGGCCTCCACGCTCTTCGGCATGTCGCGGTGGATGACGAAGCGCACGTTGCTCTTGTCGATGCCCATGCCGAAGGCCACGGTCGCGACGATGACATCGCACTCGTCGCGCGCGAAGGCGTCCTGGTTGCGGCTGCGCACCTCGTCGATGAGCCCCGCGTGGTAGGCCAGCGCGCGCACGCCATGCTCGACGAGCCAGGTGGTGAGCGAATCCACGGCGCGGCGCGAGAGGCAGTAGGCGATGCCGCTCTCGCCCGCGTGGCGGCGGATGATCCCCAGGATGTCGCGCCGCGAGTTGCGGCGGACGCCTGCGGGCCGCACCCCGTCGCTCGCGCGGCGTGGCTGCCCCGCGTCGCCCTTCTTCTGCGAGGTGATGATCAGGTTCGGGCGGAAGAACGAGCCCTGGTAGCTTTCGGGCCTGCGCATGCCGAGCTGCTGGA